>CAZSFA010000347.1:0-1525 GCA_964606055.1 uncultured Oceaniradius sp. | reverse complement strand
CGACATCATCAGCCAGACCGAAGAAGTGCCGGGCGATGCCTGGACCGACTTCCTGGCCGAAAGCGCCGTTCTGACATCGAACTGGCAGGAGTTGGGCTGCGGCATGTTCAACACCGAAACCGAGACCTGCGTGCAGCTTGAATCCAACTACTGATCGCAATCGGAAAAGCCGGGGAGGGGCGTGACCGCTCCTCCCGATCTTTGTGGGGCAACGGTTTGATGGCGATCAGGTTTCTTCTCGCTCTCGCGGCGGCACTGTTCGGCGCGGCCGGTTTCGCGCAGGCGCAAACGGGCCCGATCCAGACCGTGCTGCAGGACAACCGCGCCGACATCGAGCGTGCGTCGCGCCGCACGGTCGGGCCTGTCGTCGAGGCGATCATAGCCACCGGCAGCGTCCGGTCGACGGTGTTTCTGGAACGGTGGAGCGACCGCGTCGTCTTTCAGCGCGATGCGGACGGGCTGTTCTTCCTTGTCGAGGACGAAGACGCCGATCCGATGCGGTTGATCGACATCGATACCGGCGACGTCGTCGCAGAGGTGCCCGAAGACGCGATGAGCCAGTTGCGTCCCAACAGCGGTGTGCGTGGCGTGATCGCCGCGGCGCTGGTCCAGTTTCAGCTGTCCGATCCGGACCCCGCCCGCCGCGACGCGGGCCTGACAGCCATCGAGCGCGATCCTGAGGAATCGCATCTCGAAGCGCTGCGCGCCTCCATCGAAGGCGAAACCGATCCCGGTCTCCTCGCACGAAAGCAGCGCCTCGAACGGCTGCTGACGGCGAGCTTTGATGACGACGAGGCCGCGCGCGTTGCGGCCATCGAGAGCTTTGCCGGCGATGTTGCCGTAGACGTGCGCGCCACGCTCAACCCGCTTCTGTCGACCCGGACGCGCGTGTCCGACGCGCTGCCCGACAACCGGAACATCGCCCGTGTGCTTGAGCCGGGTTCGGACCTGACCATCGAGGACGCCTATGCGATGCTTGTCGATGCGGGCCTTGCGCCCGCTTTGATCGACGAGGATATGCGTGATGCGGCGCTGATCGCCAACATCGTGGACGGCGCGGTTGCCGGCTTCGACGTGGCGACGTTGGACACCAATCATGCGCGGGATCGGGCCTATGCCAGGCTGACCGAGGCGGGCACCGTACCGCCGGCCATCACGCCGGACGAACAGGCAGCGGCCGTCGCGGCGCATGTCTTCTTTGAGACCTACAGCGAACGATCCGCGGCCGTCACCGACGCGGCGCGCACCACGCTGGCGTCGATCGAGGCCCGCGTCAGTGCTTACGGGTTTGCGGATCTTGCACTCGACGGTTTGTCGCTCGCCTCGATCTATTTCCTTGCGGCAATCGGCCTTGCGATCACCTTCGGCGTGATGGGCGTCATCAACATGGCCCATGGCGAGTTCATCATGATCGGAGCCTATACCGGGTTCGTCGTGCAGCAGTTCGTGCCCAACTACACGACCTCGATCATCATCGCCCTGCCGCTGGCCTTTGCGATTGCGTTTCTGGCCGGCGTCGCCCTTG
>CAZSFA010000346.1:0-1548 GCA_964606055.1 uncultured Oceaniradius sp. | reverse complement strand
GCGCTGCGACGGCTTCCACGTCGCGGATCTGGAACAGGGCATCAAGACGCCCGCCCGACATCGCATGGGGGCGGCGTGCCGTATCGATCGTCTCGCCATTCATGGTGAGGGTGTCCAGCGCACCCGAGCCCAGCGTCATGTCCGCCGTCACGACGCCGACGCCTAGAAAACCGAACTCGGCCGCCTTGCCATCCAAAAGGATCGCGCCGCCTTGCGTAATCAAGGCGATCTCACCGTGGTCACGTTCGACCTCGCGAATGGGCACGATATCCGCGATCGTATCGATCATGACCTGTCGTTGGTCCATCAAGGCCGAGGGGTCCTGCCCCGCCCCAAGACGCAACCGGACCTCACGGTTCAGATCGGCTACTTTGGTCAGCGCATCGTTCAGGAAAGCCACCGTGTTTGCGATCCCGGTGTCGGCATCCTGCCGGATCTCCTGGATGTCGTCGGCGATGCCGTTGACCTTTTCTGCCAAGGACTGTGCCGCGCCCAACACACTGACAAGACGCGGCTGCGAATCCGGCCGACTGGTCGCTTCGATCAAGGCGGCCTCGAAACGGTCGATCCGATGGTTGAGCGAACCAGCCTCCCCCGGCAGCCCGATGCTGTTCTCAAGTTTCAGAAACAGGTCCTGCAGCGTTGCTGCATGCGAAAGTCCGGCATCGGCCTCGCGCCGATCGGTCAGAAGTGCGACATCTGTCATCCGGCGCACGCCATCCACACGAACGCCGGCCCCGACACCCGCGAGCGATGCCGCCGACAAGGCCAGTTCGCGACGACCATAGCCATCCGTCAGGGAATTGGCGATGTTTGACGAGACGACCTCCGCCGCGCGCGATGCCGCGACAAGGCCCGACAGGGCGTTGCTGAGGGTGCCGTTGATGCTCATCCCGGTTTCGCCCCGCGCCTGTCAGATCAGCGCTTCATGTTCGTGGTTTCCTGAAGCATTTCATCCACGGTCTGGATGACCTTCGCGTTCGAGGAATAGGCCCGCTGGGTGGTGATGAGTTGTGTCAGCTCGGCAGCGACATCGGTCGCGGATTCCTCGCGCGCGTAGCCGACAAGATCACCGGTCGGGCCGGTGCCGGCATCCCACAAGAAGAAGGCCCCGCTTTCCGGCGACACCTGATAGGACTGGTTGTTCAAGGCGATCAGCCCATTGGGGTTGGGTACGTCCACAAGCGGGATCTGGTAGATGGTGCGCGTAAAGCCGATATCGTAGATGGCGTGCATGTAGCCATTCGCATCGACCTCGACCGCCGACAAGTTGCCAACCGGCGATCCGTCCTTGACGATCGAGACGGGCGCGAAACTGTCCGACAACTGGGTCAGGCCGTTGGGGTCGCCCAGCGTGCCGATCTTGACAGTAATTGGCCCGCCATCGACATCCAGCGCCAAGGTACCTGCAACGGGATCGAAGTCGCCGCCGCTGATCTTCACGACCGATTGCAGGGTGCCGCCACTGCCCCGACCATCGTCGAAGGTCAGGGTGTATTCGCCGATGACCGCGTTGCCCGAGGCGGAATCGCGAATGGTCATTGTCCA
>CAZSFA010000345.1:0-1558 GCA_964606055.1 uncultured Oceaniradius sp. | reverse complement strand
CCCTCCCCGGCCGGCGCTGGCGCGCGACCCACAGATAAAACAGCGCAAAGGCCAGATTGATCAGCATCACGACCACGCCCACGGCCGCGCCCATGCCGAATTCGAAATCGCGAAACGCGACCCGATACGTATAGATCGACAGGATTTCGGTTTGCCCACCGGGCCCGCCGCGCGTGAGAAGGAACGGCGTGAACACGTTGAAAGTCCACATGGTGATCAGGATCAGGTCGGTGACGACATGTCCGCGGATCAGCGGCAGGCCGATGTCGCGAAACTTCTGCCAACTCGACGCGCCGGCGACGTCGGCAGCCTGGAAGTAGCTCGGCGGAATGGACGCAAAGGCAGAACTGAACAGCATCATCGAGAACGCTGTTCCACGCCATGTGTTGAAGAAGACGATCACCCAGAAGGCATGATCGAGTAACCAGTCGCCGGGCGGCAGGCCGAGCGCGCCCAAGATGCCGTTGAGCGTGCCGTTGTCGTAGTCAAGAAAGGCGAACCAGGCAAAGCCGATCACAACCTCCGGCAGGATCCATGCGCCGATCACCACGGTCTCGGTCAGGTTCTTGGCGCTCTTGGGAACATGCTGGATGAGCCAGGCCAAAAGCATGCCCAAAACCGCCTGCCCGAGCAGAGCCGAGAAGAGGACAAACTGGACCGTCAGGATCAGTGAAAAGCCGAACTCGCCCGGTTCGAGAAAGCGGTTCGAGCTGAACAGGTCGACATAGTTCTGAAAGCCAACGAATTCGGGATTGGCGGCTGTCCGGCCCAGAAGCGTGCGGTTGGTGAAACTGACGAAGATCACCCAGAAGAAGGGCACGATCACGAAAGCGCCGACCAGAAGCCCGGCCGGCGCCATGAAAGCCGCCCCCGCACGATGGGAGAGTAGGGAAAACGTCTTCATCGTGAAGCAGGGCGCGGACGGGAGGGTCCGCGCCCCTTGGCCGTCAGATGTTGGAAACGGTGTTTTCCTCACCGACGATGTCGATCACGGCATCCTTGTAGCGAGCCATGGCTTCCTCCGGCGTCAGCGAACCGGACACGACGCCTTCGGTCATCCGCTGAATCTCGGCAGACACCGCATTGTAGTTCTCGTCATTGGGCCGGGCGGTGGTCAGAGGCAAAAGCGCGGTGGACGTCTCGGTCAGGAACTCGTCGGCAGGCACCGGAACGTCGTCACGGATGCGGATGCGTGGTTGGAACTCCTGAAAGGCATTCAGTTGATCCTGCGAGTTCATGTAGGCCAGCAGTTCCCAGGCCAGCTCCGGTTCGTCGGTGTTGGGATTGATGACCCAACCGGTGCCGCCCGATATCGTGACGAAGTCCTGACCGTTCCAGCCCTCGCCGGGTGCCTTGGCGGGCATCTTGGCCCAGGTCATCGTCTCGTCGCGGTTCTCGACGGCGAACTCCGAACCCGGTGCGGTTACCGACCGGTAGAACCAGTCGCCCTCGACCAGCATGGCCGTGGTGCCGTCGCGGAAGTTGGCGAAGGTACGGTTGCGGCCATCGCCCAGTTGCTGCGCGCGGGCATCGCCCAATGCCTCGTCGACATAGATCG
>CAZSFA010000344.1:0-1572 GCA_964606055.1 uncultured Oceaniradius sp. | reverse complement strand
TGTTCGAACTGTTCCTCGACGAGAAAGGCGAGAAGATTTCCAAGTCCAAGGGCAATGGCATCACGATAGACGAATGGCTGCGCTATGCGCCCGCCGAGAGCTTGTCGCTGTTCATGTTCCAAAAGCCGCGCACGGCCAAGCGGCTCTATTTCGATGTCATTCCCAAGACGGTCGATGAGTATCTGAGCCACCTGTCCGCCTTCGAGCGCCAGGATGCGACGCAACGCCTGTCCAATCCGGTCTGGCACATACATTCGGGCGCGCCGCCCAAGGCTGACATGCCGGTGCCGTTCGCCATGCTGCTCAACCTGGTCAGCGCATCGAACGCTGGCAACAAGGACGTGCTGTGGGGTTTCATCTCGCGCTACGCGCCGGGCGTGACAGCGCAAACCCACCCGCAACTGGATGCGCTGGCCGGCCACGCGGTGGACTACTTCAACGACTTCGTGCGGCCGACCAAGCGATTCCACGCGCCCGATGCGACCGAGCGCGCGGCGCTTGAGACCCTGGACGCCGCGCTGGCGGCCTTGCCCGACGAGACGCGCGGCGATGGCGCGGCCATCCAGGACGCGCTCCTGGATGTCGGCCGGCAGTTCGAGCGCTATCTCGACTCCAAGCGGACATCGCCCGATGGGCGTCCGGCCGTCACCGGGGACTGGTTCAACGCGCTCTACCGCACGCTGCTGGGCCAGGAGCGCGGCCCTCGGCTCGGCTCGTTCATCGCGCTCTATGGCGTTGAGGAAACACGCGCATTGATTGCAAAAGCGCTGGCCGGTTCACTGACGCCGCGCGCCACCGGCTGACCGGCGCGGAGCCTGTCCCGCAATGGTTCACGTGCCGGCCACGGCGCGCCTACTGGCTGGCCCACAAAATGCGCGCCATCCACTCCACATCCTGCGCGGCCAGAACCCGGTCGTCATGGTCCGGATTGGCCGATGCCAGCTCGATCCGCTCGTCCGTCCGGCGGCGCAGGATCTTGGCCATCACCTCGCCGCCGCGCGTTCCCACGACCACGCGGTCGCCGCGCCGGATTGAGGCCGTCGGCGAAACGATGATGCGGTCGCCATTGCGGTAAAGCGGTTCCATGGAATCGCCCGTAATCTCCAATGCGTAGACATGCTCGCCCAGATCGGTGTCCGGAAAGCTGACCTGTTCCCAGCCCTGACCCGCAGGATAGCCCGCATCGTCAAAGAAGCCGCCGGCGCCAGCCTGCGCCAGACCCATCACCGGTACGTCGCGCGTCGGCGCGCCGTTGATGATGGCCTGCTTGCGCTCGCCAAGGCCGATCACCGATGTCGGACGCCCGCCTGCTTCGCCACCCGCCATCAGCGTCACGAACTCGTCGATCGTCGAGCCGGCGGCCGCGATTGCCTTGGCCAGCGATTCCGTCGACGGCCACCGCGCCCGGCCATCGGCCGAGAAGCGCTTGGATTTGTTGAACGTGGTCGAATCGAGGCCGGCGCGCCGGGCAAGGCCCGACGGCGACAGGTCGTTGCGTTCGGCAAGCAAATCAATCGCTTCCCAGACGCGCGCGTGTGACAACATCATAAACGTCCGGTTAACACGGATTGT
>CAZSFA010000343.1:0-1576 GCA_964606055.1 uncultured Oceaniradius sp. | reverse complement strand
AGTCGGTGTCCGTCATGCCCTTGATCGGGTCGATCGGCAGCGTGGTGATCTTGTCGGGCGTCTCTTCGGCGACCGCCTCGATGTCCATGCCGCCCTCGGTCGAGACCACGAAGGCCGGGCGGCCGGTGACGCGATCGACCAGGATCGACAGGTAGAGTTCGCGGTCGATGTCCGCGCCGTCCTCGATGTAAAGCCGGTTGACCTGCTTGCCCGCCGGGCCGGTCTGCTTGGTCACCAGCGTGTTGCCCAGCATCTCGCGGGCGTGCTCGACCACCTCGTCAACCGAATGGGCCAGCCGCACGCCGCCCTTGGCGTCCTCGTCCAGTTCCTTGAACGTGCCCTTGCCGCGTCCGCCGGCATGGATCTGGCTTTTGACCACATAGAGCGGCCCCGGCAGCTTGGCGGCCCACTCTTCGGCCTGCTCGACCGAATAGACCGCAACACCGGATGCGACCGGTGCGCCGTAGGAATGCAAAAGCCGCTTGGCCTGGTATTCGTGAATGTTCATGAATGAGCCCTTGCTTGGGATGAACTGCCTATTGGCCCTCGCCGATGGCATTGGTGAAGCTGAATGCGAAGCCGTCTTCCGGACCGATGGCGATCGGCCGGTCATGGCCGCAGTTGAACCGTGGCGCATGTGCCGCAGCCCCCCGCGCCACGCCGTTGGCCTGCTCGATGCCGGCATCGACGATGGCCGTCACGCAGCCGGCGATGCCGTCATTGGCGACCTTGGAGACGACCAGCGCCTCGACCTGCGTGCCATCGCCCGTGTCGATGAAATAGCGCAGGATCGTCGCCAGCGCGCGGTCGCCGTCAACGCGCCATTCCACGGTCTGGTTGACGGCGTTGAACGAGGCAAAACTCTGCCACAGCCCGTTTTGCGCGCCATAGTCGACATCCATGCGCAGGTCGCCCTCGGCCACGAAGACCGGATAGTCGCCGAAACCGGGGCAGGACAACAGCACGCTGCCCGTTTCGTCGTCCTGGTCGAGCACCGCGCACGCATCCAGATCGAGCGTGGTGTAGGTGCTCTCGACGGCCTGCGCGGACACTGCGACAAGCGCTGCGGCCGCAAGGCCCGCACCGGCAAATAGCAGTCTCATCGCCATTGACGCCGTCCTCCAGGCGCTGCCCCGGGCAGCCCTCGTGTTGCTATTTGAGGTTCGGCGCGATGTTCACGCACGCCTCGCACAGACCGGCGACCGCCGAGACCGACTTGTCGAACATCTTCTGTTCGGACTTGTTCAGCGAAATCTCGATGACCCTTTCGATGCCGCCCGCGCCGACGATCACCGGCACACCGACATACATGTTCTTGACGCCATATTGGCCCGACAGGTGCGCCGCGCAAGGCAGCACCCGCTTCTTGTCGAGCAGGTAGCTCTCGGCCATCGCGATCGCCGAGGCGGCGGGCGCGTAATAGGCCGATCCGGTCTTCAACAGGCCGACGATCTCGGCGCCGCCGTCGCGGGTGCGCTGGACGATCGCATCGAGCTTGTCCTTGGTGGTCCAGCCCATCTTGACCAGATCGGGCAACGGAATGCCCGCGACCGTCGAATAGCGGGTCAGCGGCACC
>CAZSFA010000342.1:0-1580 GCA_964606055.1 uncultured Oceaniradius sp. | reverse complement strand
GCCCCCATCAGCAGCACTGGTCCGTCTCGATCGTCGCTCGTCAGGGCCCGTTCTCCTGGGCCCGTTGTCGATGCCGGTCGGTTGGCCGGTCCAGTGTTCCTGGTGGAGGCGCCGGGTACCGCCCCCGGGTCCGAATGGCTTATTGTATCGCCAGTTTATTGCCATAGCCGGCAAGCCGGCAGGACCAATATAGGCGGAAAGTGCGGCGAATTCAAAGCCATTGCCGGTTTGTGAACGCAGTTGACAACCCAACGGCGGTCAAGAACAGTCGCCACGGGAGGCTGACAGGCGGAACTGGTCCAACGAGCCTGCCGTCGAAGCTTGGTTTTTTGAGCTGTCCAGAACCATGAGGGGGACTGTCCCATGAGTGAATATTTCGCCGACGTGCAACGCTATGATGCGGGCGCCGATGCCGGAACCGTCGACAAGATCGTCAAGCATCTGGGCATTGCGCTGCGCTCGCGCGATGCGTCGCTGGTGTCGTGCTCCGATCCGTCCGAACTGGCGCGGGTACGCGAGAAATGGTGCCAGAAGAAGCTGGACGTCGCCGACGAGGCGGCCGCCGACGAGGTCATCTCCCGTGTTTGCGAGGAGATGAAGGACGACCGCAACAAGTCGCGCGTCACCTTCTACTACCTGGTCGCCAAACACTTCGGAAAACTGGGCGACCTCTGAGGCGCGACCGCATCCACCAGCCAGGCCCCCGCCGGTCGCGCGGGGGCTTTTTCGTGTTGGCGTTGGCCACAGCCAATCGGCCTTTGGCGATGGACGCGCGCGCCGGAATCGCCCATTGATCGGCCATGCGGCAATATCACGACCTGATGCGCCATGTCATGGCCAACGGTATCGACCGGCCCGACCGGACCGGAACCGGCACGCGCGCGGTCTTCGGCCACCAGATGCGCTTTGATCTCGCCGACGGGTTCCCGCTGGTCACCACCAAGAAACTGCATCTGCGCTCGATCATCCATGAGCTTTTGTGGTTCCTGCGCGGCGACACCAACATCGCATATCTCAAGGAGAACGGCGTCTCGATCTGGGACGAATGGGCCGACGAAAACGGCGATCTGGGTCCGGTGTACGGCGCGCAATGGCGCTCGTGGCCGGCAGGCGATGGCGCAACGATCGACCAGATTTCCAAACTCATGCAGGCCATCAAGACCAACCCCGCCTCGCGGCGGCACATCGTCTCGGCCTGGAACCCGGCGCTGGTCGACGAGATGGCCCTGCCGCCCTGCCACTGCCTGTTCCAGTTCCATGTCGCCGACGGCAAGCTCTCCTGCCAGCTCTACCAGCGTTCGGCCGACATCTTTCTGGGCGTGCCGTTCAACATCGCCTCCTATGCGCTGCTGACGCACATGATCGCCCATGTCTGCCAGCTTGAGGCGGGTGACTTCGTGCACACGCTCGGCGATGCACACATTTATGCCAATCATTTTCAGCAGGTGGAGACGCAATTGTCGCGCGATCCACGCCCGCTGCCAAAGCTTGCGATCACGCGCCGCGTGCCGACGATCTTCGATTTCGCCTTCGAGGACTTCGAGATCACCGGCTACGACCCCCACCCGCACATCAAGGCG
>CAZSFA010000341.1:0-1585 GCA_964606055.1 uncultured Oceaniradius sp. | reverse complement strand
CGCATCATCCTGTCGCGCCCGGCCGTGGAAGCGGGCGAGCGCCTGGGCTTTCTGCCCGGCGACATGAAGGAGAAGGTCGATCCCTATCTGCGGCCGCTCTATGACGCGCTCTACGACATGATCCCCGGCGACAAGGTCGAGCGGGCGCTGTCGGCCGGCGTCATCGAGATCGCGCCGCTCGCCTTCATGCGCGGCCGCACCCTGTCGAACGCCGCCGTGATCCTCGATGAGGCGCAGAACACCACATCGATGCAGATGAAGATGTTCCTGACCCGGCTGGGCGAGAACGCCCGCATGATCGTCACCGGCGATCCCAGCCAGGTCGACCTGCCGCCGGGCCAGAAATCGGGGCTGGTCGAGGCGCTGAATCTTCTGCGCGAGGTCGAGGGCATCGTCACCGTGCGTTTTTCGGCGGCCGATGTGGTGCGCCATCCGCTCGTCGGCCGCATCGTCGACGCCTATGACCGCAACGCCAAGGGCTGACCGCTGGCCGCACCGACCATCGACATCGCGATCAACGATCCGGCCTGGGGCGGGCAAGGCGCGGTGACCGCCATCGCCGAAAGGGCGGCCGATGCCGTCTTCGGCCGGCTCGACCTTGCCGGCGGCGACACCGAACTGTCGTTGCTCCTGACCCATGATGCGGAGATCGCCGACCTGAACGCGCAGTGGCGCGGCAAGGACGGGCCGACCAATGTGCTGTCGTTTCCGGCGGTTCCGATCCGGCCCGGACAGGCGCCCGGGCCGCTGCTCGGTGACATCGTTCTGGCCCGGCAGACGATTGCACGCGAGGCCGCCATTGAAGCCAAGTCGGTCGATGCCCATCTGACGCATCTGATTGTTCATGGAATCCTGCATCTTTTGGGCTATGATCATGTTCAGGACAATGATGCCGAAACCATGGAGCAGCTTGAACGCGCGATATTGGCTGATCTTGGGATAGACGATCCCTACGCGCCGATATCGGACACGTGAAAGACAATGGAAGACCGACAATCCGACGCAAAGGCGCCCGAGGCGCCTGCAAGTGCCGAACCCGAGCCTTCGAGTCCGGGCCTTCCGGCCATCATCCCACCCCGCAAGCAGCCTGGCTTTTTCCAGCGCCTCGCCTATCTGTTCCGGCCCCAGGCCAATGCGACGATTCGCGAGAACCTGCAGGACGCGCTGGCCGCGCCGAGCACCGGCGACCAGACCATTTCCGACGACGAGCGCGTCATGCTGCACAACATCCTGCGGCTGCGCGAAGTGCGCGTGGTCGACATGATGGTGCCACGCGGCGAGATCGAGGCGGTCGACCTGACGACGACGCTTGGCGACCTTCTCAAACTGTTCGAGACCTCCGGCCACAGCCGCATGCCGGTCTATGACGACACGCTCGACGATCCGCGCGGCATGGTGCACATCCGCGATGTTGTCGCCTATCTGACGCGCACCGGCCGCAAGCGCGCGCGCCGCAGCAAGGCCGCTGCCGCCAAGACCGGAGATGTCAAGACCGCCGAGGTCAAGACGGCAAACGCCAAGTCCGCGACATCCAAGACCGCTGCGCCCAAGACCAATGGCGCGGGCAACGGCAAGCCGGCGACGA
>CAZSFA010000340.1:0-1593 GCA_964606055.1 uncultured Oceaniradius sp. | reverse complement strand
CGTCTGCCGGCAGCCCCCAATAGAGGCGTGGCTGCCAATAGCCGCGATAGGCATCCTGAACGCCGGCGTCCTCGTTCGCCATGCCGTTGGTGACCGTAAAGCCTCCATACCCCGACAGGCCGTGGAACGACGGCGGAGAAACAAATGCGCCGGAGGCGACATTTTCCTCGAAACCGATCGTGTAACCGCTGTCGGAGCGCGTGCGAACAGACTGGCGCGCGCTTCCGATATGCGTCCAGCCATCGGTGTCGCGCCGCTGCATTGTGATCATCGGCGCGAAACTGACACCGATGGTGTTCTGGAGCAGTTCTTGCGTGTTCACGGCGATCAACGAGCCGTTCACGCGCGTGCGACGCACAGCATGCGTGGCCTGGCCCCAACTCGCGCCATAGGGAAACCGGTTCCAATTGTCGTTGGACGGGATCGGCGTGAAGTCGCCCCAGGCATTGACGGTCAGGTCCGTGTCGACGACCTGGTTGGGATTGAGGCTGTCGAAGATCAATGCGCCGTAATCGTCGACGTTCACATGCCAAGGGTCGACATCGTCAGCCTTGACCAGACGAAACACCTGTTGGGTGCCGTCATAATAGCGCGCAAGCTGTGCCATCAGATGCGCTGCCGGATGCCAACGATGCCGGGCGCCAAAACGCCGATCTCAAGCAAACCGCCGCCGATGGTGATTTTTTCGTCAAGCTCGATCTCGCGCAGCTTGCCGGCGTCGATGACCAGCTTGCCGTCGCCGTCGACCTCCAGAGAGCCCTTGACCAGCCCGTCCGCGCCCATGAACAGGATGCGGCTGTTGGCCTTGAGCAGAACACTTGAATCGATGGCGCCGCCCGGCTGTGCTGTTGCGATCAGCGCGAGCGCCGCCTCGGCGGCATCTCCACCCGCTTCAGCGCGGGCGGCGAACAGCACTTCGGCATCCGCGCCCAGCGACGGGCTGGCCGAGGCTGTGATGGAAAGCAAACCCTGCGCCAGCAAATCGCCAAGGCCGGCCTGCACCGCCTGTATCTGCGATGCCAGGGCTGCATCGCCGCTGGCGCGCGCCAGTTCCTCCTTGATCAGCCGGGCCACCGCGCCGGCGACGCGCCTTTCGACGATCTGGCGACCGACGAACTCATCGGCCGTGTCGACTGCCAGATTGCCGGCCTGCGCCTCGCCCAGCGCCAACAGCAGGTCGATGCGCTCGCGCGCCTTGACCATCTGCGCATAAGGCCCCTCGCCCAGGTTCTGCAGTTCGACCGTGATGTCCGTTGCCGGCGACTCATCGGTGGTCACGGTCGTCCACGCGGACGGCGCCACCTCTCGCGCGGGGTCGGTCACCAGGACATGCCGAACCTCGTACTCGGTCAGACCGACGATGCCTTCGGTCAGGAAAACCACGGTCCTGTCCCGCGAGACCTCGCGCTCATCGATGACCGTCGGATCGGCGGTGCGCCGCCACTCCAAACGAACGCCGATAACGGTCGGGTCGGACGGGGCGGTCCAACTGACGCGAATGTCGGCGGCCAAGCCCTGGTCGCCGGGCCGCAACGTCGGCCGGACATCGAAGTCCTGCAACTCCTGCTGGAAAACCGGGGGGCCCGGCGGCGC
>CAZSFA010000339.1:0-1600 GCA_964606055.1 uncultured Oceaniradius sp. | reverse complement strand
CGTTGCCAGGCACATGATCGCACGCGGCGGCGGCGGCAAGATCATCAACATGGCCAGCCAGGCTGGGCGCCGGGGCGAGCCGCTGGTCGCCGTCTATTGCGCGACAAAGGCCGCCATCATCAGCCTGACCCAGTCCGCCGGACTGGACCTGATCGGGCACGGCATCAACGTGAACGCCATCGCGCCCGGCGTGGTCGACGGCGAGCACTGGGACGGCGTCGACGCGTATTTCGCCAAATACGAGAGCAAGCCGCTGGGCCAGAAGAGAAGGGAGGTCGGCGACGCGGTGCCATTTGGCCGGATGGGCCGGGCCGATGACCTGACCGGGATGGCGATCTTCCTGGCCTCCGATGAGGCCGACTACATCGTCGCCCAGACATACAATGTCGATGGCGGGAACTGGATGAGCTGATGCGGCTGTCGCAATCGACCCTTGGCCGGCTGCCTGCGTCCGTCGCACGCCCGAACTATGACCGTTCCGCGCTCCGCGCCGGCATTGTCCACATCGGCGTGGGGAACTTCCACCGCGCCCATCAGGCCTGGTATCTGCACCGGCTGATGCAGAACGGTCAGGCGCTCGACTGGGCGATCATCGGAAGCGGTGTGCGGCCCTACGACGGCGACATGCGCGACAGGCTTCTGGCTCAGGATTGTTTGACGACGCTGGTCGAACTCGATCCGTCGGCGACATCGGCCGAGGTGATCGGGTCGATGGTCGGCTACCTGCCGGTCGAGGATGGCAACGCGCCACTGATCGACCAACTCGCCGATCCGGCCATCCGCATCGTCACGCTCACCGTCACCGAAGGCGGCTATTACATCGACCCCGTCAGCCAGAGCTTCGACCCGAGCCATCCCGACATCCGCCACGACGCCGAACATCCCGACACGCCGCATACGGCATTCGGGGCGATGGTTGCGGCATTGCGCAAGCGTCGCGATGCGGGGCTCGGCCCGTTCACGGGTTTGAGCTGCGACAATGTGCAGGAGAACGGCGCGGTGCTGCGGCGGACGGTCGTGTCTTTGGCAAGGCTGTCCGATCCGCAGCTTGCCGACTGGATCGACACGCACTGCACCTTTCCAAACGCGATGGTGGACTGCATCGTGCCTGCGACCGGCGCAAAGGAGATCGCGCTTGCGCGCGCCTTCGGGGTCGACGATGCGGCGCCGGTGACCCACGAGAACTTCCGCCAATGGGTGGTCGAGGACGATTTCTGCGCCGGCCGGCCCGATCTCGATCGGGTGGGCGTCACCTTTTCGGACGACGTGCACACCTATGAGGCGATGAAGCTGCGCATTTTGAATGCCGGTCACCAGGTGATCGCGAACGCCGGCGAGATTCTCGGCATCGAGACGATCGCCGGCTGCATGGCGCACCCGTTGATCGGCGCGTTGTTCCGAAAGGTGCTGGGCGAGGAGATCGGGCCGCATGTCAAAGCCGTGCCTGACATGACGCCGGGCAGCTACATCGATCTGGTCGAACGGCGGTTCGGCAACCCTGCAATCGTGGACACGACGCGACGCGTGGCGTTCGACGGCTCCTCACGCCACACCGGATTTGTCCTGCCGACCGTGCGGGACGCCTTGGGCAACGGTGCCC
>CAZSFA010000338.1:0-1625 GCA_964606055.1 uncultured Oceaniradius sp. | reverse complement strand
GGTAGGGCACCACGATGCCGACATTCTTGGTCAGCTTGCGGTTCTGGTTCATCGCGAAGATGTTGGGCCGGTAATCGTAGCGCTGCAGCGCCCGCTCGATGCGTTCACGCGTCGACGGTCGCACGCTTTCGGGATCGTTGAAGTATTTGGAGACCGTCGGCCGCGAAATGCCGCTCACCGCGGCGAACTCCTCCATGTTCCGGATCTTCGTGTCTGACATGCCGCTCCGCCGCACCCTTGCCGAAACGGCATGGGACCCCATACTTTACACGAACGCACATTTTCTTATCGCGCGCGAAATTTCAAGCATCGCCGATCGAGACAGTGCTGGTGAGCGATGGACTGCCTCGGTCCTGCACGACACCGAGGCGCCGCCAACCTGCCAACTCATCTGGCGGATCAGCGTGCGGCCCGCACGCCTCCTGCATCGCCGCGCACCGGACTACGACAACCCATCAATAGGTTGCGCGGCCGCCCGAGAGGTCGAACGCGGCGCCGGTGGTGAACGAGTTCTCTTCGCTCAGCATCCAGACGATCATCGCCGCCGCCTCATCGACCTGAAGGAACCGGCCCCGCGGGATTTTCGACAGCATGTAGTCGATGTGGGTCTGGCTGATCTGGTCGAAGATCTTGGTCTTGGCCGCCGCCGGCGTCACGCAATTGACCGCGATGTCCTTGTCGGCAACCTCCTTGGCGGCCGATTTGGTGAGTGCGATCAGCCCGGCCTTGGACGCTGAATAGGCAGCCGCATTGGGATTGCCCTCCTTGCCGGCGATCGAACACACATTGACGATGCGTCCGTAATTCTGCTCGATCATGGACGGCAGCGTCTCGCGCAATGTCAGGAACGGGCCGAGCAGGTTGACGTCCATGATCGTCTTCCACTCGTCGGCCGGATAGTCGACGATCGGCACCGTGACGCCGGCAATGCCGGCATTGTTGACAAGGCCGTCGATGCGGTCATGGCGGTCCAGCGTCTGGCTGACGGCGGCGCGCACCTGGTCGTGGTCGGAGACATCGACGGCCACGAAATCGACCTTTCCCTCTTCGACCAGCGTATCGACGGTCTGCGCGGCCAGTTCTGCGTCGCGGTCCCAGATGGTGACGCTGGCGCCCGAAGCCAATGCGCGCCGCGCAACGGCAAAGCCGATGCCCTGGGCTGCGCCGGTGACCGCGATATGGCGTTGGGAAAGATCGATCGTGTTCATGGCTGTCTCCGTCCCTTGGCGGCCAATCGTGCGTGGCCGGTGTTCCGGGGTTTGGTGTCATCGGGTTCGGTGCCTGTCAACGCGCATCGAGCGGCCAAAGGCAAGCCCTTGTCGGGCGCGGGCGCGCTTCTTGGGCGCACGCAAAACGATTAGGGTGGACGCATTGCCCGACCCATCCACAGCCTTCAGGATCGCCGCCATGTCCCGTTTCCCCAAGATCAAACGCATCGTCGCCAAGGTCTATGGCGGATCGGGCAAGGGCGCGGACTACCACGACCAGGCGTCCGGCCACTGGATCATCGATTCCAAGTTCGCAACGCCGATGTCGCGCTATCGCGACTACCGCGGCAGCCGCACCGAGTGGGGCATCAACGTGCTCGGCGGCATCGTGGTCATGGTCGAGGCCGAAGACGGCAC
>CAZSFA010000337.1:0-1640 GCA_964606055.1 uncultured Oceaniradius sp. | reverse complement strand
TGATCTCCCGCCCGTTGCGGTAGACGCGGTGGGTCTCCCGGTCGAGTTCGATGTCACCGACCTTGAGCAGGGACGCGACGATCTCCGGCCGCGCCCGGCGCAGCATCGCCTTGACGCGCGCCATCAGTTCGGGCGTCGAAAACGGCTTGACGACGTAGTCGTCGGCGCCGGTGGCAAGGCCGCGGATGCGCTCGCTCTCCTCGCCGCGCGCGGTGAGCATGATGATCGGCAGGCGCTGCGTGTCGTGGCGGGCACGCAGGCGCCGGCACAGTTCGATGCCGCTCAGTCCCGGCAGCATCCAGTCGAGGATCAAGAGGTCCGGCGGCGCTTCCCGAAGGGCGACTTCGGCTTCATCGCCGCGCAACACCGCATCGACCTTGTAGCCCTCCGATTCGAGATTGTACCGCAGCAGGACACTGAGCGCTTCCTCGTCCTCTGCGACCATGATCCTTGGTGTCGCTCCCATGGCCGTCGTCTTCCGTCTTTGGTCCGTTTGGTCCCGTTCGCGTCTCACGTCACCTGCCCGCCTGTTGCCCGGGTCGTGACGGTGTCGCAGCCGGATCGCGCCCCGCGACACCGGCAAGCCGATCCCGTTGGCGCCGATGCGGCATCAATCGTCGACCGCGCCGATGCTGATGCGATGGCTCTTGTCATCCTTGGGCCGGTAGGGCGGCATCTTCTCGCCTTCGACCATGTAGTAGACCGCCTCGGCGATGTTGGTGGCATGATCGCCGACGCGCTCGATGTTCTTGGCGCAGAACAACAGGTGCGTGCAGCCCGTGATGTTGCGCGGGTCTTCCATCATGTAGGTCAGGAGTTCGCGGAAGATCGAGGTGTACATGCTGTCGATTTCGTCGTCGCGATCGCGGATCATCGACAGCTTTTCGGTCGAACGGTTGCCGTAGGCGTCGAGCACTTCCTTGAGCTGCGCCAACGCCAGTTCGCAAAGATGCTCGATGCTGCGCACCAGCCGGACGCCGTGAATGCCGTCGTTGATGGCATCGACGCGCTTGGCGATGTTCTTTGCCAGATCGCCGATCCGTTCCAGATCGGTGGAGATGCGAATGGCAGCGAACACCTCGCGCAGGTCGCTGGCGACCGGCTGCCGCTGGGCGATGACGAGCACCGACTTGTCGTCGATCAGCCGCTGGCCTTCATCGAGCACGAGATCGTCGGTGACGACGCGGCGGGCAAGCAGAAGATCGTTTTCGACCAGGGAACGCACCGATTGTTCGAGCATTCGCTCGGCATGGCCGCCCATCTCGGCAATCTTGTGGGCCAGGAAGCTCATGTCTTCTTCGAATGCAGTGACCGTGTGCTGGGACATTGATCGTTGCTCTTGATTGCGCCACGCGTTTGTGCCGGCGGCGATTGGTTCGGTTAGCCGTAGCGGCCTGTGATGTAGTCCTGGGTCCGCTTCTCGGACGGGTTCGTGAACATCGTCTCGGTATCGTCCACCTCGACCAGTTCTCCCAGATGGAACATGGCGGTGCGTTGGGAAACGCGCGCGGCCTGCTGCATGGAGTGCGTGACGATGGCGATCGTGTAGTTCTGGCGCAGTTCGTCGATCAGTTCCTCGACGATGGCGGTTGCGATCGGATCGAGCGCCGAGCAGGGCTCGTCCATCAGGATCACTTCGG
>CAZSFA010000336.1:0-1717 GCA_964606055.1 uncultured Oceaniradius sp. | reverse complement strand
TAGATCTCGAACTTTGCGCCGACATCGACGCCGCGCGTCGGCTCATCGAGGATGAACAGCGCCGGATGGCGCATCAGCCATTTGCCGATGACCACCTTCTGCTGGTTGCCACCCGAAAGCGCGCGCGCCGGCTGGCTGCGGATGTCGCCGGTCTTGATCGACATGTCGGCCTTCATCTGCTCAGTGCGCCGTGCCAGTTGCGCGTCATCGAGGAAGGCCAGCGGCGT
This sequence comes from uncultured Oceaniradius sp., assembly GCA_964606055.1. GTDB lineage: Bacteria > Pseudomonadota > Alphaproteobacteria > Rhizobiales > Rhizobiaceae > Roseitalea. The sequence goes on along the minus strand of CAZSFA010000336.1, from coordinate 1,490 downwards.
GCGCCCGAACTCTTCGATCGAAACCAGGCTGAGATTGTCGGCGATCGGCGCGTCCATCAAAAGACCCTCGGCACGCCGGTCTTCGGTGACGAAGGCAAGGCCACGGGCGATGCGGTCGCGCACGCCACCGGTCAGCGGCTGGCCGTTGAGCATCACCGTGCCGCTTTCGAGCGGATCGAGGCCGAACACGATGCGCGCCATCTCCGATCGGCCCGAGCCCATCAGACCGAACAGTCCCAGGATTTCGCCGGCCCGGATATCGAAGGAAACGTTCTCCAGAATGCCCGGTTGCGTCAGGCCGGTGGCAGAGAACAGAAGATCGTCGCGCGGGTGCGCGGTGCGCTCGGGGTACAGGCCGCCAAGCGCGCGGCCGATCATGGCGGTGATCATCTTGGGAACATCGAAATCCGACGCCAGCCCCTGCCCGACCAGTTGGCCATCGCGCAGCACGACGATCGCATCGCTCAGCCGTTTCACATCGCCAAGGATGTGGGAGATGTAGAGGATCGTCTTGCCGTCGGCTTTCAGGCGCTCGATCGTCTCGAACAGCCGCGCGGTCTCGCGCGGCGTGAGCGAGGTGGTCGGCTCATCGAAGATGATCAGTTCGGCATCGCGGTGCAACGCCTTGGCGATCTCGACGAGTTGCCGTTCGCCCGGCGCAAGGCTGTCGACATCGGTGTCGGGGGACACGTCGAGCGCGAGTTGCTGAAGAAGGTCGGCGGTGCGCTGTCGCATGGCCGCGCGGTCGATCAGGCCGAAACGCGACGGAAAACCGTCGACGAAGATGTTCTCGGCGATCGTCAGGTTGGTAAAGAGGTTGAGTTCCTGGTGGATGAAAGCGATGCCGCGCATGGTCGCATCGCTCGGCGAGCGCGGGTGGTAAGGTTGGCCCTGCCAGCGCATCTCGCCGGCGGTCGGCGGCACGACACCGCCGATCATGTTCATCAAGGTGGATTTGCCGGCTCCATTCTCGCCGATCACGCCCACGACATCGCCGGCGCGGATGTCGAGCGTCAGATCGCGCACCGCCGGCACGCCGAAATACTCCTTGCGCAGATCCTGGAACGACAGAAGGGCCGTCATAATCCTTCCCCCCGGATCAGACGCGTTCGCAGCACATCGAGCAATGCGGCCGCGACGATGACGGCGCCCTTGACCATGTCGATATGAAACGAAGACAGGTTCATCAGGTTCAGCGTGTTCGACAGGAGCACGAAGAAGAAGACGCCGAACACCGTCCAGATGATCTTGCCCTTGCCGCCGAAAAGGCTCGTGCCGCCGATCACGGTCGCGCCGATGACATCGAGCAGGAAGTTGCCGTCGCCGAGCGTCGGTCGCCCCGCCTCAAGCCGCGTCGAGTAAAGCAGCGCGCCGATGGTCGCGCAGATCGCCGAGATCGTGAACACAAGGACGATGACGCGCTTGACCGGGATGCCGGAGATTTCCGCGGTCCGGCGATTGGTGCCGATGGCGAACACCTGCCGGCCGAA
>CAZSFA010000335.1:0-1728 GCA_964606055.1 uncultured Oceaniradius sp. | reverse complement strand
CTACACGTTCACGCTGCACGAAGGCGTCACGTTCCACGACGGATCGGCGATGACGGCCGAGGACGTGGCAGCGTCGCTGCGCCGCGTCCTGAACGAGGAGGTCGGCTCGCCGCTCGCCAGCCGCATCTCGCCGATCACCGACATCGCGGTGGTCGACGACACGACGATCACATTGCTGCTCGATGCGCCGTTCGCGCCGATCCTGACGTCGCTTGCCGGCATCGCCATCGTGCCCGCGGAGATGGAAACCGACATCGAGGCCCTGCAACAGGTGCCGGTCGGCACCGGGCCGTTCCAGTTCAGCGAGTGGCAGCCCAACAGCTTCATCAGTCTGACCGCGTTCGACGGTTATCGCGAAGCAGGCATGCCGAAGTTGTCGGAAGTGCGCTTCAACATCGTCCCTGAAGCGGCGACCCGCCAGGTCGGTCTGACCAGCGGCCAGTACGACATGATACCCGGCGTCGACCCGGCAAGCGCCCTGCAGCTGCAGGCCGCCCCCAATGTGACCGTGCTGGAAACCCGCGATCTTTCCTACACGTTGATCGGCATGAACGCCCAGCGCGAACCCTTCGACAAGCCTGAAGTGCGGCGCGCCTTCAACATGCTGCTCAACCGTGACGAGATCATTCAGGGCGCGCTGTTCGGCGCTGGTGTTCCGGCCGGGCCGCTGAGCCCCGCGCTGGTCAACTGGGCGGTCGATCCCTCGCAGTTCGAGTGTTACGCGAGCGATGCCGAAGCTGCCCTTGCGATGATGCAGGAGGCGGGCGTTGAAACGCCGGTTCAACTGACGATGAACGTCCTGCCACGTCAGGACATTCGCGACATCGCACAGGTCGTCCAGCAGCAGGCGGCTGCGGCGGGTTTCGAGATCGAACTGCTCAACCAGGAGATCGGCCAGTTCGTGCAGGACTGGCGCAACTCCAACTTCGATCTGTTCGCTTCGGCCAACGGCGGCAATCCCGATCCCGATGGTTACTTCTATCGCACCTTCTATGGCGGTGGCTCGACCAACGTCTTCCAGTATGACGATGCCGAGGTGAATGAGCTGCTCGATGAAGGCCGCGCAACCGTCGATGAGGCGGCCCGCAAGGCCGCCTATGACGCGCTTCAATCCAAGCTGGCATGCGAGGGGCCGATCGCGCACATCGCCTATGGCACGCTGGCAACGGCGGTCCATGACGATGTCGAAGGTTTCGTCATCAACCCCAACCGCCGGCTGACCAGCCTCAAATCGGTGACCGTCGCCGAATGAGTGACCTGACCGGCGCGGACACAACCGCGTTCGCGCCGGCCAAGCCGATCAAGGGCTCAGTGACACGATGAACCAGGTCCTGCCGTGGCGTTTCCTGGCCGGTCGTCTGTTCGACCTGGCGCTGGTGCTCTTCGGCGTGTCGATCATCGTGTTCCTGATGATCCGGCTGATCCCCGGCGACGCGGTGGCGATCATGCTGGGCGCCAACACAGAGATCACGCCCGAACGCATCGCCGAACTGGAACGGCGCATCGGCCTCGACCAGCCGCTCCTGACCCAGTATCTGGACTGGATCGGCGGCGTGATGACCGGCGATCTGGGCACATCGCTTTGGACCGGCAGGCCGGTCGCCGCCGAGATCGGCTCAAACATCTGGCCGACACTGCAACTGACCTTCCTGTCTGTTCTGGTCGGCGCGGGACTTGCCGTGCCGATCGGCTGCTTCATGGCCGAGGCGCGCGGCAAGGCGGCCGACG
>CAZSFA010000334.1:0-1731 GCA_964606055.1 uncultured Oceaniradius sp. | reverse complement strand
ACGCTGGTCGACGCGCAGACATAGAGCGTGCGCCAGTCCTCGCCGCCCCAATGCAGGTTGGCGGGCAATTCGGGGATCGAGACCTTGCCGATCAGGTTGCCGGCAGGGTCGTAGACCCAGAGCCCGCCGGGCGCCGTGCACCAGACATTGCCTTCCGCGTCACACTTCATGCCATCGGGCACGCCGGGGAGCAGCGTGTCCTTGATGCCGGACGCGAACATCCGGCCGTTGGTCAGCCGGTCGCCGTCAACATCGTAGACGCGGATGTTCGCCTGCTCGGTGTCGTTGACGTAAAGGAGGCTCTCATCCGGCGAGAAGCACAGCCCGTTGGGCATGGTGAAGAGGTAACGGTCGACGACCAGTTTCGGCTCATCGCCGGGCCGATGTCCCGGCGGCAGGCGGAACACGCCCTGCCAACCCAGTTCGCGCGGCCGCTCGACGCCATAGACGGGCATGCGCCCATACCAGGGATCGGTGAACCAGATCGAGCCGTCCGACTTGACGCAGATGTCGTTGGGCGAGTTGAGTTCGCGCCCTTCGAAATGGCTCGCCAGCACCTCGCGGCGCCCGTCCGGGCTGAAGCGCGTCACGCTCGACGTCGCATGCTCGCAGACGACAAGGTTCAGCCCCGCGTCATAGGTCATGCCATTGCCCTTGTGGGACGGGTTCATGACCTCGCGCACGCCCGACCGGTCCAGGCGGCGGCGAATGTCGGCCGGCATGTCCGAGAACAGCAGGTACTGGTCAACCGGATGCCAGATCGGGCCTTCGGTGAAGGTGAAACCCGAACCGACCTGGCGGACCGGTGCGTGCTCGTCGATCAGCCGGCGAAAGGCCGGATCAAGCGCATCATGGGCCATCGGCGTATCTCCCGGTGTTTACGCGGGGAACCAGTCGCGGCGCGGCACCGACTGGCTGACCGGGCCCGGCACGGACATGTCGAGCCGGCCGACCACTTGGCCATTCTCGATCCTGGCCGGCTTGTCATGCACCGGCAGCAGGTACTTGGCGCCCGAATACATGAGCTTGCGGATGGCGCCTTTCTCGCCGCGTTTGGAACCGCCATGGTTGCCGGTGACCTGATATTCTTCCGGCCCGAATGAGCGCATCGGATTGATGATCTGATCGTTGAAATCGTAGATCACATCGCCGCAGATCGTGGCACGGCCATCCGCTGTGTCAACATGGACGTTCATGGAACCTTCGGTATGGGCGCCGGCCGCCTCAAGGTAGACGCCGGGGATGAGCTCGATTGCGCCGGAAATCTCCAGATCCTCGAGCCGCAATGCGCCGGGCGTGTGAAGCCGCTCGACCAGATGCATGATGTCCGGCTTGGGGTATTGCGGGTGCATCAGGCCGGAGACCGAGTATTCCAGCTCGCGGCGATTGATGACGACCGTCGTGTTCATCGAGAAGTGGTCGTCCTTGCCCGCATGGTCGATGTGCAGGTGCGTGTGGGCCACGTAGCGCACATCGCTCAGCTTGACGCCATGATTGGCAAGCTGGCGCTCGATCATGTTCTCGTGGAACTGCAGGCCGCGCATGCCGAGCGTTTCCATGATCGCATTGTCGCGATAGCCGGTGTCGACGACGATCGGGTACTGCCCGCCCAGGATCAGGAAGCCGTAGACCGGCACGCGCCGCGTGCGGCCACAATCGCGGCCGAGCACCAGAAAGCTCGATTCAAGCTCGATGTCCCCATAGTCGAGCACCTTGATTTCCAACGCCATG
>CAZSFA010000333.1:0-1738 GCA_964606055.1 uncultured Oceaniradius sp. | reverse complement strand
ACTATCCAGCTCCCCGGCGGCAGTTCGGTTCGGAAGTCTGTCTTTGCGACATGGCTGCGTTCCCCGCAGCGTTCTACCGGCAGTTGCTGGGCTGGGAGATGTCGCCACGCTCCAACGGCGATCGCCTTGGCAGCAGGATCGTTGGGCGATCTGGCGACGATGTCGCATTTTGCCTTGACGGCGCGCGTGGAGCCGGCGTGCCACCGGCGGTCTGGGTACCAAGTCTGAAGGTGCCCGATCCCGAGGCGGCGCTGCAGGCGGCCTTGGCGCATGGCGGGCAGGACCTGCCGTCAATGACGACGGCTCCGGACGGACCGGACCTGCTGCGCGACCCGGACGGCAACCTGTTCAGCCTTGCATGACTGCTCCAGCTACCGGGGTCTGGACCGGTCCCTGCGTTTGCGCCGGTCCACGCGCCCGTTCGCGGCGTTTGGCAGGCGACAGCGGCGGCAAAATCCGGCACTAAGGCGTCATGTCGAACGCACCCATCCTGAACGCCACCTCGCAGCGGGCGCGCGCGCTGGAAGCGTCGAGGATTCGCCAGATCGCCGAGATCGGCATGGGGCGCGACGACCTCATACCGCTGTGGTTCGGCGAAGGCGCCTGGGAGACCACCCCGCTGATCATCGGCGCCTGGTTTGCCAATGATGCGCGGCGGCTGGCCGCCGGAGTTGACGCCGACCAGCGCCGACAGTCAGTCTGAACGTCCCGGTTGGAGCCACGATCATCGAGGGTCGCCGATGTTGGAACTGCGTGCGCTCGGGCGCGATGACATCGCAACGATCGCCACGCTGGATCGTGGCGAGGTGATCAACGCCATCTACCGTGTGGAAGCGGGATCGCTGGTGTTGCGGCCGGAACACCATGCCGTGACGGGGTGGTCCGCGGGCGACATCGCGGCATTGACGTCCGCCTTGAACACGGGTTGCGAAAATGGCGACTGGATCATGGGCACGTTCGACGCCGGCCGGCTGGTTGGCTTTGTCATGCTTGCGCGGCGGCTTTTCGGCCCGCGCAGCGAATACATGCAACTGGTGTTTCTGTATGTCGACCGATCGCGCCGCGGCTGCGGCATTGGTAAATCGCTGTTTTCCGCCGCCGCAGCCGAGGCACGGTCCCGAGGGGCCGAACGGCTCTATGTGTCCGCGACGCCGACGCAAGGAACGGTGGATTTCTATCTCGGACGCGGGTGCCGGCTGATCCCGGAGCCCGATGCCGCGCTGTTCGACAAGGAACCGGACGACATCCATCTGTCCTGCCGGATCTGACCGGCCGCCGGATCGTTCGCCATGCGCTTTCGCTGGCGGCCTGATGCGTTTGGCAGGCGACAGCGGCGGCAAAATCCGGCACTAAGGCGTCATGTCGAACGCACCCATCCTGAACGCCACCTCGCAGCGGGCGCGCGCGCTGGAAGCGTCGAGGATTCGCCAGATCGCCGAGATCGGCATGGGGCGCGACGACCTCATACCGCTGTGGTTCGGCGAGGGCGCGTGGGAGACGAACCCGTTGATCGTCGATGCCGCCGTCGCATCGCTGCGGGCCGGCAATCACAAGTACCAGCCCAACAACGGTGCGCGCGATCTGCGCGCCGAAATCTGCCGCTACAGCAACGCGCTTTACGGCTGTGCGCTGGCGCCCGAGCAGATCACCGTCACGCCCTCGGGAATGCAGGGGCTGATGCTCACGGCGGAACTGCTGGTGACACCGGGGGACCGGGTGGTCACCATCGAGCCGAGCT
>CAZSFA010000332.1:0-1744 GCA_964606055.1 uncultured Oceaniradius sp. | reverse complement strand
TCGCCCGCCGATGCTGAACGCGCTCATTCGGCGACAACGATGCACAATGCCGGAAGAACGGAATGGATCCTCGGCTCACGGCCGGGGATAATGCAGGAGAGGCTGGGCGTTCGCGGGGGCAACGGGCAAGGGCCCGGCGCGGATCGGGCGCGCGCCTCACGCAGTCGTGTTTGGCTTTGAGTTGCCGGTCGGCGCCGATCGGCTACATCTCGGTCACAATCAATGGAGTTTGCGCCGATGATCCACCGTTTGGCCCGCACCGCCCTTCTCGCCGGTCTGATGTCGATGTCCGCCTTCGTGGCGACGGCGCAGGCCGAAACCAAATCGCTGATCGTCGCCGGCGGCTGCTTCTGGTGCGTCGAGAAAGACTTCGATCATGTCGAAGGCGTGGTCGGCACGACATCGGGTTATGCGGGCGGCGAGATGCAGGACCCGACCTACCGCAATCACGGCCGGCACCGCGAAGTGGTCAAGATCGACTATGATTCGACGGTCACCGATTATGCGACGCTGGTGCGCACCTTCCTGCGCACGGTCGACCCGCTCGATCCGGGTGGCCAGTTCTGCGATCGCGGACGCTCCTACGAGACTGCCATCCACGCCGCCGACGACGCCGAAAAGACGGCCGCGCTGGAAGCGGTCAACGAGGCGACGGCCTATCTGGGCGAACCGGTCGTTACGCCGATCGAGGGCCCGGTCACGTTCTGGCAGGCGGAGGACTATCATCAGGACTACTATCTCAGCCAGCAAGGCCGTGTGACGCGCTTCGGCTTCCTCACCCGTGCCGATGCCTACAAGCGTTATCGTGCCGCATGCGGGCGCGACGAGCGCGTGCGCCAGATCTGGGGCGATCAGGCCTATGAGGGCGTCTCGCACGCCTCGAGCTGACCCGGCGGGCCTTTTTTGCCCATTCCTTTCCGAAGCGGCTCCCCGTCGCGATCACACTGATTGCTGCACCGCACGCGCAAATTGGCCGTGCGGGCATTTTCCTGTGGCGTCCAACGTGTCATAATACGGATACAAAGATCGGGAAGGTGCACGGGAGCGCCCACCGGAAAGATGGCCATGGAAATCCAGAGCGTGACATCGACCTTTGCGGGCGTGATCAGCGGCCGGGCACCTGCGCGCGCCGACGCCGAGGCAACCGATCAGCACATCGTCGACCAGTTGATCGCCGAGCGCGGCCAGACGCTGGTCAAGAGCGCGCTGTGGCCGGTCCTGCGCCCGTCGCTCTACAAGATTTTGCACTATGGCGAGGCCGTGACGATGGCCGACGCGGTGCGCGACATGACGGGGCTGGAGTGCTTCGGCCACGTCTCGGAGTTGCTCAAGCTGGACGTTCAGGTGACCGGCATCGAGAACCTGCCGCGCGAAGGCGGCTTCATTCTCGTCTCCAACCACCCCACCGGCATCGCCGATGGCGTTGCGGTCTACGACATGTTGCGCGACGTCCGGCCGGACTTCATGTTCTTTGCCAACCGTGACGCCATTCGCGTCAGCAATGGTCTGGCCGACATCATTATTCCGGTGGAATGGCGCGCCGACCACAAATCGCACGCCAAGAGCCGCGAGACGCTGGTGCGCACCAACCGCGCCTTCAAGGATGGGCGGGCGATCGTTCTGTTCCCGTCGGGCCGCATCGCCTACTGGTCACGCGGCGGGCTGAAGGAGCGGCCCTGGCAGGCCACGGGCATCCAGATGGCCAAGCGCTATCACGTGCCGATCGTGCCGATGCATCTGGAAG
>CAZSFA010000331.1:0-1790 GCA_964606055.1 uncultured Oceaniradius sp. | reverse complement strand
AAAATTCCTACTCGCCTCGGCGGCCACGGCCGTGATGACCTCGGGCGCGTTCGCGGCCGGTCACGGGGAAATCAAACTGGGCATCATCCTGGGCTTCACCGGGCCGATTGAATCGCTGACGCCGTCGATGGCCGATGCGGCCGAACTGGCCATGGCGGAAGTGACGGAATCGGGCCTGCTGCTGGGCGGCAAGGCGGTGACCGCGGTGCGCGGCGACTCGACCTGTATCGATGCGGCGGCGGCAACCGCCGTGGCGGAACGCCAGATCACGTCCGATGGCGTGAAGGGCATCATGGGGGCCGACTGTTCCGGTGTGACCGGCGCAATTCTGGCCAACGTGGCCGTGCCGAACGGCGTTGTGATGATCTCGCCTTCGGCAACCTCGCCGGGTCTGTCGACCGCGCCGGATGACGGCCTGTTCTTCCGCACCGCCCCGTCGGATGCGCGTCAGGGCGTCGTGATGACCGAGGTCCTGATGGATCAGGGCATCATGGAAGTCGCGGTGACCTACACCAACAACGACTACGGCAAGGGTCTGGCAGACAGCTTCCAGGCCGCGTTCGAAGCCGCAGGTGGCACCGTGACCATCAACGCCGCCCACGAAGACGGCAAAGCCGACTATTCGGCGGAAGTCGGCGCGCTGGCAGCGGCAGGCGGCGAACGTCTGGTTGTGGCCGGCTATGTCGACCAAGGTGGGTCGGGCATCGTGCGCGCGGCGCTGGACACTGGCGCGTTCGACACGTTCCACTTCCCCGATGGCATGATTTCGGCGGCTCTGGTCGAGAACTTTGGCTCGGAAATCGACGGATCGTCGGGTCAGCACCCCTCGCCCTCCGATGAACTGGCCGCGGCGTTCAGCGAACTGGTCGATGGCCGTTTCGACGCGACCTCGCCGTTCACGCCGGAAAGCTATGACGCCGCTGCGTTGATCATGCTGGCCATGCAGGCCGCAGGGTCGGAAGAGCCGGGCGATTACAAGGATCACGTCTTTGATGTGGCCAACGCCCCCGGCGAGCCGATTCAGGTTGGCGAACTGGCCAAGGCGCTGCAAATCCTCGCCGATGGCGGTGACATCGACTATGTCGGTGCAACCAATGTCGAACTGGTGGGACCGGGCGAAGCGGCAGGCAACTACCGCGAAGTCGGGTTCGAAAACGGCGAAGAAGTGACCGTCAGCTTCCGTTAATCGGACTGCCTTAGATCAAGACCGTGCCCGAAGATGTTGTTTTCGGGCACGGTTTTCTTATAGCCAAGAAGTGGGGTGGGATGCATGATCGTCGTCGAGGACGTCCATAAGCATTTTGGTGGCTTTCACGCGGTCGATGGGGCTTCGCTGGAAATCGCGACTGGGTCGATCACCGGGCTTGTCGGGCCCAATGGCGCGGGAAAAACCACGCTTTTCAATGTGATCGCAGGCGTTCTTGAACCAACGTCGGGCACGGTCACGATGGATGGCGAAGACATCACCGGCCTGCCGCCGCACACGCTGTTTGAAAAAGGCCTGTTGCGCACCTTCCAGATCGCGCATGAATTCTCCTCCATGACCGTCCGCGAGAACCTGATGATGGTGCCCGGCGGCCAATCCGGCGAGACGCTTTGGAACGTCTGGTTCCACCGCGCCCGGATCGAACAGGAAGAAGCGGCCTTGTTGAAGAAGGCCGACGAAGTCCTTGAATTTCTTACCATTGATCACCTGAAAGAGGAAAAGGCAGGCAACCTGTCCGGGGGCCAGAAGAAGCTGCTGGAACTGGGGCGCACCATGATGGTCGACGCCAAGATCGTGTTTCTGG
>CAZSFA010000330.1:0-1838 GCA_964606055.1 uncultured Oceaniradius sp. | reverse complement strand
CGCCGCCGATCGTCGGCCGGATCTTGATGAAGCGCTCGTCGTCGAACAACAGGCCGACGCCGAACAGCACCACCGACAGGATGACGGTGGCCACGGCGAGAAACGGCACCTGCCCATCCAGGCGGTAACGCAGGGCCACCGCGACGATCGCCGCGCCGATCGCGGCGGCCGTGGCGGGAAACAGCCCCCAGATCGCATTGGCGATGAGGAAGACGATGCCAGGCAGGAATTCGAGGAGAAGACGGCGGTCCATCGGTCGGTGATCTGCAAGTCGCCCCGCGCGCGACGGCCCAAGCCGGCCGCCATCCGCCGCGGGCGGCATCGCGTCAACGCATTGCGGCGCGTTGCGCGGCCGGAACAGTCGCGTGTTTTGGGGCCCGGTTGCCTAGTAGCGCCGCTCGACCATCATGGTCTTGATCTCGGCGATGGCCTTGGCCGGATTGAGACCCTTGGGGCAGGCCTGGGTGCAGTTCATGATCGTGTGGCAGCGATAGAGCCGGAACGGATCCTCAAGCTGGTCGAGCCGCTCGCCGGTCGCCTCGTCGCGGCTGTCGATCAGCCAGCGATAGGCCTGCAACAGCACGGCCGGACCGAGATAGCGGTCGCCGTTCCACCAGTAGGAGGGGCACGACGTCGAGCAGCACGCGCACAGGATGCACTCGTAGAGACCGTCCAGCTTGGCGCGGTCGGCATGGCTCTGCCGCCATTCCTTTTCGGGCGCCGGCGTCGTCGTCTTCAGCCACGGCTCGATCTGCCGGTGCTGGGCGTAGAACTGGGTCAGGTCGGGGACCAGATCCTTGACCACCGGCATGTGCGGCAGGGGGTAGACCGCGATCGTGCCGTCGACCTCGTCCATGCCCTTGGTGCAGGCGAGCGTGTTGGTGCCGTCGATGTTCATCGCGCACGAGCCGCAAATGCCCTCGCGGCACGAGCGGCGCAGCGTCAGCGTCGGGTCGACCTTGTTCTTGATCCACAACAGGCCGTCGAGCACCATCGGCCCGCAATCGTCCATGTCGACGGTGTAGGTGTCGATGGTCGGATTGGCATCGTCGTCGGGCGACCAGCGATAGACCCGATACTCGCGCGTGTTGGTTGCGCCGTCGGGCACCGGCCACGTCTTGCCCTCGGAGAGCCTGGAGTTCTTGGGAAGTGTGAATTCAGCCATTGTGCTGCCTCAGTAAACCCGTGCCTTGGGAGCGATCTTGCCGACATCGATGCCGTCGGCGATCAGTTCGGTGTGCACCGGGCGGTAGTCGAGCGTGACGGCGCCGGTCTCGCTCATCCAGCTCAGCGTGTGCTTGCGCCAGTTTTCATCGTCACGGCCATCGAACGGGCCGTCCTTGTAGTCCTCGCGGGCGTGCGCGCCGCGGCTCTCCTTGCGTGCCTCGGCCGCATAGACCGTGGTCATCGCGTTCGCCATCAGGTTTTCCAGTTCCAGCGTCTCCACCAGATCGGAGTTCCAGATCAGCGAGCGGTCCGAGACGCGGATGTCGGCAAGGCCCTGATAGGCGGCGTCCATGCGGCGGCAGCCCTGCTCGAGCGTTTCCTGCGTGCGGAAGACGGCGGCATCCTCCTGCATGATGATCTGCATGTTGTTGCGCAATTCGGCCGTCGGGGTGTTGCCGGATGCATGGCGCAGCCGGTCGAAGCGATCCATGATCCGCTCGGATGCCTGTTCGGGCACATCGGGAATGGCCGCCTCGCGGTCGACCACCTGCCCGGCGCGGATCGCCGCCGCGCGGCCAAAGACGACAAGGTCGATCAGCGAGTTCGAGCCCAGGCGGTTGGCGCCATGCACCGACGCGCAGCCCGCTTCGCCCACGGCCATCAGGCCGGGC
>CAZSFA010000329.1:0-1857 GCA_964606055.1 uncultured Oceaniradius sp. | reverse complement strand
GGTTGGCTGGGGAACCTGGATTCGAACCAGGACTAACGGAGTCAGAGTCCGTGGGTCTACCGTTAACCTATTCCCCAACGCGCCGGCGCCGCTCGTCTTGTCGCGATGCCCGGGCCGAGCCTATACGCCGCTTCGCGCGCCGATGCAAATCGGTTCCCGGCTTTTGCCCTTGGTGTTTGACCGATGCGCTGATACGCTTTTCACAACGCAAAACAACGCGTGTGCAGCGCCTCTCGGGCAGCGCCATGCGGGAGAACGACAGTGACCAAGCCTGGTTCGGGCGCGCGCGCGCCCACCGGAGGCGCCGCGCCGTATGACGGCGCCCATGGGGCACGCACACATGCCGCGCCCGTCGACACGCCGGCCGCCGCGCCCGATGGCGCGAGCCAGGCGCACCCGGCGCAGGCATCCGCGGTTGCCCAAAACGCGGATCATGAGAACCCGGCAGGCGCGAACGGTGGCGATTCGCCAGGCGCCAATGGCGATGCCGAACGACATTTCACCAAACGGCCATCCAAGCGCGGCCGGCGCCGACGCCGGCGCGGCAACGGCCAGCACGCCAAGGCGCCCGCCCGCTCCACCATCGACGGCACCGACCCTCAGACGCCGATGCGCGGCGAACGCCCCGGCGGGCCGGGCCGCGATGGCGCGACGGCGGCCAAACCCGCAACCGGCGCCGACCCGAACGCGCAGCGCCCCGCCGCACCGGCCGTCGCCAATCGGCACAACGGCGCAACCGCCTATGCCGCGCTCGATCTTGGTACCAACAATTGCCGGCTGCTGGTCGCCGTGCCCACGCGCCCCGGCGCGTTTCGCGTCATCGACGCGTTCTCGCGCATCGTCCGGCTCGGCGAGGGGCTGGACGCAACCGGCCGGCTGTCCGATGCCGCCATGGACCGGGCGGTCGGCGCCCTCAAGGTGTGCCGCGACAAGCTGACGGCGCGACCGATCGAGCGCACGCGGCTGATCGCGACCGAGGCGTGCCGCTCGGCCGACAACGGCGCGGCATTCCTCGAAAGGGTGCAGGCCGAGACCGGCCTGTCGCTGGAGGTGGTCGACCGGGCGACCGAAGCGCGCCTGGCCGTCGCCGGCTGCGGTTCGCTGATCGACCGCGCCGCGCAGTCGACGGTCCTGTTCGACATCGGCGGCGGCTCCTCGGAGATCGCGGTCATCGATCTGGGGCAGGCGCGTTCGCGGCGTCTGGCCGACCACATCAGCGCGTGGACATCGCTGCCCGTCGGCGTCGTCACCATGGCCGAGCGCTTCGGAGGTGGCCGGCATGTGGACGAAGCGTCCTTTGCGGCGATGACCGCCCATGCCGAGGAACTCCTGTCCGATTTCGCCGCCCGCGAGCGGCTGTCGCAGGATGCCGACACCGCCTTCCACCTGATCGGCACGTCGGGCACGGTGACCACGCTCGCAGGCATTCATCTGGGCCTTGAGCGCTACGACCGCCGCCGCGTCGATGGCCTGTGGATGCGGTCCCAAGAGGTCGATGCGATCAACGACCGGTTGTTGTCATGGTCGTTCGAGGAGCGTGTGGCCAACCCGTGCATCGGTCGCGACCGTGCCGATCTGGTGCTCGCCGGCTGCGCGATCCTGCAGGCGATCCGCAACGTTTGGCCGGCCGAGCGGCTGCGTGTCGCCGACCGTGGCCTGCGCGAGGGCCTGTTGACCGAGATGATGAGCGCCGATGGCGTGTGGCGGCGCAGCCGGTATCGGCGCGGGCGCGGGCGGCCGCGTCAGGGCGGGGCGCCATGAGCAAGCGCACGCCAGGGAGTGGCAGCCGGCCGGGCGGCCGCTCGATCAACCAGCATGTGCGGCGCAAGCAGAAGCTCAAGCCGTCCTCGCGCCGCT
>CAZSFA010000328.1:0-1864 GCA_964606055.1 uncultured Oceaniradius sp. | reverse complement strand
GCAAAGAACAGCGTCAGCGCCGAAAGGAACATCAACGGTTGCAGGAAGGGCGCCGGGTCTTCGACCGCGCCATAGGCCGCCATCACGCCGAAGATCAGGACCGGGATCACGAATGGCAGGATGATCACCGAAACGAGCAATCCGCCGCGCGGCAGCGATACCGCCACCGCCGCACCCGCCGCACCGATGAAGGTGATCGCCGGCGTGCCCACCAGAAGCGTGACCGTGGTCGCGCCGATCGCCGTCGCATCCATGTTCAGCAACAGGCCGAGAAGCGGCGCGACGATCACCAGCGGCAGGCCGGTCACCAGCCAATGGGCAATGCACTTGGCAAAGACGGTCAGCGCCAGAGGCGTCTCGAACCGGCTCAGCACAATGGCGTCCAGCGCGCCGTCCTCATGGTCGATGCGGAACAGCCGCTCAAGACCCAGAAGCGAAGCCAGCAGCGCGCCGATCCACAGGATCGCCGGGCCGATGCGCGCCAGAAGGTTGAGATCGGGGCCGATGGCGAACGGCGTGACCGCGATCACCGCCAGATAGAACAAAATGCCGATCAGCGCGCCGCCCCCGGCCCGCACGCCCAGCCGCACATCGCGCACGATCAGCGCGATCACGCCGGCGCCCTTTCGGCGAACCGCAGCCGCTTGAGGCCCGCGACGTCGATCGGCAAATGGGTCGCGACCACCGCGATGCCACCATCGGCGAGATGGCCGGCAACGATCGCCGCGAACATCGCCTCGGCCTTTTTGTCGAGCCCCGAGGTCGGCTCGTCCAGCAGCCAGACGGGCCGGCGATTGAGAAACAGGCGCGACAGCGCGACCCGGCGGCGCTGGCCGGTTGAAAGATCGGAAAACGGAACGTCGATCACATGGCCAAGGCCGACATGGTCGAGCGCCTGTTGCGGCGTCTGCCAGGCCGCTTCGCCAAAGCCGCGCCAGAAAGCGAGGTTCTCGCGCACGGTGAGCGATGGCTTCATCGCGTTGAGCGGGCTGACGAAATGGGCGTTGGCCGCGATCGCGTCGCTGTCGCCGGGTGCATCGACCAGCCGCGCCGTGCCGGACGCCGCCGGCAGGAAACCGGCCAGCACCCGCAGAAGCGTCGACTTGCCAGCCCCGTTCGGCCCGGTCACGGCGACCGCTTCGCCCGCCTCCAGCGCGAACGAAACGCCGTCAAAGACCAAGTCGCCGCCGCGCCGCGCCGCCAGCTCTACGACGTCCAGCCGCATGAAAACCCCTGTTTTGGCGACGCTTGGCATGAAACGCGCCAGCGATGCAAATGCCACGCCGATTTGACCTTGGTTGGTCTGGAAAGCGCTCTTGAATGGTTCTAAGGAGGCGCCATCACAGTGCGATGCACAATCGCCGGCGATGGCTTTTCACCGAAGCGCCAGCAATTCGGGGGCTGGCGCGAAGGCCATGACAAGGCCGGCCAATCGGAGGTCCGCAAAAAATGTCCAGTCTCGACAGCTTCAACTGCCGCAAAACGCTCGACGTCGCCGGCAAGAGCTACACCTATTTCAGCCTGCCGGACGCCGAAAAGAACGGCCTTGAAGGCATTGCGCGCCTGCCCTTTTCGATGAAGGTGCTGCTCGAAAACCTGTTGCGCAACGAAGACGGCCGCTCGGTCACCAAGGCCGATATCGAGGCCGTCGCCGCCTGGCTCAACGACAGGGGCACCGCCGGCTACGAGATCGCCTACCGCCCGGCGCGCGTTCTGATGCAGGATTTCACCGGCGTGCCGGCCGTGGTCGACCTTGCCGCGATGCGCGACGCGATGGCCTCGCTCGGCGGCGACCCGCAGAAGATCAATCCGCTGGTGCCTGTTGACCTGGTGATCGACCATTCGGTGATCGTCGACGAGTTCG
>CAZSFA010000327.1:0-1873 GCA_964606055.1 uncultured Oceaniradius sp. | reverse complement strand
CGTCGTGGAAGAAGTAGGTCTGGTTGGACGGCTTGCCGACGATGGCGCGCATCGACAGTTCCGTCTCGCCGCCGGCGGTGTAGCGCACCCGGTATTCGGGCTGGTTGATGACCACGTGGCGGTCGCCGAACTCCTCGGGATGCCAGCGCAGCCGCTCAAGCGCCATGCGCACCATCGCCTTGCGGTTTTCGATGGACACATCGCCCAGCCGCGCGGCCGTCTTCGGGCCGACGATCCCGTCGGGCACCAGGCTGAGATCGCGCTGCGCGTCGCGGATCAGTTCGACCAGCGCGCCCTCATAGGCCGTGCCCCCGTCATAGGCGGCGAGCGTCTCGGCGTGCTTGAGGCGCGTGTCTTCGCTGATCCGGCGCACAAGCGCCCGCATGATCGTCGGCAGCGCCGGCTCGTCGGCGCCCGGACGCATCATCAGGCCGTCGGGCAGGACGATGGGATCCTCGATCAGGCTGTCCAGCCGCACAAGCTCGTCGCGCAGCGTGGCATATTGCGCCTGACGCGGCTGCAACCGCTCCAGCCATGCGAGCGGATCGTCGGTGCCGGTCAGGCCGTAGAGCGCGGCCGCCGGCGTCAGCCGGTTCTTGTTGAAGTCGTGGTAGCCCGACAGCTTGTTGGGATCGACCGCGCCGTCCTTCATGTCCATTGCATAGCGGATGGCATGGGCCGTCAGCGTGACCTCAAAGGCCAGCAACTCGCCATAGCGAGCGTCGATCCGGTCGCGCCGCCAGTCCTGGCCCGGCACGTCGACCGCGTAATGGGCGCTGGTCATGCCGTGGCTGGCCGCGTCGTTGACCATCCGCGCAAGGGCCTGTCCGGCCGGCGTGACATGCATGCTCTTGACCCAGACGAAGTCGGGGTTTTCGGCATAGTGCGCACGCACCGCGTCGGCGATCGCCGGCTCCAGCGCAAGTTCGATGCCCGGCACATGGTCGAGCGCGTTGACGAAGCGGTTGCGCACGGCCGGCGCTTCGATCACCGGCGGTTCGCCCGCCTCGGCGTCAGCGGCCACCGATCCCGTCGGATTGACGTCCGGCAGCAGCGCGGCCAGCGAAATCGTGCTGATCGCTGGCGCGGCATAGGTGTAATAGGACGGCCCGGAGACCCTGATGACCTGTCGCGGCGCGCGCTGCTGGCGTGCCGCGGTCTGCTGCTGCACCTGCTGGATGTTGCGGTTGGCCCGGTTCTCGCGAACCTGCTGCCGCTTGGCCCGGTTGAACAAGAGTTCATGCAGTTGCAGTTGGCTCGCGCCCGCCGGCGGCGGTGTGAATGAATAGCCTGTCACGGCCACCGCCAGGACCAGCATCAGACGGCTCGTGTATCTCAGCGCCACGTCGCATCTCCGGATTGGTTTGGATCGCCCCGCTTCCACATTACCATGCGGCGCGATCCCATAAAGTGCAAGCGACGTAAACAATCGGTTAGCGCTGCTGAACGCGCGCTGAATGGCAGGAGCGGCGGGCCCGGGCGACGGCTTTGCGATTGCTGACCGGGTCGGCGCGCGCTAAGCGTGAGCCATGAACACGGGCGATCATCTGTTTCTGGTCGACGGCTCGGCCTTCATCTTCCGCGCCTTTCACGCGCTGCCGCCGCTGACGCGCAAATCCGACGGCCTGCCGATCGGCGCCGTGTCGGGCTTTTGCAACATGCTCTGGAAGCTGCTGCGCGACGCCCGCGACACCGATGTCGGCGTCACGCCCACCCATTTCGCCGTGATCTTCGATCATTCATCGAAGACGTTTCGCAACGATCTCTACCCCGAGTACAAGGCCAACCGGTCCGAGCCGCCCGAGGACCTGATCCCGCAATTCGGCCTGATCCGGCAGGCGACGCGCGCCTTCGGCCTGCCCTGCATCGAGCT
>CAZSFA010000326.1:0-1919 GCA_964606055.1 uncultured Oceaniradius sp. | reverse complement strand
GCGTCTACCTCTATGACAGCCGCGAGATGTTCTCGGCGCCGCTGACCATATTCGGTACGATGTTGGCGGCGCTGTATGTGGGCAAGTTCTACATGGTCTTTCGGGAGCGCAATCAGGTGAGCGAACTGACGCGTCATTTCGACGATATGATTCGCGGCGCGCGCCACGAAGCGCGGTCGGCAGGCAAAGTCATCCGCGCGCTTCTCTGAATAGGCCCATCCTGAGCGATTGTTTTTCCGGCCGATAAACATCCATCCGAACCACGGGGCGTATCCAGCACCATGATCACTCTCATCCCCCCACAATCGCCCGGCGAATGGCTGGCCTGGTCCTCGGCGCTGATCACCATCGTGTTCGGCCTGATCTGCCTTTTCGCCCCGCGTCTGACCTATCGCATCCTGCGGCTGCGCACCGCCGACGGCGTGCCCGAAGCGCTTTCCGAAAGCCGTGCGACGATGAGCGGTTTCTATCTCGGTGTCGGGCTCGGCGCGATCGCGTTCGCCCAACCCTTCGTCTGGATCGTGCTGGGCGCGGGCTGGGCATTCACGGCGTTGGGCCGGCTGGTGTCCATCTTCGCCGATCGCGGCAACACCACCTTCAACTGGGGGTCGCTGGCGTTCGAGTTGGCGTTGGCGTTGGCGCCGCTCGCCTATGCGCTGGGCTTTGTGCGCTGAGCGTGCAGCAACACCGCCAAAAGCCTTGCGACAAAAGGCGACCAGCGCCGCCTTGCACCCGCAAATCCGCTATGCTAGACGCGCTGCAACATGCCGGGGGCAAGCGCCAGCTTCGCGTCTCGTCAGGAAAAATAACGCAATTTCAATGGGTTGAGTTGGCGGCCCCCGTCCGGTCGACCCATGCAAGCGCCAGAGACATCACCGAACGTGGCCAGTTCATCCCTCAGCTCATCCGTCGCCGACCGATATGCCCGATCCTTGCATGATCTGGCAGCCGAAAACGGCAATGTGGAGGCTGTCGAGGCGGCGCTGACCGCCTTTGAAAGCGCGATCGGCGAGAGCGCCGATCTGAAACGCCTCATTGAAAGCCCGGTGTTTTCGGCCGACGAGCAGGCCGCGGCGCTCGGCGCGGTGCTCGACAAGGCCGGCCTTGAGCCGCTGGCGGCAAACTTCCTGCGCGTTGCAGCGCAAAACCGGCGTCTGTTCGCGGTTCCGGCGATGATCGCCGCGTTTCGCGCGATTGCTGCCGATGCGCGCGGCGAAACGACAGCCGAAGTCATTTCGGCCTTTGCGCTCGACGATGCGCAGCAGGGCCAGCTCAAGGCGACGCTGAAAGAGGTGGCCGGCAGGGATGTCGGGCTCGACGTCACCGTCGATCCGTCGATCCTGGGCGGCCTGATCGTCAAACTCGGCTCGCGTCAAATCGACACGTCGCTGAAAACCAAACTTTCCTCACTCAAGCTCGCGCTCAAAGAGGTCGGCTGATGGACATTCGCGCCGCGGAAATCTCCGCAATTCTCAAGGACCAGATCAAGAATTTCGGCCAGGAGGCCGAGGTTTCCGAGATCGGTCAGGTGCTGTCGGTGGGCGACGGCATCGCCCGTATTCACGGTCTCGACCAGGTCCAGGCCGGTGAGATGGTCGAGTTTCCCGGCGGCATTGCCGGCATGGCGCTGAACCTTGAGGCCGACAATGTCGGCGTCGTGATCTTCGGCAGCGACCGCGACATCAAGGAAGGCGATACCGTCAAGCGCACCGGCGCGATCGTCGATGTTCCCGTGGGCACCGAACTGCTCGGCCGCGTGGTCGACCCGCTCGGCAACCCGATCGACGGCAAGGGTCCGATCAAGACCAAGGAACGCCGCCGCGTCGACGTCAAGGCGCCGGGCATCATTCCGCGCAAGTCGGTGCACGAGCCGATGGCGACCGGCCTCAAGGCCATCGACGCCATGATCCCGATCGGCC
>CAZSFA010000325.1:0-1936 GCA_964606055.1 uncultured Oceaniradius sp. | reverse complement strand
CGCCGATGTTGAACAGCAAAATCGCCTGCACCGCGTTGATGTCGTCGCGGCCGGAACGATCGAACTCGTCCTTGACCACGTCCTGCAGGCGGCGATGGAGCCGTTCGACCAGTTGCAACGCCTCCAGATAGAGCCGCCGCAACGATTGCGTGTCCGAAGGCACTCGTGGTTCACCCACGAGATCCGATTGGTTGATCATAATTGCCTCACATGTTGGTCGGCGGTGTTGCCCCGCCTGTGTGAGGTCACATCTACGAAATGCCGCTAAAATTCGACTTAAACGCCTGCGTTAACAAAGGGTTGCGGGTGCCTGCATTGGTCTTGTGGCTAATCCGGCGTTAATCGATGGCCTCGGATCTGGCCCGATATCGGCCAATCAGCACCGCCGCCGCCAGCCCGGCCAGCGCCATCAGCGCCAGCGTGTTGAGCACCGCAACCCAGGGTCGCGTGGGAAAATGCTCCGCCCAGATGCCATAGGCGGCCACTTCGCCGCACAGCGCCATCACCCAGACGACGACGCCCCAGCGCGTGACCAGCCAGAGCCCCAGCGCGGCCGCCGGCATCAGCACCGCCAGCGTGCCGAACAGCGCCCGCGCATGCGGCGACAACAGGTCGAAACGCAACTCGGGCGCGCCGTAGACGCCGGTGATCTGCGCCCAGTAGACAAGGCCCGATGCGAGCGCGACCAGCGACATCAGCCGCGCAAACAGCGCAAAGCCGTGCTCGACGGCGTTTCGCTCGCGCTGCGCATGTGTATCGACACTGGCCATCGATGGTGCCCGGCCCTTCGGCTCCGCCGCCCGTCATGCGGCGACGCGGCGTCAGATAACGCAGCCCTTTGCCGAATGCAAAGACGGTGATAATCGCGGGGACATACGGCACGCACCGCCGAAACGGCCGATCGGGAGACCCATCATGGATGCCAGACACACCGCGCCCGACATCGATGCGATCACCGGCGGCCGGCGCCTGCGCCGCATGCGCAAGGCGGACTGGTCGCGTCGGCTGGTGCGCGAGAGCGCGCTGTCGGTCGACGACCTGATCTGGCCGATCTTCATCATGGACGGCGAAAGCCGGTCCGAGCCGATTGCGGCCATGCCCGGCGTCGAGCGGCTGTCGCTGGACCGCGCCGTCGATGCGGCGCGCCAGGCGCACGATCTGGGCATTCCGGCGATCGCCACCTTCGCCTATGTCGATGCCGCGCTGAAGGACGAGGCCGGTTCGCACATTCTGGACGCCGGCAACATCGTCAACCGCGTGACCGCCGCCATCAAGCAGGCCGTGCCCGACATCGGCCTCATCACCGATGTCGCGCTCGATCCGTTCACCAGCCACGGCCATGACGGCATCTTGCGCGACGGCGTCATCGTCAACGACGAAACGGTCGAGGTCATCGCGCGCGCCGCCGTCACCCAGGCCCGCGCCGGCGCCGACATCATCGCGCCCTCGGACATGATGGACGGGCGCGTCGGCGCGATCCGCCAGGCGCTGGATGCGGCCGGCTTCGCCGACGTCGCCATCATGAGCTATGCGACCAAGTTCGCCTCGGCCTGTTACGGCCCCTATCGCGAGGCCGTCGGCACGGCCGGGCTGCTCAAGGGCGACAAGAAGACCTATTACATCGACCCGGCCAATGGCGACGAAGCGCTGCGCGAGGCCGAGCAGGACCTGATCGAGGGCGCCGACATGCTGATGGTCAAGCCGGCCCTGCCCTATCTGGACGTGTGCTGGCGCCTGAAGTCGGAACTGCGCGTGCCGGTGTTCGCCTATCAGGTGTCGGGCGAATACGCGATGATCGAGGCGGCCGCCGCCAATGGCTGGATCGACGGCGAACGGGTGATGCTGGAAAAGCTGGGCGCATTCAAGCGCGCCGGCTGCGACGGCATCCTGACTTACTTCGCCCCGCGCGTTGCCCGCCTGCTGGCCGGCTGACCGC
>CAZSFA010000324.1:0-1948 GCA_964606055.1 uncultured Oceaniradius sp. | reverse complement strand
CGCGTGCCGCAGGCCAAGCGCAAGGGACCGCGCTATACGCCCGTCTCCAAGCGCCAGGACCGGCCCAACGCCATTTTGTGGCTGGTGCGCAACCACCCCGAACTCAAGGACGCGCAGATTTCGCGCCTGGTCGGCACCACCAAGAACACCATCGAGCAGGTCCGCAACCGCACCCACTGGAACTCGGCCAACCTGCAACCGGTCGACCCGGTCGCGCTGGGACTGTCCTCGCAGATCGATCTCGACTTCGAGGTCCAGAAGGCGGCCAAGAACAAGCCGCCGGAGCCCGAGACCGAGGCCGGCGACACGCTGCTGCCCGCGTCGCAGACCGAAGCCATGCCGGTCTTCGCCGAGGTCGCCAGCCGCGTCACCGGCACCAAGCCGGAGGAACAGGAACTCGATGCGGACGCCGTCTTCGCAAAGCTCAATGCGCTGAAGAAGGACGACGACGAGGACGACAAGGAGGAGTAATCGTCAGCCGGGCCAGCGGCTCAGTTCGGTGCCCGGCGGCACGTCGCCGCCGTCGGCCATGCGGCCGTAGAGATCGCGCAGCGTCTTGCCGCGCTCGGGCTTGAACACTGCGCCGGTCGGCTGCAACGCGTCCATCCGGTCGACACGGAACATGCGGAAATCGTCCCGCAACAGGCACCAGCCGACCAGCGTCCAGGTGCCGCCCCAGAACCACAAGGCCAGCGGCTGCACCGAGCGCGCGGTCTGCGCGCCGCCGCCATCGGTGTAGGCGAACTTCATCTCGACCCTGTCCTCGCAGGCGCGTTCGATGCGGTCGAGCTTCTCGCGGTCGGCGGTCGGCATACGATGCGCCGGCGCCCGGATCTCGACCGAGCGCAGCCGCGCCCTGGCGCTGTCGGGCAACACGGTGTCGATCTTGATCAGCGCTTCCTCGGCCGCCCGCGCCATGGCGACGCCGCCCCAGGCACGTACCATGCGCGCGCCGGCGACCAGCGCGACGATCTCCTCGCGGGTGAACATCATCGGCGGCAGGTCGAACCCCTCGCGCATGATGTAGCCGACCCCGGCCTCACCATCGATCGGCACGCCCGTGGATTGCAGATCGGCGATGTCGCGGTAGATCGTGCGTTCGGAAACCTCCAGCCGCTCGGCGAGCTTTGCGGCGGTCGTCAGCCGGCCCCCGCGAAGGTGCTGCACGATCTGAAACAGTCGGTCGGCACGGCGCATGGCGTTCGGCTCCGTCAGCCCTTGTGTTCGGCGGCCAGCATCACCCGCACCTTGTCCACCTGCTCCGATTGGTGGGGCAGCAAGGCGCCGAGCATCTCGGCCGCAAATGTGGTCGGTGCGGTTCCGGGCGCCGTGACCACGCGATCATCGGCGACGGCGGCAGGCGTATCGACATAGCCATCCATGCCGCGATAGGCGCCGGCGGCGTCCTTCAACCACTGCCGGTCATTGCTGGTGTGCGCGCGCCCGTCCATGAGGCCGGACCGGGCCAACGCGACGGTGCCGCCGCAGATCGCGCCCACGACACCGCCCTTGCCATGCACGGCCCGCAGCAAGGCCCCCGGATCGGGCGGATCGTCGGCCGACCAACCGTCGGAACCGATCAGCGCCACGGCGTCCAGATCGCCGGAATCGGCAGCTTCCAGCGCACCGCCGGAGGTGACGCTCAGGCCGGCCATGGACGAAACGGCTCCGCCGCCCGGCGTCAGGACCGAGACCGACACACCGAACCACCGCGCCGCCGCGGCGGCCAGAAGGCCGTACTCCCAGTCGGCGAACTCATCGATCAGCACGATGGCCAGGTTGGGCGTCTCGGTCACGATTGGGCTCCCCTGCCCGGCTTCAGGTCTTGTACTTGAACAACCCGATCGAATTGCCGTCCGGATCGAACGCATAAAAGAAGCTGCCGGCCGGAATGTCGATCGCCGGCGTGACCACCTCGCCGCCGGCATCCTTGACGCGCTCCATCACC
>CAZSFA010000323.1:0-1984 GCA_964606055.1 uncultured Oceaniradius sp. | reverse complement strand
TGCATGTCGTCGATCTGAACGGCGCGTTCGAGGGCGAGAGCGTCAACGGCGCCGCGGTCGATGCCATTCTTGCGTCGACGAACAATCCGGTCCAGCTCGGCGGCGGCATCCGCACCATGGCGCATATCGAGAACTGGCTCGGCAAGGGGCTGGCGCGGGTGATCCTCGGCACCGTCGCCGTCCGCGACCCCAAACTGGTCATCGATGCCTGCAAGCGCTTTCCCGGCAGGATTGCGGTGGGCATCGATGCGCGCGGCGGCAAGGTCGCCGTGGAGGGCTGGGCGGAGGCGTCCGAACTGGGCGCGATCGAACTGGCCAAACGCTTTGAGGGCGCCGGCGTCGCGGCGATCATCTTCACCGACATCGACCGCGACGGCGTGCTGACCGGCATCAACTGGGAGGCCACGATCGATCTGGCCGATGCGGTCTCAATCCCGGTCATCGCCTCGGGCGGGCTGGCCTCGTTGGCCGATGTGGTGCGCATGACGATGCCCGACGCCGGCCGGCTCGAAGGCGCCATCTCCGGCCGCGCGCTCTATGACGGACGGCTCGACCCGTCCGCGGCGCTGGCCGTGCTGCGGGGCGACACGCCGTCCGCGGCCATGCTAGACTGACGCGATGAACGTTCAGGAGACATCGCCGAAGACGCCGGACGAGTTCCTGCGCTGGAACCAGGGGCGCCAGGGCAAGCGCGAGTTCGTGCATGGCAAGGTGGTCGAACTGATGATCAATGCGACCAGAAACCATGCCAACCTCGCCAACCGTTTGCTGTTCACGCTGACGAGCCAGCTTGGTCTGGACGGATACGTCATCGGGTCGGCCGATTTCGGCATCAGGACGGCCGATGGCATTCGTTGTCCCGATGTCTTTGTCGAGAGGGCAGGCGGCGATCCGAAGGGATTGGCCTCGAACGAGCCGCTTCTGCTGGCCGAGATCCTGTCGCCGTCGACCATGCATGACGATTTCGGCCGGAAGGCGTCGGACTATCTCGCCCTGCCCGCGCTGGCGCACTACCTGATCCTGTCGCAGGACGAGGCGCGTGTCTGGCTGTGGTCGCGCGACGATGAAGGCGCATTCGGCGAGCCGGCCATTCACGATGATCCGTCCCGGCCCGTTGAGTTGACCGGTCTTGGCGCGACGCTGGACCTGGCCGCGCTCTACAAGGGCATTGCGGAGCGGCCGTCATGACGATGAAAGCGCGCGTGATCCCGTGCCTGGACGTGAAGGACGGGCGCGTCGTCAAAGGCGTCAACTTCGTCGATCTGGTCGATGCCGGTGATCCGGTCGAGGCGGCAAAAGCCTATGATGCGGCCGGCGCGGACGAGTTGTGCTTTCTCGACATCACCGCTTCGTCCGACGATCGCGAAACGATCTACGATGTCGTCGCACGGACCGCCGAGCACTGCTTCATGCCGCTGACCGTGGGCGGCGGCATCCGCACCATCGAGGACATCCGCAAGCTGCTGCTCGCTGGCGCCGACAAGGTTTCGATCAACACCGCCGCCGTGAAGAACCCGCAATTCGTCGCCGAAGCGGCCGACAAGTTCGGCAATCAGTGCATCGTGGTCTCGATCGACGCCAGGAAGGTGTCGGCCGAGGGTGAGCCGGATCGCTGGGAAATCTTCACCCATGGCGGCCGGGAGCCGACCGGGATAGACGCCATCGCATTCGCCAAGAAAGTGGTTGACCTGGGCGCCGGCGAAATCCTTCTGACCTCGATGGATCGCGACGGCACGCGGCAGGGCTTTGACATCGCGCTCACGCGCACCATCGCCGATGCGGTGCGTGTTCCGGTCGTCGCGTCCGGCGGGGTCGGCACGCTCGATCATCTGGTCGAAGGCGTGCGCGACGGCCATGCCACCGGCGTTCTGGCGGCCTCGATCTTCCACTTCGGCGAACACTCGATCGGCGAGGCCAAGGCGCATATGGCCGAAGCCGGGGTTGCGGTCCGGCTTGATCCGGCGGCATGAAGACTCATGACCGA
>CAZSFA010000322.1:0-1991 GCA_964606055.1 uncultured Oceaniradius sp. | reverse complement strand
TGCGCGTGGGTGGCGCCGGATCAGACGTCTTTGGCGACGTATTCGCTGATCAGCTTGTCGTTCCGGGCCTTTTCGATCTTGGTCGTGACCTCCTCCTCCATGCGCTGGTCCATCCGGTATTTGACGAGGTTGACCAGGCTGCCGGTCAGGAGCAGCACGGCCATCGCCCAATAGCCCTTGGTGGCCAGATTGACGGGCGCGAGCCAGAGCGACAGGCCCATCATGAAATAGGCGGCGGCGGCGCAGATGGCGTTGAAGGTGACGTAGGTCTGGGTGGCTTTCATGGTCGTTCTCCTTTTTGGGGGCTGGCCGGTGGGCGCGTTCGGCTCCGGCCGGTGACAGGTGGTCAGGCGTCGGTTTTGGCCGAGAGGCGGGCAAGCACGTCATCGGCGGTGGATCGGGTCTTGTCGCCAAAACCCTGATCGGCCAGGCGATCGCGGATGCCGGTGTGGTTCAGGCCGGCATCGATCTCGTCGAGCACGCCGGTTTCTTCGAGCGGGTCGTCGCGGGTGAGGATGCGGTCGAGCAGGTCCTGCGCTTCGCGCATCGAGGTGTTGGTGCCGATCGCCCGGTTGACGCTTTTCTGCGCCTTGGCCTCGGCGTCGATGGCGCGGGCCTGGATCATGCCCTGTTTGAGATCGACGATGCGCCGGTGGGTTCGTTCGACCGAAAGCTGCATGCGGCCGACGCGTTCGGTCAGCTTGGCGACCGTCGCCTGCCGCACGGTGCGCTCGTTTTCGAGTTCGGCGATGGCGGAGGCCGCCTCATGCGCCAGATCCTTCTTGCCCGCTTCCAGCGCCTGGCGGGCGCGGTGTTCGAGATCGGCGATCTGGGTGGCGACCGCATCCAGCGCCCTCGTCTCGTTGCGTTCGCGGATGATCAGCGCGGCCAGCGTCTGTTTGGCGGCGCCGAGCGCGGTTTCGGATTCCCGGATCTTCTGTTCGAGCAAGTCGACCGCGAAATGGTCGCGAAAGGTCTCGTCGGCCCGTGCGCTGGCGCCGGCGAACAGTGTCCTGACCATGGCAAACATCGCTTTCTCCTTTGCGTTCATGCCATTGAGCGTGACGTCGTTTGAACAAGGTTCACTAACTTGAACACTGTTCATGGATGCACTATGCACAATCGTGAACCGTGTTCAAGAACTTTTTTGAACGATGTTCAGATTTTGATGCTAAGCTGTTGCGAACCACGCGCCGCATACGGGCGCGACCAGGGAGACCGACATGGCGCTCGACAAGGCCGATGTGAAACGCCGCGTGATGGACATTGCGGGCGAACTGATCGCCCAGGGCGGGGCCGATGCCCTGCAGGCGCGGGCGATCGCCAAGCGCGCCGGCATTTCGGTGGGCTCGATCTACAATCTGGTCGGCGACATGGATGCGCTGCATCAGGCCGTCAACAGCGAGTTGCTGGACGAACTTGGCGCCGCCGGCGCCGTGGCGATGCACCAGCTGGAGGCGGCCGGCGAGCGCGATCTGCGGCAAAGGCTGCTGGCGCTTTCGGACGCCTATCTGCGGTTTGTCACCGCGCGCGCCATGCAGTGGAACGCGCTTCTGGCCTACAACCGGTCGCTGTCGGCGACGCAGACGCCGGAGGGCTATCTGGTCAAGCTCGAAATGCTGTTCGACATCATCGGCGACGAGTTGCGCGACACCGTGGTCGGCGCCGATGACCGGCAGCGCGCCATCGCCGCGCGCGCGCTCTGGTCGTCGGTGCATGGCATCGTCACCAATGCGCTGGTCGGCCAGTCCGACCATCTTCTGGTACGGACCGCGCGCGAGCAGATCGACATCATGGTGACGATGTTCGTGCGCGGGCTCGAGGCGACCGAGGCGGAAACGCTCCGGTGACCGAGGCGGGCAGCGAGCGCCGGCCCTGCCCCTTTCCATCGCGGCGTGCGTGTGCAACCACGCGGCCATGACCGGTGACCAGATCTTCCTGTTTGCGCTGTTCGGCGTTCTGTTCGGCTTCCTCGTCTGGGGCCGGGTGCG
>CAZSFA010000321.1:0-2000 GCA_964606055.1 uncultured Oceaniradius sp. | reverse complement strand
GCGATGTCGGCCAGCGGCATGCCGATGTCACGGTAGAACAGGATCTCCTGCAACCGCAGCATCTCGGCCAGCCCGTAGACGCGGTAGCCATTGGCACCGCTGCGTGCCGGCACGAGCAGGCCGATCGCGTCGTAATGGTGAAGCGCGCGCACCGACACGCCCGACAGGCGGGCGAGCTGGCCGACGGTGTATTCTTCGGTTCGCTTGTCCATGGCGCGGGTGTGGCGCCTGACGTTGCGTGAGGGTCAATCCCTGCCGCCGGACAGTGTGCGGGCCCCGGTCTGGCCCCGCCGGCGGCGCACGGTCAGTCGAGCGCCTTGATGACCTTGGTCATCGCGTCGGCGATGCGGTCTATGTGCTCTTTTTCGATGATCAGCGGCGGCGAAAACGCGATGGTGTCGCCGGTCGTGCGGATCAGAAGGTCGTGATTGTGATAGGCATCAAGGAAGGCCGCAAAGGCGCGCTTGGTCGGTTTGCCCGCGATCGGTTCGAGTTCGATCGCGCCGATCAGCCCCAGATTGCGGGTGTCGACGACATGCGGCAGGCCCTTGAGTGAGTGGATGGCATCGGCCCAGTAGTCCGCCAGTTCGGCGCCGCGCGTCAAAAGCCCTTCGTCGCTGTAGGTGTCGAGCGTTGCGAGCGCAGCTGCGCAGGCAAGCGGATGGCCCGAATAGGTGTAGCCGTGGAAGAACTCGATCATGTCTTCGGGGCCGCCCATGAAGGCGTCGTGCACATGATCGGCCGCAAAGACGGCGCCCATCGGCACGGTGCCATTGGCGATGCCCTTGGCGACGACCATCAGATCGGGCGTCACGCCGAAGTATTCGGCCGCGAATGGCGCACCCAGACGGCCGAAACCGGTGATCACCTCGTCGAAGATGAGAAGAATGCCGTGCTGGTCGCAGATCTCGCGCAGGCGTTTCAGATAGCCCTTGGGCGGCGGCAGCACGCCTGTCGAGCCGGCAAGCGGCTCGACGATGACCGCCGCGATGGTGGACGGGTCGTGCAGTTCGGCGATGCGCAACAGATCATCGGCGAGTTCGGCGCCGTGCTCGGGCTCGCCGCGTGAAAACGCGTTGCGTTCCAGATCGTGGGTGTGGCGGATGTGGTCGACACCGGTCAGCATGGTGCCGAACGCCTTGCGGTTGGCAACCATGCCGCCCACCGAAATGCCGCCGAAGTTGACGCCGTGATAGCCGCGCTCGCGGCCGATCAGGCGGAAGCGTCCGGCATCGCCCTTCGCACGGTGGTAGGCCAGCGCCATCTTGAGCGCGGTCTCGACCGACTCCGAGCCCGAGTTGGTGTAGAAGACGTGGTCGATGCCATCGGGCGTCAGCGCGGTCAGGCGAGAGGCCAGTTCGAACTGCTGCGGATGACCCATCTGGAAGGCGGGCGAGTAGTCGAGCGTGGCCACCTGGCGCTGAACCGCCTCGACGATCTTGGGCCGGTTGTGGCCGGCATTGACGCACCACAGACCGGCAATTCCGTCGAGCACCTGGCGGCCGTCATCGGTCTGGTAGAACATGCCGTCGGCGCCGACGAACATGCGCGGGTTGCGCTTGAACTGCCGGTTGGCCGTAAACGGCATCCAGTAGGCGCTCAGATCATTGGGGCGCGAGGCCGGCTTGTCGAGCATGACGCTCCTCCCTTGGATGGTCGCGAACAGCTTGCGAGGGTGCGCACGAAATCGTGCCGATCAAAGGCCCTTTGAGGGCGAAGCCGGACGCTAGGCGCCCGCCCGATGCCGGTCAAGCCGGCAGTTTGACCGAACGGTCAAATGTCTGCCTAGGGCTGGTCTTCCTCGTCGTCGAGGATGCGTTCGGCGGCGCCGTCGAGGTCTTCATACTGGCCGGTGTTCAGGCTCCAGATGAAAGCCGCAAGACCCAGGACGCCAAGAAAGAGCGCGATCGGTATCAGGAACGACAAGAGAGTCATTATTCGGCCGCTTCCAGCCGGCGGGGCGCCGTGCCGCGCCGGCGTGTCGGGTTGGCCGGCTGGCC
>CAZSFA010000320.1:0-2004 GCA_964606055.1 uncultured Oceaniradius sp. | reverse complement strand
GGCCGGGCTGGTCATGGGCATCATGCTGATCCCGTTCGTGTCGTCGCTCTCCGATGACATCATCACCCAGGTGCCGCGCGCCATGCGCGACGGATCGCTCGGCCTTGGCGCGACGCGTTCGGAGACCATGAAGCGCGTCATCCTGCCGGCCGCCTTGCCCGGTGTCGTCGGCGCGCTTTTGATGACCGCTTCGCGCGCCATCGGCGAAACCATGATCGTGGTCATGGCGGCCGGCATCGCCGCCAATCTCACCATCAATCCCTTCGAGCCGATGACCACCGTCACGGTGAAGATCGTCAGCCAGCTGACCGGCGACCTTGAGTTCACATCGCCGCAGACGCTGGTGGCGTTCGCGCTGGGCATAACGCTGTTCTTCATCACGCTCGCGCTCAACGTCTACGCGCTCTACATCGTCCGCAAGTACCGGGAGCAGTACGAATGACCGATGCCACACTGAGCGGCGGCGGCGTTGCGGGCGACAAGTCCCGGCCCCGGCGCGACATCGGGCTGAAGGGCCGCTACGCGGCCGAGTGGCGCTTCCGCGCCTACGGGCTGGCTGCCATCTTCACCGGCCTTCTTTTCCTGTTCCTTCTTCTGATGTCGATCGTGCTGGACGGTTATTCCGCCTTCCGGCAGACCAACATCGACCTTCAGATCAACTTCGACCCCTCGATCATCAACGAGGAAGACGTCGCCCAGGACAATCGCGTCGCGCTGATCACGCAATCGCGCAGCCTGCTGTCGCAGGCGATCGTCACCGCCACGGGCGCCGACGCCGAGGTCCGCGACGATCGCCGTGCAGCCCAGTCGCTGCTGTCGCAGGGCGCCGCCGTCCAGGTGATCGAGTTCATCCAGGCCAACCCGGACCTGATCGGCCAGAGCGCCACGATGCGCTTTCTGGCGCATGGCGATATCGATGCGGCGTTGAAAGGCCACTACAACCTGTCCCTGCCCGAGGAGCGCCGCCCGGTCTCCGACCGCCAGCTCGAACTCGTCGACACGCTCGTGGAGGACGGGCTGCTCGTCAAACGGTTCAACACGGGCCTGTTCACCTTCGGCGCTTCCAGCCGGCCCGAGTCGGCGGGCATGGGCGTGGCCATCATCGGCTCGTTCTACATGATGGCGATCGTCCTGGTGCTGGCCCTGCCGATCGGCGTCGCCGCATCGATCTATCTTGAGGAGTTCGCTCCCAAGAACCGGCTGACCGATCTCATCGAGGTCAACATCAACAACCTCGCCGCCGTGCCCTCGATCGTCTACGGGCTCCTGGGGCTGGCGGTGTTCATAAACTTCGTCGGGCTGCCGCGTTCGGCGGCGATTGTCGGCGGGCTGGTCCTGACGCTGATGACGCTGCCGACGATCATCATCGCCACCCGTGCCGCCCTCAAGGCGGTGCCGCCGTCGATCCGCGATGCGGCGCTGGGCGTCGGTGCCTCCAAGATGCAGACGACGTTCCACCATGTGTTGCCGCTTGCCGCGCCGGGCATCCTGACCGGCACGATCATCGGGCTTGCGACGGCGCTCGGCGAGACCGCGCCGCTCCTGTTGATCGGCATGGTCGCCTTCGTCGCCGATTACCCGTCCACCCCGTTCGACCCCTCCACGGCCCTGCCGGTCCAGATCTACATGTGGTCCGGCCAGGCCGAGCGTGCCTTTGTCGAGCGGACATCGGGGGCTATCATCATCCTGCTTGGCTTCTTGGCCATCATGAACATCACCGCGATCATCCTGCGTCGCCGCTTCGAGCGGCGCTGGTAGACGAACCGACGAGGACGACACGATGAAAGTCGATACCGAACAGGGCCTTGGCGAGAGCGCGGCGGGGATCGCGGTGGGCTCCAACGCGTTTCCGGTGAAGATGAGCGGCCGCAGGGTCGATGTCTTCTACGGCGACAAGCAGGCCATCAAGCAGGTCGACCTCGACATCCGCGAGCGCCAGGTGACCGCGCTCATCGGCCCGTCGGGCTGCGGCAAGTCCACCTTTCTGCGCTGCCTGAACCGGAT
>CAZSFA010000319.1:0-2016 GCA_964606055.1 uncultured Oceaniradius sp. | reverse complement strand
CTGAAGGCCATCGGACGCGAAAACGACGTCCTGATCGTGTCGGTCGATGGCGGCTGCCCGGGCGTCCAGAACGTCGCCGATGGCGTCATCGGCGCCACCTCGCAGCAATACCCGCTGCTCATGGCCTCGCTCGGCGTGGAAGCCGTCAAGCAATGGGCCGACGATGGAACCAAGCCCGAAAACACGCCGGGCAAGGACTTCTTCGACACCGGCGTTGCGCTCGTCACCGACCAGGCCGCCGACGGCGTTGACTCGATCTCGGTGCAGGAAGGCATGGACCTGTGCTGGGGCTGATCGCTCCCTGACATCGCGGAAGGCGGCGACCGCCGCCTTCCGCATATCGTCGCTCTCAAACAATCCCGCAAAACTGGTATCGTGGCTCCACGCAGTACGGAGCGCGAACGTGGGGACTCAACATGACGGACGTCACCAAACAGACCGACGACTTTGAAGCGGCCGCCGAGGGGAGCCCGGAACAGGTCGCCGAGTTCGATGATCATCGGCGCGGTTTCATTGGGACGATCCAGCACTATTTGCATGTGAACCCGTCGCTCGTGCCGCTGATCGTGCTTGTCGCGGCGACGCTCATCTTCGGCCTTCTGCTCGGCTCGCGGTTCTTCTCGCCCTTTGCGATGACGCTCATCCTGCAGCAGGTGCAGATCGTCGGGATCGTCGCGGCCGCCCAGTCGCTCGTCATCCTGACGGCGGGCATCGACCTGAGCGTCGGTGCGATCATGGTGATGTCGTCGGTCGTCATGGGCCAGTTCACGTTCCGCTACGGCCTGCCGCCGCAAGTCGCCATCGCCTGCGGGCTGGCGGTCGGCACCGCCATCGGCGCGCTCAACGGATTTCTCGTCAGCCGTGTCAAGCTGCCGCCGTTCATCGTCACGCTGGGCATGTGGCAGATCGTGCTGGCCGCCAACTTCCTTTATTCGCGCAACGAGACGATCCGCGCCCAGGACATCGAGGCGAACGCGCCGATCCTGCAGTTCTTCGGCACCAAGTTCAGCATCGGAGGCGCGGTGTTCACGGTCGGCGTTGTGTTCATGCTGGCGTTGATCTTCGGCCTTGCCTACGCCTTGCGACATACCGCCTGGGGCCGGCACGTCTACGCGGTCGGCGACGACCCCGAGGCGGCCGAACTCAGTGGCGTCAACGTCCACCGAACGTTGATGTCGGTCTACATGCTGTCGGGGCTGATTTGCGCCTTCGCCGGCTGGGCATTGATCGGTCGGATCGGCTCGGTTTCACCGACATCGGGCCAGTTGGCCAACATCGAGAGCATCACCGCGGTCGTGATCGGCGGCATATCGCTGTTCGGCGGGCGCGGCTCGATCCTTGGGTCGCTGTTCGGCGCGCTGATCGTGGGCGTGTTCACGCTCGGTCTGCGTCTGCTTGGCGCCGACGCGCAATGGACGTTCCTGTTGATCGGCATTCTCATCATCGCCGCCGTTGCCGTCGACCAGTGGATCAGGAGGGTTTCGACATGACCGAACCGGCTCTGAAGGCGCGCGGACTGGTCAAGCGCTTCGGCAAGGTGACCGCGCTCGACAATTGCGACTTCGACCTGATGCCCGGCGAGATCCTGGCCGTGATCGGCGACAACGGCGCCGGCAAGTCGGTGATGATCAAGTCCCTGTCCGGCGCGATCCAGGTCGACGATGGCGAGATGTTCCTGGACGGCCGCCCCTATCGCTTCGCCTCGCCGATCGCCGCGCGCGAGGCGGGGATCGAAACCGTCTACCAGACGCTCGCCATGTCACCGGCCCTGTCGATTGCCGACAACATGTTCATGGGCCGCGAGATCAGGCGCAAGGGGCCGCTCGGCACATGGTTGCGGATGCTCGACCGGCCGGAGATGGAAAAGTTCGCCCGCGACAAGCTTTCCGAACTCGGTCTCATGACCATCCAGAACATCAACCAGGCGGTCGAAACCCTGTCCGGCGGCCAGCGGCAGGGGGTGGCGGTGGCGCGTGCGGCCGCCTTCGGCTCCAAGGTCATCATCCTTGATGAGCC
>CAZSFA010000318.1:0-2023 GCA_964606055.1 uncultured Oceaniradius sp. | reverse complement strand
GAGGGCACCGGCTGGATGTGGCGCGTGATGGAGCGCATGGTGGTCGGCAATGCGCAGAAGCGCGAAATCGACATGCTGCTGGAAGTGACCAAACAGGTGGAAGGCCACACGATCTGCGCGCTGGGCGATGCAGCCGCGTGGCCCATTCAGGGTCTGATTCGCCACTTCCGGCCCGAAATCGAGCGCCGGATCGACGAATTCTCGCGCAATTCGCATGAAACGGCGCCGGTTTTGCAGGCGGCGGAGTAGCTTTTGTCGGCGAATTATGCTGCAATGCAGCAATAAGCGCGGGCATCGGTCGCATCGACGGCCGCAAGCGAAGGCGTCGCAACAAAGGCGATGCGCAGCCGTGCCGGGCAGGGCCCGGTCGGCCGCGACAGAGGAAACACCACGGAACGGCGGACACAAACGACGCTCGAGGAGAGATGCTGATGTCGATGTACTCGTTCGCACGCACGATGATGGCGCCATTTGCCAAGCACAACCCGTTCATCGAACTGGTGCCTGGCATGGAGCCCCTGACCAAGACGACCGAAGGCTGGATGGACGATGTGAGCGATGAGTCCTCGTCGCTTTCGTCGGTCATGCCCGGTGCCGATGTGATCGCCGCCAACATGGACGCGATGGCCAAGACGGTTCCCGGCTTTCAGTCGATGCCCAACCTGATGGCGCATCCGATGGGCGCGGTGGCGGCCGGCTCGGCGGTCACGATGGGCATGGCCGGCCAGATGATGGGCGCCATGTACGGCACCATGACCGGCATGATGGAAGGCGCCGCCAAGGCCGGCAACACCATGCCCGACACGGTTGGCGCCATGCCGGGCATGGATGCGATGCCCCCGTTTGTCGCGGCGTTCCTGCCGGACGCGCCCGTGCCGGCCAAGGCAAAGACGAAGGCAAAGCGCGCGCCGGCGGCCAAAAAAGCGGCGCCCGCTGCCAACGTTGCCCAACCGGCGCCCAAGGCCACCGTCACGCCGATTGCGAAAGCCGCCCCGAAACCGACGGCGGAGGCCAGGGCCAATGGCGTCGCCAAGCCGGATGCTCCGGTGCCTGCCGCCGAGCCGGTGGCCGCCATCGGGGAGACCAGGCCGGCCGCGACCAAAGCCGCCGCAGCGCCCAAGACAGCCGCCAAATCGACGGTGGCGAAAGCGCCCGTTGCGAAGACGGGCAAGGCGCCTGCGCCCAAACCGGCGACCGAGCCGGTTGCGACCGGGATCATGCCGGAAGACTTCACGCAACCGGCCAAGCGCAAGAAGCCGGCCAAACCCGACGATCTCAAGCAGATTGCCGGTGTCGGTCCCAAGCTCGAGCAGGTACTGAACGGCCTGGGCATCTGGACGTTCGGCCAGATTGCGAAATGGTCGCCCAGCGAGGTCGCCTGGGTCGATGATTACCTGCAGTTCAAGGGCCGGATCGAGCGGGACGACTGGATCGCGCAGGCCAGGGCGCTCGCCAAGGCGCCCGCGAAGGCCACCGCCTGACCGCGATCACCGACGGGACCGACCGATGCAACTGGCCGAAGCCAACATCGCCAAAGCGCTCTATCCGCTGGACGACCCGGCCATTGCCGGGTTCGTCAACCGCATTGATCTGGTCAATGCGGTGGCCGCGCGTTCGCCGGGGTTCGTGTGGCGATACCAGGCGCGGGCGGGCGATCCTGTTGGCGTGCCCGCGTTCGACTCGGCCAACACCATCTTCAACATGAGCGTCTGGTCGGCGCCGGCCGATCTGGAGCACTTCGTCTGGAACACGGTCCACCGGCAGGTCTACCGGCGCAAGGCCGAATGGTTCGCCGCGATCGCCTCGCACCATTTCGTCATGTGGTGGGTCGAAGATGGGCATCGGCCTGCGCCGGGCGAAGCCAAGGAACGGCTTGACCATCTTGACCGGCACGGCAATACCGACCACGCGTTCGACTGGGCGCACTTGCCGCATGTCAAACTGTGGCAATCCCAGCGATGCGCATGAACAATACCGACGAGATGACGGACGGCATGAATGGCCCTGATCAAGGTTGACGGCA
>CAZSFA010000317.1:0-2025 GCA_964606055.1 uncultured Oceaniradius sp. | reverse complement strand
GCAGACGGGCGACTATGGCGACATGGTCGCCATGGGCATTGTCGACCCGGCCAAAGTGGTGCGCACCGCGCTCGAAGACGCAGCCTCGGTTGCCGGTCTTCTGATCACCACCGAAGCCATGGTCGCAGAAGCGCCCAAGCCCGACGCACCGGCCATGCCGGGCGGCGGCGGCATGCCCGACATGGGCGGCATGGGCATGATGTAAGCCTGACGGCTTTCCCCATTCTTCAGGCCGGCGGAGCGATCCGCCGGCTTTTTTGTGCGCACCTCACATCACGTTGGGCTGGCGCCCTCTCCGGTCAACGCATGGGCGTCCTGATCTGACAGCGCGGCAAGGCCCTTCGGGCTCAGTGCGTAGATGCCGGTCCCGACCCGCTCGAACCAGCCGTAGTGGTCGTCATACATGATCGGCCGCGCCCGGCCGACGCCGGTCGTTCCGGCGACGACCGCCGCCTTCGACGGGCCATGCTCGCGCAGAAACAGCGCGCAGCGCATGGCGTCCTGCCGATAGGCGGTCATGATCATTGTGCGCGTCGCGCCGCCCGTGTTGGGATCGCCGACCCTGTGCGCGAACTCCCTTATCAGCCGGGCCTTCCTCGCCTTGGACCGGCGCGGGCGGTAGGGCGCCGGGTCAAGATGCACTTCGACAAAGCCGTCGGCCAAGCGCACCGTCATCAGCCCCAGGCCGAGCCGCCGGCACAGCGTGCGATTGGCCTTGAGCGCCTTGCGGAAACCCGCACCGTCACCACGCGGCACAGCCACATACACCGCGTCGGTCACGCTCTGGCGGGCGATCGCCTGATGGAACAGCGTCAGCGAGAAACCGGTCTTCAGTTCGATGACGACCGGCTCCTCATCGGCGCGCATTGCGACCAGATCGGCGGCGCCGATCTCGCCCTTCACCTCATAGCCCTGCCCTTCCAGCAGCCGTTTGACCGGCTCGTAGAGTTCGGTCTCCCTGATTCGCGCGCCACCCATGCGGAGATCCTAGCACGCACGGGTACGCCCACCGGTTCTGTGCGTTGCAATATCGACACGGTCTTCTACAAGGGCGGCATACTCATATCCTTGATCCTGTTCCGGAATCGCATTTTCAATGAGAGCTACCCTGTCCGCCTGGGCCGGCCGCATCGCCGCGTCCGACCCAGCAACACATTCGCCTCACACCCTGACCGCATCGCGCATCAAGACCGAACTGCTGTCCGGCCTGACGGTCGCTCTGGCACTGGTGCCCGAGGCGGTCGCGTTCGCCTTCGTTGCCGGCGTTCATCCGCTCGTCGGCCTTTATGCGGCGTTCATCGTCGGGCTGATCACGGCCATCATGGGCGGGCGGCCGGGCATGATCTCGGGCGCAACCGGCGCGCTGGCCGTGGTGATGGTGTCGCTGGTGGCGGTGCACGGGGTCGAGTACCTGTTTGCGACCGTCGTTCTGATGGGCATTTTGCAACTGCTCGCCGGCGTCTTTCACCTGGGCAAGTTCATCCGGCTGGTGCCGCATCCGGTCATGCTGGGCTTTGTGAACGGCCTTGCGATCGTCATCTTCCTTGCGCAGTTGTCACAGTTCCAGGTGCCGGGCAGCGCACAGGCCGCCGGCCATGGAATCGCCGGCGGCGAATGGCTTTCGGGCTCGGCGCTCTACCTGATGCTGGCGCTGGTCGCGTTGACGATGGCCATCATCTGGGTGATGCCGAAGATCACCACCGCCGTGCCGGCGCCGCTGGCCGGCATCGTCATCGTCGCGGCAATCGTGATCGCGCTGGGCCTTGATGTGTCGCGGGTCGGCGACCTCGCCTCCATCGAGGGCGGGCTGCCGCAGTTCCACATTCCGGCCGTTCCGCTGACGCTGGAGACGCTTCGCATCATCCTTCCCTATGCGCTGATCCTGGCCGCGATCGGCCTGATCGAGAGCCTTTTGACGCTCAATCTGGTCGGCGAGATCACCGGCCGGCGCGGCGGCGCGTCCAAGGAGTGCATCGCGCAGGGCACGGCCAACACGGTGACCGGCTTTTTCGGCGGCATGGGCGG
>CAZSFA010000316.1:0-2041 GCA_964606055.1 uncultured Oceaniradius sp. | reverse complement strand
TTGCCCTTGGACTTGGAAATCTTCTCGCCTTTCTCGTCGAGGAACAGTTCGAACACGAACTGCTCGGGCGGGCGGCCGCCGAGAATCCGGCAAATCTTCGAATAGATCACCGCATTGGCCTGATGCTCCTTGCCGAACATCTCGAAATCGACGCCGAGCGCCGCCCAGCGCATGCCGAAGTCGGGTTTCCACTGCATCTTCACATGACCGCCGGTGACGGGCAGCGTCGTTTCCGTGCCGTCCTCGTCATCGAAGGTGACGGTCCCGTTGATCGCGTCGACATGCTTCATCGGCACATAGAGGACACGGCCGGACGTGGGCGAAATCGGCAGGAACGGCGAATAGGTCGCCCGCCGCTCGTCGCCGAGCGTCGGCAGCATGACCGCCATGATCTCGTCATAGCGTTCGCAGGCGCGCACCAGCATCGCGTCGAACCGGCCGGCCGTGTAGTAGTCGCGGGCGCTGGCGAACTCGTAGTCAAAGCCAAAGCCATCGAGGAAGGCGCGCAGCCGGGCATTGTTGTGGTCGGCAAAGCTCTCGTGTTCGTTGGAGAACGGGTCCGGCACCTGCGACAGCGGCTTGTGCAAATGGGCGGCGAGCATGTCACGGTTGGGCACGTTGTCGGGGACCTTGCGCATTCCGTCCATGTCATCGGAAAAGCAGATGAGGCGCGTCTTGACGCCGCCGCCGGTGAGCACCTGGAAGGCGTGGCGCACCATGGTGGTGCGGGCGACCTCGCCGAACGTGCCGATATGCGGCAATCCGGACGGACCGTAGCCTGTCTGGAAGGTGACCACATCGGGAAAACCGGTCTTTTCGTAGCGCTTGACGATCTTGCGCGCCTCTTCGAACGGCCAGGCCCTCGATGTGCCGGCGATCTGCCTGAGATCGGCGAGGGTGTCGGTTGCAGGCGCGGATGCGGCGCTCATGTCATTTCCTTGACGGCTAACGCGGAGAACCCGTGCGACCTAATGCAACGGAGCCCGTTTTGAAAGGGGACCGGCTCGCGGCCGCCGGCTTGCACGACGACCCCGGCGCACCTAGACAGACCCCGGATCGGAAGCGGAGATTGCGGAATGTCAAAGCTCGATGAGGCGCGCGCGCTCATCTACATCATGGTCACCATGGCGGCGGCGGACGCCGAACTGTCGGACCGCGAACTCAACCGCATCGGATCGATCACCGACACGCTGCCGATCTTCGAGGGCATCGACCGCGACGTGCTGGTGGAACAGGCCAATGCCTGCACCGCCATGCTGCGCGACGACAACGGGCTCGAAAGCATCCTGACGCTGGTGCATGACACCATCCCGCAGCGGCTCTATGAAACGGCCTATGCGGTCGCGGTGGAAATCGCCGCCGCCGACCTGCATGTCGAACAGGAGGAGTTGCAGTTCCTCCAGATGCTGCGCGACGCACTCGATATCGATGCACTCGTGGTGGCCGCCATCGAACGGTCCGCGCGCGTGCGGTTCCGCCTGCCCTCGCCGCGCTGACCGGAGCCCCCGTGCCCGGCCACGCCTCACGACAATGTGGCCCGGCGCCGCATTGACGCGCGGGCGCGTTGGGGCATCTTCGACGCGGTAACTTGTGTCGTGCGAGGGTTTGCGACCGACCATGGAAAACGAACCGATCATCCGTTTTGGCGCGTTCGTGGCGATCTTCGCCGCGATGGCCGTGTTCGAACTGGTCTCGCCACGCCTGGAGCGGGACGAGATGGTCGGCGCCCTCAAGTCGCGGCGATGGTTCGTCAATCTGTCGATGGTGGTCATCTCGTCGATCTGCCTGCGCATCATCTTTCCCGCCGCGGCGGTCGGCACCGCGATCTGGGTCAACGCGCAAGGCTGGGGCCTGTTCAACCTGATCGGCGTGCCGGCGGTGCTGGCCGGCATCATCGCGTTCATCGTGCTGGATTTCGCGGTCTGGCTCGAACATGTCGTCAGCCACAAATGGCCGCTTCTGTGGCGCATTCACCGCATGCACCACTCCGACCAGGGATTTGACCTGACCACGGCGCTGCGCTTTCACCCGCTGGAAATCG
>CAZSFA010000315.1:0-2044 GCA_964606055.1 uncultured Oceaniradius sp. | reverse complement strand
GGCGGTGTCGGTGGGCGACTACTTTTCGACCATGCTCGACCAGTCGATGAACTGGGACGATGCCGAAAAGCTGTGTGCCCAGTGGGACGGGCAGTTCGCGCTCAAGGGGATCATGAGCGTGGAGGATGCGAAGCGCGCCGTCGACATCGGCTGCACCGGCATCATGGTCTCCAACCATGGCGGGCGGCAGCTGGATGGCAGCCGCGCGCCGTTCGATCAACTGGCCGAGATCTGCGATGCAGTCGGCGACAAGATCGATGTGGTCTGCGAGGGCGGTATCCAGCGCGGCACGCATGTGCTCAAGGCGTTGTCGGTGGGTGCCAAGGCGTGTTCTGGCGGCCGGCTCTATCTTTACGCGCTGGCGGCCGCTGGCCAGGCCGGCGTCGAGCGGGCGCTGGGCAACCTGCGCACCGAGATCGAGCGCGACATGAAGCTGATGGGCATCACGAAACTCGACCAGCTTGGCCGCGACAATCTGCGCTGGCGCAAGGCGGCTTGAACCGGGGGGGCGGCAATGGTCGATCAGATGGCGGCGGAAACGGGAAGGTCAGACGGCGCGGCATCGGCGCCGGACCTGGTCGCACGGTTGCGCGCAATCGTCGGCGCCGGCCACGTCATCACCAACCCCAAATCGATGGAGCGGTTCTGCAAGGGCTACCGCTCCGGCGGCGGCACGGCGCTGGCGGTGGTGCGGCCGGGCTCGCTGATCGAGCAGTGGCGCGTGCTTCAAGCGTGTGTCGCGGCCGACACAATCGTGATCATGCAGGCGGCCAACACGGGGCTGACCGAAGGCTCCACACCGAGCGGCAGCTATGACCGCGACGCGGTCGTCGTTTCCACCAACCGGATGGACGCCATCCACCTGATCGAAGACGGCCGCCAGATCGTCAGCTTTCCCGGCGCCACCTTGTTCGCGCTGGAAAAGCTGCTGGCGCCGCTCGGCCGGCAACCGCATTCGGTGATCGGCTCGTCGTGCATCGGCGCATCGATCGTCGGCGGAGTGTGCAACAATTCGGGCGGCGCGCTGGTCGAGCGCGGGCCGTCCTATACCGAACTGGCCGTCTATGCGCAGATCACTGCCGATGGCCGGCTGGAACTCATCAACAATCTGGGCATCGATCTGGGCGATGACGCCGAGACCATTTTGCGCCGGCTGGAGGCGAAGGATTACGGCCCCGGCGATGTGCACGACACCAACCGGAAGGCATCGGACACCGAATACCGCGACCGGGTCCGCGAGATCGACGCGCCGACGCCGGCGCGCTTCAACGCCGACAAGCGGCGGCTATACGAGGCGGCGGGCTGCGCCGGCAAGCTGGCGGTGTTCGCGGTGCGGCTGGACACCTACGAGAACGCCGAGCGCGAACAGGTCTTCTACATCGGCACCAACGATCCGGACGTCTTGACCCGGCTGCGCCGCGCCGTGCTCGGCGGGTTCGCGCACCTGCCGGTTTCGGGCGAATACATGCACGCCGACATCTACGACATCTCAAAGCGCTACGGCAAAGACACGCTTGTGCTGATCGACAAGCTCGGCACCGACCGGCTGCCGCTGTTCTTTGCGATGAAGGGCTGGCTCGATGCACGGCTCAACCGGCTGCCGATGGTGCCCAGGAACCTGGTCGACCGGACCATGCAGCTTCTCAGCCGGGTGTGGCCGAACGTGCTGCCCGAGCGCATGGAGGCGTTTCGCGACCGGTTCGAGCATCACCTGATCCTGAAGATGCGCGACGGCGGGATCGCCGAGACCGAGGCCTGGCTGCGCGCCCATCTGGACGGCGAAAACGGTGACTGGTTCGCCTGCACGCCGCGCGAGGGCAAGATCGCCGGCCTGCACCGCTTCGCCGCCGCCGGCGCGGCGGTCCGCTACCAGGCCGTGCATCTCAAAGAGGTCGAAGACATCCTCGCGCTCGATATCGCGCTGCGGCGCGACGACACGGCATGGTTCGAGGTGTTGCCGGACACGTTCGACGATGCGCTGAGCCACAAGCTCTACTACGGGCACTTCTTCTGCCACGTGCTGCATCAGGACTACATCGTGCGC
>CAZSFA010000314.1:1178-2099 GCA_964606055.1 uncultured Oceaniradius sp. | reverse complement strand
GGCGCGCGACATGTCGCAGGATTCCAACGTCCAGGCGTGGAACGAAGCGACCAATTTGGTGATCACGGGTCAGGCCGGCGGCCAGATCATGGGTGATTGGGCGCAGGGCGAGTTCCAGGTGGCCGAGCAGGTTGCCGGCGAGGACTACAGCTGCCTGCCCGGCCTTGGCGTCAACGAAGTGATCATGACCGGCGGCGACGCCTTCTACTTCCCCGTGGTCGATGATCCCGAGATCACGGCTGCCCAGGAACAGCTCGCATCGGTGATGATGTCGCCGGCAACGCAGGTCGCCTTCAATCTCAAGAAGGGCTCGCTGCCCGTGCGTGGCGATGTCGACCTTGAAGCGGCCAATGACTGCATGCGCAAGGGCCTGGCCATCCTGGCCGCAGGCAACACGATCCCGGCCATCGACCAACTGTTGTCGGCGGATTCGACGAACCAGATCAACGAGTTGTTCGTCGAATTCTTCAACGACTTCAGCCTGACGCCGGAGGCGGCACAGGAGCGCTTCGCCGATCTGATTGCTTCTGCGGACTGACACGACCTGATCGCGGCGGTCCGGCCACTTCCAGCCCGGGCCGCCGCATTTGGCATGACCGCAAGATCGGACCTGTGCTGGCATAATGGCAAACAACGCCCCTCCGAGCCGGTTGTTTCGGAACCTGAACGCCAAGATCGCGTCCATTCCGATGATCCTGACCGCGCTCGTCATCTTCGTCGGCGCCACCGCGTGGACGATCGTGCATTCCTTCACCAACTCGCGGCTGCTGCCGCGGCTGAACTTCGTTGGGTTCGACCAGTACGACCGGCTGTGGTCGTCCAATCGCTGGCTGATCTCGATCGAAAACCTGATCGTCTTCGGGCTCCTGTTCCTGATCCTCAGTCTGGTCATCGGGTTCGTGCTGGCCGCGCTGCTCGACC
>CAZSFA010000314.1:0-1168 GCA_964606055.1 uncultured Oceaniradius sp. | reverse complement strand
GACACGTTCCGGACGATCTTCCTTTATCCGTTCGCGCTCAGCTTCATCGTCACCGGGCTTGTCTGGCAGTGGATCCTCAATCCCGATTTCGGCATTCAGAACATCGTGCGCGGCTGGGGCTGGGAGGCGTTCACCTTCGATCCGCTCTACAACGCCGATATCGTCATCTTCGGCATCCTGATCGCCGCGCTCTGGCAGGGCACGGGCCTGATCATGTGCCTGATGCTGGCGGGGTTGCGCGGCATCGATGAGGACATCTGGAAGGCCGCGCGCGTCGACGGCATTCCCACCTGGAAGACCTATCTGTTCATCATCATTCCGATGATGCGCCCGGTGTTCATCACCACGCTGGTCATCATCGCCAGCGGCATCGTCAAGCTCTACGACCTGGTCGTGGCGCAGACCGGCGGCGGACCGGGGCTCGCCTCGGAGGTGCCGGCAAAATACGTCTACGACATGATGTTCGAAGCGCAGAACCTGGGCCAGGGCTTTGCGGCGTCGACCATGATGCTGCTCACCGTGGCGATCATCCTGATCCCTTGGGCCTATCTCGAGTTTGGAGGCAAGAAGCGTGCATAGCCCTCAGCCGGCGGCCTCCGCGACGATCACCAGCGCCATGCCGGTCGACGAGACCGGCCCGCGCGGAACCAGGCCGCGCCGCCGCCTCTCGCGGCGCAACATCATCCTTTACGGGACGCTCGGCCTGATCGCGATCTACTATCTGTTGCCGCTCTATGTGATGGTCGTCACCTCGCTGAAGGGTATGCCGGAAATCCGGCTTGGAAACATCTTCGCGCCACCGGTCGAGATCACGTTCGAGCCCTGGGTGAAGGCGTGGTCGGAAGCGTGCACCGGGCTCAATTGCGACGGGCTGAGCCGCGGGTTCTGGAACTCGGTCCGGATCACCGTCCCGTCGGTCGTGCTGTCCATCGCCATCGCGTCGGTCAACGGCTACGCGCTCGCCAACTGGCGGTTTCGCGGCTCGGAAGCGTTCTTCACGATCCTGATCTTCGGCGCGTTCATTCCTTATCAGGTGATGCTGTATCCGCTGGTCATTATCCTGCGCGAAATCGGCCTTTACGGCTCGCTGAGCGGGCTGGTGCTGGTCCACACGATCTTCGGCATGCCGATCCTGACGCTGCTGTTCCGCAACTACTTCACCTCGTTG
>CAZSFA010000313.1:0-2107 GCA_964606055.1 uncultured Oceaniradius sp. | reverse complement strand
TGTCCCGGCTGTGAGGAAGAACCGATGACCGACATGTCTGATCCGATCTCGGCGCTGCGCGTGCATTTCGAGGAGAGCGCCCCGACCGACATGCGCGCCACCTTC
This sequence comes from uncultured Oceaniradius sp., assembly GCA_964606055.1. Lineage (GTDB taxonomy): Bacteria > Pseudomonadota > Alphaproteobacteria > Rhizobiales > Rhizobiaceae > Roseitalea. Next base: position 2,002 of record CAZSFA010000313.1, on the reverse strand, counting down.
GCCACCGATCCGGACCGGTTCGCACGGCACTCAGCACGGCTCGACGACATGTTGTTCGATTGGTCCAAGTGCCGCGTCAACGGGCATACCATCGACCTTTTGGAAGAACTGGCCGATGCGGCCGACATCGCCGGCCGGCGTGATGCAATGTTTGCGGGCGCGCGCATCAACACCACCGAGGACCGGGCGGTTTTGCACACGGCGCTGCGCAATCGCTCCACGGCGGCGGTGACCGTCGACGGCGAAGACGTCATGCCGGGCGTGCGAAGCGTACTGGCGGCGATGGGCGCGTTCGCCCAGGCAATCCGCACTGGCACGATGACAGGCGCAACGGGCAAGCGGTTCGATACCATCGTCAACATCGGCATTGGCGGCTCAGACCTGGGTCCAGCCATGGCCGTTCAGGCGCTTGCGCCTTACCACGACGGTCCGGCCTGCCATTTCGTCGCCAATGTCGATGCGGCGGACATGGCTGACACACTGGCGGTGCTCGACCCGGAAACGACGCTGTTCGTCATCGCGTCCAAGACGTTCACGACCATCGAAACGATGACCAATGCGGGCACGGCACGGGACTGGCTCGCCGGCAAGCTGGGCGAAGCCGCCGTTGGCGATCATTTCTGCGCGGTGTCGACGGCGCTCGACAAGGTGGCCGCATTCGGCATCCCGGAGACGCGAATCTTCGGCTTCTGGGACTGGGTCGGCGGCCGCTACTCGCTGTGGAGCGCCATCGGCCTGCCGATCATGCTGGCGATCGGGCCGCAGCAGTTCGACCGGTTTCTCGATGGCGGCCACGCGATGGACACACATTTTCGCGACGCGCCGACGCGGGCCAACCTGCCGGTCATGCTCGCGCTCATCGGCTATTGGCATCGCGCGATCTGCGGCTATCCGGGGCGTGCGGTCATTCCCTACGATCAGCGCCTTGCACGGCTGCCGGCCTATCTGCAGCAGCTCGACATGGAATCAAACGGCAAGGGCGTCAGGCGCGACGGCACGCCGGTGCAGGGCCCGAGCGGGCCGACCGTGTGGGGCGAGCCGGGCACGAACGGCCAGCATGCCTTCTTCCAGCTTCTGCACCAGGGCACGGACGTCATCCCGCTTGAGTTCCTGGTGGCGGCCAACGGGCACGAAGCCGAGTTGGCACATCACCATCACCTCCTGCTCGCCAACTGCCTTGCACAGTCCGAAGCGCTGATGAAGGGCCGCACGCGCGAGGAGGCGCTGGCACAACTTATCGCCCGGGGCATGGCAGAGGACGATGCGGAGACGCTTGCGCCTCATCGCGTGTTCCCGGGCAACCGGCCGTCAACGACGCTCGTCTACGACCGGCTCGACCCGTTCACGCTGGGACGCATCATCGCGCTCTATGAACACCGCGTGTTTGTCGAAGCGCAACTCTACGGCATCAATGCCTTCGACCAGTGGGGCGTGGAGTTGGGCAAGGAACTGGCGACCGCCCTGCTCCCGGTGGTCGAAACCGGCCAAGGCTCTGACGAGCGCGACGCCTCGACCGCAGGGCTGGTCGCGCATGTGCGCGCCCTGCGTGGCGCGGTCTGATCAGGTCGCAGCGCAGGTCGGGATCGTGTCGGCATTGACGCCCGACCGCTGCAGGACGCGGCGCAAGTCGACACGCCGCGTCACGGCGAAGAAATCGTCAGCCGGTGAGGTTTGCAGAAAGGTCGCAATGTAGATCGGCCCGGGCGGGAAGGGTCTGACCGCGCAGCCGGTGGCGTTGACCGACAACGACCCCTTGCCCTCGATCCCGTTCGCGCGCCAGGTCCGAATGCGTCGCTGGGTCTCCGCAAGGCCCGCCGCATCCTCCGGTGACAGCGCGGCGATGAACACTTGCGTGCCATCGCCAGCCTCGACCGGCACGCCTGGCGCGCCGGCGGTGTCATTGACGATGACCGCGCCATACTCCTCGATCAATCGCGTCGCGTCGCTGCCGCCATCGAATGCGACGCGCAGCTTGATGTCGCCGGTGCGCAACGCCAGCGTC
>CAZSFA010000312.1:0-2108 GCA_964606055.1 uncultured Oceaniradius sp. | reverse complement strand
CGCCCAAGATGCAGCACGTCAAGAAGCTGGGCATCGTGACCACATGCGGTGCGCCGCGCTGGTGGTCCTATGTGGTCGGCCATCCCGGCGTGCGCACGCTGACGCGGGGCATGCGCGCGCTGTTCGACCGCCGCTGCAAGACCGTTTTCCTGGCCCACTATCTGATGGACGTGTCGACGCCCGAAAGCCGCTCGGTGTTTCTGGGCCGTGTGCGCCGGGCCATGCTGGCGTTCTAGCACCGGTCGGCCGCCGGCCACTTGTAAAGCGCCCCGGGCGGGCGCACATCTGCGCATCAATCACGCCGCATTTCGGGATCATCGCCATGGACATCGAAAAAACGCCCGTCACCGTGCTCACCGGCTATCTGGGCGCGGGCAAGACGACGCTGCTCAACCGCATTCTGACCGAGGATCACGGCAAGCGCTATGCGGTGATCGTCAACGAGTTCGGCGAGGTGGGCATCGACAACGATCTGGTGGTCGATGCGGACGAAGAGATCTTCGAGATGAACAATGGCTGCATCTGCTGCACGGTGCGCGGCGATCTGATCCGCATTCTGGGCGGGCTGATGAAGCGGGCCGGCAGCTTTGACGGCATCATCGTCGAAACGACCGGGCTGGCCGATCCGGGGCCGGTTGCCCAGACCTTCTTCGTCGATGACGACATCGCCGCCCGGCTCAAGCTGGACGCGATCGTCACCGTCGCGGACGCCAAGCATCTGACCGGCGAGTTGGAACGCGCACCCGAAGCCCAGGAACAGATCGCGTTCGGCGATGTCGTGCTCGTCAACAAGACCGATCTGGTCGACGGCGACGATCTGGACGCGGTCGAGGCCCGCATCCGGCAGATCAACCCGACCGCGCAGGTGATCCGCACCACGCGCTCGGACGCGCCACTGGACGCGATACTGGGTCAAAGCGCCTTTGATCTCGACCGGATCCTGGAGGCCGATCCGGAGTTTCTCGACGGCGGACACCATCATCACCACCATCACGATGCGCATGTCTCATCGTTCTCGCTTGTGACCGACGAGCCGATCGACCCGGAAAAGGTCTTTCCCTGGATTCAGAAGATCACGCAGGAGTTCGGCATTGATCTGCTGCGCATGAAGGGCATCCTGGCGCTCAAGGACGACCCCCGGCGCTATGTCGCGCAGGCGGTGCACATGATGCTGGAAGGCGATCACCAGCGGCCATGGCGCGACGATGAAAAGCGCGTCAGCCGGATGGTGTTCATCGGCCGCAATCTGCCGCGCGATGTCATCGAGGATGGCTTCATGAAGTGCCGGGCCGCGCCGAGCTACGCATGACGGTGACGCTGAAGGCGCTTGAGGTCGATGCCCCGCTCACCGGGGTCGGGTTTGCCGGGCAGGCATTCGTGGTCGCCGACGGCGAGGGCTCGGTGCATGTGTGCGGGTTCGACGACACGGTCGCCGCGCGCAAGGTGCATGAGGGCGCGATCCTGGCGGTGGCGACCGACGAGAAATCGGGCGTCATCCTGACCGCGGGCGATGACGGCAAGGCCGTCCGCATCCGGGCAGGCGAAGAGCCCGAGACGCTGCATTCGGGCGGCAAATGGGTCGACACCGCAGCGTCTTCGCCGCGCGGGCACCTGGCCTGGTCGGCCGGCAAGACCGTGTTCCTCCTGCCGCGCGGTACGGACGCGCCCGTGCCGGTGACCGCGCCATCGTCGGTCAGCGCGCTGGCCTTTTCCGCCGACGGCAAATGGCTCGGCTCGGCCGTCTATGGCGGGGCGCTGTTGATCCCCGTCGCCAGGCCGGCGGAAGCAACCATGCTCACCTGGCAGGGCGCGCATCAGGCGATCGGCTTTTCGCCCGATGGCCGTTTCTGCGTGACGTCGATGCTGGAAAACGCCCTGCATGTCTGGCGCATCGACCAGCCCGACGACAAGCACGGCCGCATGGGCGGATATCCGGCCAAGCCGCTGTCGTTCGACTGGACCGCCGATGGCCGCTATCTGGCGACGGCCGGCGCGGACGTTCTGGTGCTGTGGCCGTTCACCGGCGCCGATGGCCCGATCGGCCAGCAGGCCGGCGTGATCGCGCCCGAAACGACGCTGCTTTCGCGCACGGTCGCGTGCCGTCCGCG
>CAZSFA010000311.1:0-2124 GCA_964606055.1 uncultured Oceaniradius sp. | reverse complement strand
GATGACGTGGTGTCTGATGAACTGGCACCCGATGACTTTGCGACGCAAGGCGAAGCCGCCGCGGCCAATGCCGCAGAACAGGCGCGCGCGCCCGAGCGGATCGAGATCGGCCTGTCGCTGGAAACCATTCCCATCACCTCCGACTTCACCGGCGAGACGCTGACCATCTTCGGCGCGATCGACAACATCGACCCCCTGATCCAGAGGCAGGGTCGCTACGACATCTTCGTGGTGCTGGACGGCCCGCGCGGCGATCTGGTCGCCCGCCGCAAGGGCCGCGTGTTCGGCATATGGATGAATGTGGAGAGCCAGACGTTCCGCAACGCGCCGCAATCCTATCTGATCGCATCGACCCGCCCGGCGCGCGATGTAACCAGCGCCGAGACGCTGGCACGGCTGGCCCTGACCGTGCCATCGGTTCGCCTTCAGCCCGCGCCCTCGCGGCGCACGGCGAGCGAGATCGAGACCTATGTGGATGCGCTTTTGCGCCTCAAGCAGGAGGAAGGTCTGTACGGCGTGTTCTCGGGCGGCGTCCAGTTCATCTCGCAATCGCTGTTTCGCGCCGAACTGCGGCTGCCGGGCAACGTTCCGCTGGGCGATCACGTCGCCCGCGCCTACCTGTTCCGCAATGGCGAGTTCGTCGGGCAGACGAGCACCAGCCTGCAGATCGCCAAGGCGGGCTTTGAGTATGCCGTCTCCGACTTCGCACGGACCCGCTCGCTCTACTACGGTCTGGCGTCCGTCCTGCTGGCGCTGTTCGTGGGCTGGCTGGGCCGCATCGTCTTCAAGAGGGATTGATGAGCAAGTCTGCATCCGACGAGGACCGGACAATGAAGGCGCCGCTTGCGCTGGCGCTGTTCGGCTTCACGCCCTTTGCGGTGCTGACCGGAGCGCTGTTCCTGCCCGGCGAACCGTGGTTGCAGTCGATCGTGCCTGTCGCGCTGACGACCTATGCCGCGATCATCCTGTCGTTTCTGGGCGGCATCCGGTGGGGCATTGCGGTCGCCGCGCCCGAAAGCGCCGATGTCATGCCGGTGTTTGCCCTGTCGGTCGTGCCCTCGCTCTGGGGCTGGGCGGCGTTCCTTGCGCCCGATGCGATCGGCTTTGTGATGTTCGCCGTCGGCTTCGGCGCGATGGGCATGTGGGACAGGATGCTTGTGGCGCGCGGTGGCGCGCCGCGCTGGTTCGGCCTGTTGCGCACGGTGCTGACCTGGCTGGTGACGCCGACCATGCTGCTGGCCGCGATCGCGGTGCTGATCTAGAACGCTTCGGCGTTTCGTGGAAACGCAGTCCGGCTCCAGTCCATGATCTTGTCGCGCGTCTTGTCGGCCGCGGCGGTTCCACCTCCGCCGGACGCGCCCTAGCCGATCAGGTCGCGGGCGGCGATCGGGTAGATCTGCGTCGAACCCTGCATGTAGGCGCGCAGGCTGGCCCGCCTGAACAGCCCGTCAAAGGCGCGATCGCGCACATTCAGCCCGCCGGTGTAGGCGCCGAAGGCCGGCATGATCAGCCGCACGCCATCGCAGGCAAAGCACGACCGCCGCACCGCTTTGCCGCGCCCGCGCAGGATCGCCGCCGGATGGTAATGGCCTGACACCTCGTGGCCCGCCTGGCCATGCTCGGCAATGTGGCGGAAGGCGACATCGCCCAGCGCAAGGCAATCAGCCGCTTCGCCCGGCACGTTGCGGGGCGGCGAGGGGTCGTGATTGCCGGTCACCCAGATCATGGTGCGGCCGGCCGCGAGCGCCTCGATGGCCGCGATCGTCTCCGGCCCCAGACGGTTGCAGGCTTCATCGTCGTGAAAACTGTCGCCGAGCGAGACGATCACGCGCGGATCGTACTTGGCGACCAGCGCGGCCAGTCGCGACAGCGTCGCCGGCGTATCGTAGGGCGGCAGAAACACGCGGCGCCGGGCGAACGACGAGCCCTTTTCCAGATGCAGGTCGGCAACGACGAGCATGCGCGCTTCGGCAAACACCATCACGCCGGCCGGGTCGAGCAGCACGCGCTGGCCCGCAAAATCGAGCCCGTGCGCCTGACCGGCATGGGTCTGCTCGACGGTTTTCAGGGCCGGCCGCATCAGATCGTCGTCACCATGTCGTCGCCCATTGCCTCGCGCACCAG
>CAZSFA010000310.1:0-2193 GCA_964606055.1 uncultured Oceaniradius sp. | reverse complement strand
CCTGGCGCTCAAGCTCCGCAAAAACGCGATAGTTCCCTGCCGCGTGAAGGCTGTCGATTTGGTCCTTGAAAAAGCCGTCGTAATCCATGGATGTGCGACGCCCCCAACGCCCTTGTTGTTCTTGCTGATCGTTCTCGATCGTGCGGACTTCGCGCAGCATATAGAGGGGCTCCCAGCAAATTGGAACAGTTCGAAAGTGTGCCGATTGTCGCAATGACGTCGCGCGCGGTCCTTGACACGGATCAAGTCTGGCAGCCCGCCAAACCCGCCTTTTGTCGAAGGAATTTTCTCCCCGCGCGATCCCCGTAGCAAGCCGGTTCTTCTGGGCCGAAAGCGCCATGGCTAGACTGCACCGGACTTCTGCGAGGTGTATCCATGCGTCATTTTCCGGTCTTTCTGAACGTCGATGGTCGACGCCTGGTGGTATCGGGCGCCGGCGAAACGGCGGTTGCCAAACTGCGATTGTTGCTCAAGACGCAGGCGCGGATCAGCGTTTATGGAGCCGACGCCGAGCCGATCGTGCGGCAATGGCAGGCCGAGGGCCGACTGAAGCTGTTTGAACGGCCCATCGAAACGGGCGACGCCATCTGCGCGGCCATGCTCTACGCGGCCAATGACGACCACGCCGAAGATGCCCGCGCAGCCGCGATCGGGCGGGCGTCGGGCGCGCTGGTCAACATCGTCGACAATCTTGAGGACTCGGCCTTCATCACACCAGCGATCGTCGACCGCGATCCGGTGACCGTCGCCATCGGCACAGAAGGCGCCGCGCCGGTCCTGGCCCGCAAGATCAAGGCCGACCTCGAATCCCGCCTGCCGGCGTCGCTCGGCGCGCTGACCCGCTTCGGCCAGGCCTTTCGCAAACGCGCCGAGATGCTTGGCGACAGCCGCAAGCGGCGCGATTTCTGGACCCGCTTCTATTTCGGCACCGGCGAGCGCGCGCTCAAGGCAGGCGGCGCGGCGGCCGTGGAGCGCACCCTCGAGACGCTGCTGACCGATGCCATCGAAACGCGCGACGGCCCCGGTTCGGTCACCTTCGTGGGCGCGGGACCGGGGGACCCCGACCTGCTGACGCTCAAGGCCCGCAACGCGCTGCATGATGCCGATGTGGTGCTGCACGACCGGCTCGTGCCGCAGCCGATCATCGAACTGGCGCGCCGCGAGGCGACGATCATCGAAACCGGCAAGAAGGGCTTCGGCCCGGCCTGGACGCAGGACGCGATCAACGCGCTGATGATCGAGCATGCCAATGCCGGCGCGCGCGTCGTACGGCTCAAGTCGGGTGATCCGGCCGTGTTCGGCAGACTGGAAGAAGAGCTTGATGCGCTTGATGGCGCCGGCGTCGGCTTTGAGATTGTGCCCGGCATCACCTCGGCCTCGGCGGCGGTTGCCGCAGTCGGCCGGTCGCTGACCCGTCGCGGCCGGAATGCCTCGCTGCGGCTGATCACCGGCCACGATGCACAAGGGTTTGCCGATCATGACTGGCGCGCATTGGCCCGGCCGGGCGAAGCGGCCGCGATCTACATGGGCGTCAAGGCATCCGGCTTCATCCGCGGGCGTCTGCTGATGCATGGCGCGGACGCGCAAACGCCGGTGACGATCGTGGAGAACGCTTCGCGGGCCGACCAGCGCGTGGTCGCGGCAACGCTGGGCGATGTGCCCGAAGCACTCAACGATGCCGGCATCGAAGGGCCCGCAGTCCTTCTTTACGGTATCGCGCCGCGCGGTGCCGATCACGCCATCGCCGCGTTGTCCAACCAGATGGAGGCGGTCTGACATGGCGCGCGCAAAACACCCCCAGATCGTCACCGCCAATGACCTTTTTGAAGGCGATGTGATCTACCTGACGGCGGATGGCACGTGGTCGCGCGCCCATGCCGACGCCGCCGTCGCCCATGATCCGGACGAAGGGCAGCGCCTTCTGGCCAGCGCACAACGCCAGGCCGGCCGGCTTGTCGGCGCCTATCTGGCCAATGTGTCGATCGGCGAAGACGGCCGTCCGCGGCCCTTGCATTTCCGCGAGGCGTTCCGCACGCGCGGCCCTTCCAACTACTTCCACGGCAAGCAGGCGGAGCTCTGACATGTACCGTTATGACGACTTCGACGCCGGATTCGTTCGCGCGCGCGTCGCCGAGTTCCGCGAGCAGGTCGACCGCCGCATCTCCGGAGCACTGACCGAGGACGAGTTCAAGC
>CAZSFA010000309.1:0-2209 GCA_964606055.1 uncultured Oceaniradius sp. | reverse complement strand
GCGTCACCTTGAGCGGCGCCGAATAGGTCAGATCGCGCTGGCGGCATTCCTCGACGTCGAATTTCGGCGCTTCGTAGTCATAGCGCACGAACTCGAGCATCGCCGTGCCGGCGAAGTCGGAAATCGGGAACACCGACTTGAACGCCGCCTGCAGACCTTCGTCGCCGCGCCCGCCCTCGGGCTCCTCCATCATCAGGAACTGATCGTAGGAGGATTTCTGCACCTCGATCAGGTTGGGCATTTCGGCCACATCGGGGATGTCGCCAAAGAATTTTCGTACTCGTCTACGACCGTTGAATGAGATGGTCTGCGCCATTGCCGCTCCTCGTCGCCGCCCGAATTGGACGGGTCGGTTTCATGCCGGACAGTTGCCACACCGCGCCCGGCAGACCGGTCGGCCGAAAACCCATGCGCCCGGTTTCCTGGCCATATCGCCGGAGCCGCGACCGCCTGAACGGCCCGCTCCGAAATCGTTGTCAGGCGCGAACGCTTCGAGCCGGAACCGGCTGCGGGCGCCCTGCCCTCCAAAAACGGTGAAAACCCGTTTCCGGAAACCTGCAATCCAGGCCTCGGGAAAAGGGTTCACGCACACAGTGTTGGCGTCGCGCGAGCCAAAGCCCGCGCGACACCAGACGCATCACTTCATCGCCGCTTTCGCGCCGGCTTCGGTCAGCTTCTTGACGATTTCCTCGGCTTCGCCTTTGGAGATCGCTTCCTTGACCGGCTTGGGAGCGCCCTCGACCAGGTCTTTCGCCTCTTTCAGGCCAAGACCGGTGATCGTGCGCACTTCCTTGATGACGTTGATTTTCTTGTCGCCAGCAGACTCGAGAATGACGTCGAACTCGTCTTTCTCTTCTGCGGGCGCAGCATCAGCGGCACCGGCGCCACCTGCGGCGGCAACAGCCACGGGTGCTGCGGCGGAGACGCCCCATTTTTCTTCCAGAAGCTTGGACAGTTCGGCAGCTTCCAGGACGGTCAGCGACGACAGGTCGTCGACGATTTTGGCAAGATCGGCCATGATTTCAGTTCCTTGTGATCAGGTTCGAACGTTTGATTTGAACGGTTGAGGCTATGCCGCCTCGTCCTTCTGGGCATAGGCGTTGAACACCCGGGCGAGTTGTGCACCCGGCGCGCTCGTCACCTGAGCAATGCGCGATGCCGGCGTCTGGATCATGCCGACGATCTTGGCGCGCAGTTCATCAAGCGAGGGAAGTTCAGCAAGCGCCTTCACTCCATTCGCATCGAGAACCGTTTCGCCAAGCGAACCGCCCAGAACGACGAGCTTGTCGTTGTCCTTGGCGTACGCGCTTGCCACCTTGGGTGCCGTCACCGGATCTTCGGCGTAGGCGATCAATGTCTGACCGGAAAACAGGTCCGACATGCCCTCGGCTTGCGTGCCCTGAAGAGCGATTTTGGCAAGGCGGTTTTTCGCAACCTTCACGGTGCCGCCCGCCTGGCGCATGCGTGAGCGAAGATCGCCCATTTCTGCGACGGTCAGACCCGTGTAGTGGGCCACCACAACCGAACCGGACTCCTTGAAGACCGAATTCAGCTCGGTGACGAATTCGCGTTTTTGCGCTCTTTCCACTTCGTCTCTCCGTTTGCGCCTCTCCGCCGGAGCAAAGAAACGCGGTTTGCCTTTGCCGCCACCCGGGTTTGGACCCCGCGCTGCGACGCTTGAGGATCCTGTCCCCTCGCACCGGGGCTGACGCCCCTTGCGGCACAAGGCAGTACGGTTCGAACCTTCTCGCGCCCCTTAGGGCGATTGAAGCTTCTTACCCGTCTCATGCAGGCTCGTTTCGAATTAAGGCGAGCCGCCTGCAATCTCGGACAGGGGACCGGTTTCCCGGCCATCCGTCCCGTTTCCGGGACGGAATTCTTGTTGGTCGCACGGCTGGTTCCCGGATCAGGTCCAAGACAGGCTCCAAACCGCCTGCTCCCTTATGGCCATGCTCCGTCCCGTTGCCGGGACGGACTTGGTGTAGCGAACCGGCGCGGTGCGGCGGCTCGCGAAATCGTCTACTCTGCCGCCGACAGCGTCGCCGGATCGATCTTCACGCCCGGACCCATGGTCGAGGTCAGCGCGACCCTCTTGACATAGGTGCCCTTGGCGCCGGACGGCTTGGCCTTCTGCACGGCATCGGCAAAGGCGCGCACATTCTCGGTGATCGCCTTTTCATCGAACGATGCCTTGCCGACGCCGGCATGG
>CAZSFA010000308.1:0-2213 GCA_964606055.1 uncultured Oceaniradius sp. | reverse complement strand
CTTGCGGATCAGCGCGATCACACGCTGCGCCTTGCCCAGGGCGTAGGCGCCAACCAGATGCGCCCGCTCGGGAAAGCGCTCAACGCTCGCCAGCAGGCGGGCGATCTCCTCACCATCGTCGGGATGGCGGAAGACGGGCAATCCAAACGTCGCTTCGGTAATGAAGACGTCGCACGGGACGACCTCGAAGCCGGCGCAGGTCGGGTCCGGCCGGCGCTTGTAGTCGCCCGAGGCGACGATGCGGATGCCGCCGGCTTCCACAGCGATCTGTGCCGAACCGAGCACATGACCGGCCGGGTGGAACGACACCGTGACGCCGTTGATCGTGACCTTCTCGCCGAGCGTTGCCTCCCGCATCGCGCCGGCAAAACCGGCGCCATAGCGAATGCCCATGATGTCGAGCGTTTCGCGGGTGGCCATGACATGGGCGTGGCCGGCGCGGGCGTGATCGGCATGGCCGTGCGTGACGAGCGCGCGCCCGACCGGGCGCACCGGGTCGATGTAGAAGTCGCCCGGCGGGCAATACAGGCCCTTGGGCGTGGGGTGCAGCAGCGCTTCCGGCTTCATCCCAACACAGATAGACGCATGGGTTTTTCGCGCAAGGCGATTGCGGAACTTTTCAGGAACGTTATGGTTCGGCCCGATGAGCGTGATCGATCCCGAAAAGCCGGTGAAGGCCGACGGTTTTTCCCTGCCGGAGCCGTTTCTGGGCTGGTTCACGGCCAAGGGCTGGCGACCGCGCGCGCACCAACTGGAGCTGCTCGCCAAGGCCGAGGCGGGGTTGTCGGCGCTGCTGATCGCACCGACCGGGGCGGGCAAGACGCTCGCCGGGTTCCTGCCGAGCCTCGTCGACCTGACGCGGCGCGGCAAACCCAAACCCGGCACGATCAAACCGGGCGTGCACACGCTCTACATCTCGCCGCTCAAGGCGCTGGCCGTCGACATCGAACGCAATCTGGCCGCGCCGATCGCCGAGATGGGTCTGCCGGTCACGGTGGAGACCCGCACCGGTGACACGCCGACCTCCAAGCGTCAGCGGCAGAAGCGCAATCCGCCGGATGTCCTGCTGACAACGCCCGAACAGCTGGCGCTGCTGCTGTCGCACAAGGACGCCGAGCGCTTCTTCGGTGATCTCCAGCGCGTGATCTTCGACGAGTTGCACTCGCTGGTCACCTCCAAGCGTGGGCAATTGCTGTCGCTCGATCTGGCGCGGCTGCGCGTCTACCGGCCCGGTCTTCAGGCGACGGGCCTTTCTGCAACCGTCGCCGAACCGGACGCCTTGCGGCGGTGGCTGGTGGCGCAGGCGCCCGATGCGGACCACAAGTCCGAGGTGATCACCGTCGATGGCGGCGCCAGGCCGGAGATCACCATCCTGAAGTCCGAGGAGCGCATTCCCTGGTCGGGCCATTCGGCGCGATACGCCCTGCCCGAGGTCTATCAGGCGATTACGCGGCACCAGACGACGCTGATCTTCGTCAACACGCGCAGCCAGGCCGAACTGGTCTTTCAGGAGCTTTGGACGCTCAACGAAGACAGCCTGCCGATCGCGCTGCATCATGGTTCGCTCGATGTCGGCCAGCGCCGCAAGGTCGAACAGGCCATGGAGCGCAATGCGTTGCGCGCGGTGGTGGCCACGTCGACGCTCGATCTGGGGATCGACTGGGGCGATGTCGATCTGGTCGTCCATATCGGCTCGCCCAAGGGCGCCAGCCGGCTGGCGCAACGCATCGGCCGCGCCAATCACCGGATGGACGAGCCATCCAAGGCGATCCTGGTGCCGGCCAACCGGTTCGAGGTGATGGAGTGTCAGGCCGCGCTCGATGCCAACTATCTGGGTGCGCAAGACACGCCGCCGATCGAGCCGGGCGCGCTGGATGTGTTGTGCCAGCACATACTCGGCATGGCCTGCTCGGCGCCGTTCGATGCAGATGATCTCTATGTCGAGATCACAAGCGCCGCGCCATACGCGTATCTCGATCGGGAGACGTTCGACCGCTGCGTGCATTTCGTCGCCCATGGCGGCTACGCATTGCAATCATACGAGCGCTACGCCCGCATCAAGCTGAACAAGGACGGCCTGTGGCGGATCGCCCATCCGGCGGTGGCCCAGCAATACCGGCTCAACGCGGGCACGATCATCGACGCGCCGGAACTGGCGGTGCGGCTCGTCCGGCCCGGCGCCGGCGCCAAGGGCCGCGGCGGGCGCGTGCTCG
>CAZSFA010000307.1:0-2214 GCA_964606055.1 uncultured Oceaniradius sp. | reverse complement strand
GGAACAGCCGGTCATGGGCGTCGGCCGTCTCCTGAATGGTCTGCAGGATGACGCCTGCCTCGACCGTGATGGTATCACCATCGGGATCGACATCGCGGATGCGGTTGAGCCGCGATGTCGAGACGATGATCTGGAGGCCGGTATCGTCGGGAATCTGGCCGCCGACGAGACCGGTGTTGCCGCCCTGCGGCACGATGGCGGTGCCGGTTTCGGCCGCCAGCGCGACGATCCGGGCGACCTGATCGGTGCGCGACGGTTTGAGCACGGCGGCAGCCTGCCCGGTCCAGCGGCCCCGCCATTCGCGCAGGTGCGGCGCGATGTCAGCCTCTGCGACCAGCGCATGGGAGCCGCCGACGATCGCGGCAAACCGGTCGCGCAATGCCGGGTCCATCGTCATGGGCGGCGCGCCGCCGCGCGCGTCAGCCGGTCGGTGATGGCCTCGCCCAGCCCGCGAGGCGGGATCGGCTCGACGGCAATCGCCGAAGCGCCGGACGCGTTCAGGCGATGCAGCGCGGCGAACAGGTTGGCGGCCGCCTCGGCCAGATCACCGGTTACCGACAGGTTTTCGACGCGCACCGCGTCATCGGCTCCGCGCGCGCGGTCCGGGCCGAAGGCCAAAAGCGCCTCGCCCGGCATGACGTCGGCTGCATCGAGGCGAACCGGCATATCGGGCGCGTAGTGCGAGGCCAACATGCCCGGCGCCGTGATCGCCGATCCCGTGTCGCGGGCGACGGGCACGCCGGCGACGCGCTCGATGTCCGCAAGCGGCAACCCGCCGGGGCGCAGGCAGGTGATGCGCCCGTCGGCGACGCGCACGATCGTCGATTCAAGGCCAACGCCCGTCGGCCCGCCATCGAGGATCATCGGCGCGGCATCGCCCAGGCTCCGGCGCACATGATCGGCGGTCGTCGGGCTGATCGCGCCCGAACGGTTGGCGCTGGGCGCGGCGATCGGCCGGCCGAGACGGGCGATGACGTCGCGGGCAACGCCTTGCGGCGCGCGCAGGGCCACCGTGTCGAGCCCGGCCGTCACCAGCGGGTGGATGGGCGCGCCCGGCGCAAGCGGCAGCACCAGCGTCAGCGGGCCGGGCCAGAAGGCGTCCGCCAGCCTCTCCGACAGCGGATCGAACACCGCCAGCCGCCGCGCCATCGCCATCGTGTCGACATGGCAGATCAGCGGGTTGAAGCGCGGGCGGCCCTTGGCCTCGAAGATCCGGGCGACGGCCGCGCCATCCTCGGCATCGGCGGCGAGGCCGTAAACCGTCTCGGTCGGTACGGCGACCAGCCTGCCGCGATCCAGCGTCTCGGCGGCCCGGGCAATGCCCTTTGCATCGGCCCGCAGCGGGCGGGTATCCTCAGCGATGGCGGTCATCGCAGAGACGGCCCCGGGTTAACCGCGCGTTCATCATGTCGCGCAACGGCATTTCAACGACATTCCTTCATCATGCGTGCCGGGTGATACACGAAAAGCGGGACCGGCAACCATGAAAAACACTCTGCGCATGCTCGCTGCCGCGACGGCGATGACGGCCGTGACGCTGCCGGCGCAGGCCGGCTACACGATCTATGAGGACGCGGCGCTGCCATCGGTCCTGTTCGTCGAGTTCGACGGTCCGGACCAGCCCAGCGACGCGGTGATTCCGGCGCCGGTGCTGAGTTCAGCCCCGGTGACCATTCAGGGCGGGCCCGATGCGGGCATCGACAACGATGCCGATGGGCGGACGTTGAGCGACGCCGGCGGCAATGGCGGTGGCGGTGCGTCGGGCGGCGGCGAGCAGAGTTTCGACACGCGGATGGACGATGCGCTGCGGATCGACGACGCGCGCGTGCGCGAGGTCATCGTCGACGACCTGATCCGCGATGAAATCCTCAGCGATTTCGAACTGAGATAACGCGCGGTTCCGGGCGGCCGTTCGGGCCGCTCGATCGTTATCGCCCGGTCGTGCTTTCGAACCGCGAATGCGCTTGCCCCGGATCCGGTCCGGGCGCGCGTTTCGCTGAAAGCGCTCCTAACCCTCGATCCGACCGAAATCGGCGAGCGTGCGGGTGGTGGCGCGCAGGTCGTCCAGCATGGCCAGCCGGTTGGCGCGCAGGCCCGCGTCGTCCGCATTGACCATCACATGCTCGAAGAACGCATCGACCGCCGGCCGCAGTTCGGCCAGTGACGCGAACGCGCCCTCATAATCGTTGCGCGCGATGTGATCGTCGACATGGC
>CAZSFA010000306.1:0-2232 GCA_964606055.1 uncultured Oceaniradius sp. | reverse complement strand
AATTCGGCCTGATCCGGCAGGCGACGCGCGCCTTCGGCCTGCCCTGCATCGAGCTTGAGGGGTACGAGGCCGACGACATCATCGCGGCCTATTGCCGGATGGCTGAAGAGGCCGGTGGTGGCGCGACAATTGTTTCGTCGGATAAGGACCTGATGCAGCTCGTCACCGATCATGTGTCGATGTACGACACGATGAAGGATCGGCAGATCGGCCGCCAAGAGGTTGTCGACAAGTTCGGCGTCGGTCCAGAGAAGATGATCGACTTGCAGGCGTTGACGGGCGATTCCACCGACAACGTGCCCGGCGTGCCCGGGATCGGGCCCAAGACCGCTTCGCAACTGCTCGACGACTTCGGCGATCTCGACACGCTTCTGGCGCGCGCCGGCGAGATCAAGCAGAACAAGCGCCGCGAGAACCTCATCGCCTTCGCCGATCAGGCGCTTCTGTCGCGCGATCTGGTCACGCTCAAGGTCGACACGCCCGTCGAGGTGCCGCTCGACGCCCTGGCGCTGGACGATCAGGACGGCCCCAAGCTGATCGGCTTCCTCAAGGCGATGGAGTTCACCAGCCTGACTCGGCGGGTGGCCGAGGAGACCGGCGCCGACGCGACAACTATTGAGCCGGCTCATGTCGATGTCGAATGGGGCGCGGATGCGCGCGGCCCCGATCTCGATGCCGGTTCGGTGCCCGATGCCGCGCCCGCACCGGGCGCCACCGATGCCCCGGACCATGCCGACGGCCTGTGGCACCCCTCCGATCTCGCCGCCGCGCGGGCGGACGCTGCCGCGTCAGCCGGGTTCGACGCCGACGCCTATGTCTGCATCCGCGATCTCGAAACGCTCGACCAGTGGATCGATTGGGCGCGCGAGGCAGGCGTTGTTGCCTTCGACACTGAAACGGATTCGCTGGATGCCGCGCGCGCCAATCTGGTCGGCTTTTCGCTGAGCCATGCCCAGGGCGAGGCCGCCTATGTGCCGCTCGCCCATCGCGACGGCGAGGATGACCTTCTCGGCGGCAGCGGCCTGATCGACGGTCAGATCGGCCTCGATGATGCCTTGAGCCGGCTCAGGACCTTGCTCGAGGACCCGTCTATTCTCATCGTCGGCCAGAACATCAAATACGATCTGGTCGTCATGCGGCGCCATGGCGTGGAGATCGCGCGCTTCGACGACACCATGCTGCTGTCCTACGTGCTCGACGGCGGCAACAACAGCCATCACGGCATGGACCCGCTCGCCGAACGGTGGCTCGGCCACAAGCCGATCGCCTACAAGGACATCGCCGGAACGGGCAAGAAGGCGCTGACCTTCGACCGCATCGCGATCGATGCCGCCACCCGCTACGCCGCCGAGGACGCCGACATCACGCTGCGCCTGTGGCGCGTGCTCAAGCCGCGGCTGGTCGCGCAGGGCCTGGTGTCGGTCTATGAGCGGCTGGAACGGCCGCTCGTGCCGGTGCTGGCGACGATGGAAGGCCACGGCATCGCCGTCGATCGCCAGATATTGAGCCGGCTATCGGGTGAGTTTGCCCAGAAGGCCGCCGGCATCGAAGCGGAGATCCACGAGATCGCCGGCGAGAGCTTCAACATCGGCTCGCCCAAGCAGCTGGGCGAAATCCTGTTCGGCAAGATGAACCTGCCCGGTGGCGCCAAGACCCGCACCGGCCAATGGTCCACTTCGGCACAGGTGCTCGAGGATCTGGCGGCGGAAGGCCATGAACTGCCGCGGCGCATCGTCGACTGGCGCCAACTCACCAAGCTGAAATCGACCTACACCGACGCGCTGCCGGTCTATGCCGATCCCGAGACCGGCCGTGTGCACACATCCTATGCGCTGGCCGCGACATCGACCGGCCGGCTGTCCTCGTCCGACCCCAACCTGCAGAACATCCCGATCCGCACCGCCGAGGGCCGCCGCATCCGCACCGCCTTCGTGGCCGACAAGGGCAACAAGCTGGTATCGGCCGACTACAGCCAGATCGAACTGCGCGTTCTGGCCCATGTTGCCGACATCGGCCAGCTCAAGCAGGCCTTCGCCGACGGCATCGACATCCACGCCATGACCGCTTCGGAAATGTTCGGCGTACCGGTCGACGGCATGCCCTCGGAGGTGCGCCGCCGCGCCAAGGCGATCAATTTCGGCATCATCTACGGCATCTCGGCCTTTGGTCTGGCCCGAAATCTGGGCATCGAGCGGTCCGAGGCGAGCGACTACATCAAGACCTATTTCGAGC
>CAZSFA010000305.1:0-2245 GCA_964606055.1 uncultured Oceaniradius sp. | reverse complement strand
TACATGATCAAGGCTGACCTTGGCGCCGTGAACTCCAAGACGATCACGGTGAACAAGCAGTACTGGGATGGCCTGCCGGACGAAGTCAAAGGTGTCCTGCAAGAAGTTGCCGTTCTCTACCGCGACCACGTTGCCGGTATCGCCATGGACCGCGCTCAGGCCAGCCGCGACGCCTTTGTCGCTGGTGGCGGCACAATCGTGGAAATGGACCCGGCAGAGCGTGAAGCTTGGGCCATGGCCATGCCGAACATTGCTCAGGAATGGGCCGCAGGTCTGGATGCCAAGGGCGAGCCCGGCACCGAGATGCTGAACGCCTACCTCGGCAAGCTCGAAGCCGCTGGGTACACCGGTGTCCGTGACTGGACCCAGGACGCAATGAACTAAGCGACAAAGGGGACGGGGCGCGTGATCCGCACCTTTGATACAATCGCCAGCGGCGTGGCCAAAGCAGCCAACGCCGCTGGCACCCTCATCATTCTCTTCATGGTCCTGATGGTGAACTACGAGATCGTGGCGCGCGGGGTGTTCAACCAACCCTTCCGCGGCACCTATGAGATGGTTCAGTTCTCTCTGGTCATGATCGTCTTTCTTCAGTTGCCGGATGTGATCCGCGCCGGGCGGCTGACCCGCTCTGATGGGTTGCTTGGTATGATCACGCGGCGCAACAGAGTGACGGGCAGGACCCTTTCCCGCCTGATCGATGCGTTCTCGTTGACGTTCATGATCATCGTCGCCTGGGCGATCTGGCCCGAGTTCCTCGACATGTGGGAAACCCAAGACTTCTTCGGGGTACCCGGCGTCTTCACCGCGCCCTGGTGGCCCATCAAGCTGGCGATCTTCCTGTCGGCCTGCCTATGTGCCGTCCACTTCATCCTCCGCATCATCTTGCGGCCCTACGAACCCGCAGGGCTAGAGCCCCATGCTGAGGACGCCGCCTGATGGATCCCGTCACAATTGGCCTGATTTCGATCGTCGCGATCGTCGTGCTCATCTGGCTGGGCGTCTACATTCCCATCGCGCTTGGCATGGTATCGTTCCTTGCGATCTGGATCATGCGCGGGAATTTCGACCTGGCCATGGGCCTGACGAAAATCGCTATCGCCGACAGTCCGATGGAGTACACCTTTGCGACGATACCGCTATTCGTGCTAATGGGCCTGATCGTCTCCAAGGCCGGGCTGGGGCAGGACATCTACACCGTCCTCAACCAAAGCTGCCGCAAGATCACCGGCGGCATTGGCATGGCCACGGTTGGTGCGAACGCGGTCTTTGCTGCCGTCACAGGGTCCTCCATCGCCAGCGCCTCGGTCTTCTCAAAAATGTCCGTGCCCGCGATGCTTAGCCACGACTACAACCCGCGCTTTGCGGTGGGTGTCGTGGCTGGTTCCAGCGTCCTCGGCATGATCATCCCGCCCTCGGCGATGCTGATCATCTATTCCGCCGTTGCCGAGCAAAGTGTCGGGGACATGTTCCTTGCAGGCGTCATCCCGGGCCTCCTTCTGGCCGCCGCCTATGTCGTCGCGATCTTCATCATGGGTCGCTTCACGCCGAAGTTCGTCGGCGGCACCACGGTCGAAGACATCGACCTCATGACATGGGGCGAAATCGCCGCCAAAACGCTCCCGATCATCGGCCTCATCGTCGTCGTCCTCGGCGGCATCTACACCGGCTGGACGACCCCGGTCGAAGCAGGCGCCGCAGGCTCCTTCCTCGGCGCGGTTATCGCCGTCGCTCGCGGCAAGGTTACGCTCAAGAGCTTCTGGGAAACCATCCTCGAGACCGGCCACATCACCGCAGCACTCCTCTTCCTGATCACCGCCGCCTCGATGTACGCCCGGATGCTCGGCATCGCGGGCCTCCCGAACGAACTCCAATCGCTCCTCGCCGACAACAACTTCAGTTTCTTCTGGATCATGGCCCTCATGGTCGTCCTGATGCTGTTCCTCGGCACGATCCTCGACACCGCCTCGATCATCCTGATCGTCGTCCCGCTCTTCCTCGGCCTGATCGAAACCATGGGCCTCAGCCTCGTCTGGTTCGGCATCGTCGCCGTCGTCGCCGCCGAAATCGGCCTGCTGACGCCGCCCCTCGGCCTCAGCTGTTTCGTCATCAAGGCCACGCTTGACGACGACCGGATCAAGCTCAAGGATGTCTTCCTTGGTGCCCTGCCATTTGCCTTTGTCATGCTGCTGGTGCTGATCGTTCTGATCCGCTTCCCAATCCTCAGCCTGGCCCTCATCTAGAA
>CAZSFA010000304.1:0-2255 GCA_964606055.1 uncultured Oceaniradius sp. | reverse complement strand
TCGCGATTGCGATGGCGCAGCGCTCGTGTGACCCGCGTCAGCCGGGTGCCGAGCGTAAAGGCTTCGACCCGCTCGCCAGCCTGCACCAATGTGTGCGCCAGCCTCAGGCTGCCCTCGGTGCCGGCCTTCATCGACCCGGAGACATCGATCAGGATGAGCACCCGCCGCTGCCGGTCGCGGCGCTTGCGCGTCGGCAAGGCAATCACCTCGCCGTCCCGGCGCAGCATGTCGCGAAAGGCGCGCCGCGCGTCCGACAAGCGGCCCTTGCCCGATTGCGTGCGGCGCGACGTCCGCCGCGGCAGCGCCCTTGGCGCTTGACGGGCGAAGGCACGCAACGCGCTGTCCTCGTCGCCGCCGCCCAACTGGCGGCTGAACAGGCGCTCGATCCGCGTTGCTTCGCCGCCCGACGGCTCTTCCTCGTCTTCATCGGGCATCAGATCGAACTCGCCACCGTCGTAGGCGTTTGGCATGTCTTCGGGATCACCGATGGCCGGCGCGGCAAAGCTGCGGCCGAGAAAGATCGCGTCAAACACCGCGTCAAAGTCTTCCTTGCGCTCGGGCCTTGGCCCGAAGACGGCGTGGGCGGCGCGGCGCACATCATGGATCGTGCCCGGCCCGAGCAGGCCGACGGCCGCAACGAAGGTTTCCGACTGCTCGGGCGCCGCCGAAAAGCCGGCCGCGCGCAAGGCGCCTGCGAAATCGACGAACGGCGACAGGGCCCTTGGCAACGCCGCGCTGCTCATGACGCCACCTGTTCGAGCATGCCGTCGAGGCGCGGCGCCATATAGGCCAGGTCGTCCTGATCCTTCAGCGCAACGCCGACCGCGCGGGCGAATGCACGCGGCCACGCAACACCTTGAGAATTGAGGAGCGTCGCCGCTTCAGCCCACTCCACTGTCTCGGCCACGCCCGGCGGTTTGGCGAGCGGTTCGCCGCGCAGCTGGCCGACGGCCGCCACCACCTTGCGTGCCGTGTCCTGCGCCACCGATGACGCGCGCATCATCACGATCTGCGATTCCAGCGCAGGATCGGGATAATCGATCCAGTGATAGACGCAGCGACGGCGCAGCGCCTCGTGCAGTTCGCGCGTGCGGTTGGAGGTGAGGATCACCACCGGCGGTTCAGCCGCGCGCATTGTGCCGCGCTCGGGGATCGACAGCGTGAAATCGGACAGGAATTCGAGCAGAAACGCCTCGAACTCATGGTCGGCGCGGTCGATCTCGTCGATCAGCAGAACGCGCTCGCGCGGGCTCTCCAGCGCCTGCAGAACCGGCCGCGCGATGAGGTATTCGTCCGCGTAGAGATTGACGTAATCGTCGCCGGCCTGCCGGATCGCGAGCATCTGACGCGGGAAGTTCCACTCATACATCGCGGCAGAAGAATCGATGCCCTCATAGCACTGCAGCCGGACCAGTTCGCGGCCGAGGATCGAGGCGATCGCCTTTGCCGCTTCGGTCTTGCCAACACCCGGCGCGCCTTCGAGCAGCAGCGGCTTTTGCAGCGACAAGGACAGAAACGCCGCCGTCGCCAGACCCTCGGACGCGATGTACTGGGCATCGCGCAGGGCGTGTGCCAGTCCATCGGGGCCGTCGAGGCCAGGCGGCAGGCGGCGGATCGGCATTACAGGATTTGCCTCGGCCGGGCGCCGCCATTGGCCTTGATGCCGCGCAGCACCTTCTCCGGCGTGACTGGCAGTTCGTCGATGCGCACGCCGACCGCGTCATAGACCGCGTTCACGACCGCCGGCAGCACAGGATTGGCGCACATCTCGCCGGGGCCCTTGCCGCCATAGGGGCCATCGGGTGCCGGCCGTTCCAAGACCGAAATGTGGTGCGGTGCGAGATCGCCGGGACCGGGCATCAGGTAGTGGTTGAAATCGACCGGCCCGTGCTCGCGGTCCGGATAATAGGGCTCGGTTGTCTCCCATGCGGCATGGCTCATGCCCATCCATGCGCCGCCACGCAGTTGCTGTTCGACGAGACCGGGATTGAGCGCGCGTCCCACCTCATAGGCGGATTGCATGTCCGTCACGGCTACCTCGCCGGTCTCGTCATCCACCTCGATCTCGACCAGCATCGCGGCATGGGCGAAGGTGGTGACGGGTGTCATCTCGCCCGTGTCGGGATCGACCTCGGACAAGGGAATGAGGAAGATGCCGCGCCCGGCAATCGTGCGGCCCTGCTTGAACTGGGCGGCTTGTGCCGCCGCCATCGTGGTGATCGAGCGGGACGGCGCGCCGCGCACATGGATGTTGC
>CAZSFA010000303.1:0-2259 GCA_964606055.1 uncultured Oceaniradius sp. | reverse complement strand
CAGCCCCGCGCGGTCCATGAGGACGAGGTCCTCACCTTCCACGCCGATACCGACAAGGTTCACCTGTTCGACAAGCACACCGAAGCGTCGCTGCGACGTGCGGCTTGACGAACCATCAGTGTTCATAAGGAGGATTTCAATGAAGCACTGGCTCAAGAAAGGCGCGCTCGCGCTCGCAACGGCCACCGTCATGGCCGCCACACCGGCTTTTGCCGATGACGTCTTGATGGCCCATGACAAGGACTTCTGGCGCGACGGCATGGACGCCATGGCCGAAGCCGGCGGGTTCGAGCACACCGGCTACGTGACCGATCAGTACAAGGCGTTCCTGCAAAGCTCGATGACAGCCGGCAATCCCCCTGACATCTTCACCTGGTGGACCGGCAATGCGCTGGCCGACATCGTCGCGTCCGGTCAGGCGGCCGACGTTGGCGAGATCTGGGACGCCAAGATCGCCTCGGGCGAACTGGCCGAAGGCACACGCGATTTGTTCACCGTCGACGGCACCACATACGCCCTGCCGATGCTGCTCGCCCGCTGGGTGATGTTCTACAACAAGGACATGTTTGCCGAGCATGGCGTTGAGGTGCCCACGTCTTGGGCGGAACTCGAGCAGGCCGCCGCGACGCTCAAGGCGGCCGGCGTGACGCCGTTCCAGGCGACCGTGCAGGACGGCTGGCGCGGCTTCATCTGGTTCTCCGAGATCATGATCCGGCACAACCCGGAAGCCTACAAGGGCCTGCACGATGGCTCGGTGCCCTATGACGGACCAGAGGTGCAGCAGGTCTTCGACATCTGGGTCGATTGGTATGAGAAAGGCTATTTCGCCGATCCGCGTTCCAACGAGGAAGAAGTGGACTTCGCACGTGGCGTGGCCGCCATGTACCTGATGGGCGAATGGGCAACCGGCACGCTCACCAGCAGTGGTCTGCCGATCGGCGAAAAGCTCGGCGTCTTCATCACACCGAACGCCGATCCGTCACTGCCCAATCAGGTGATCGTCGAGGGCGCGCCCATCCTGATCTCCAACGAGGCGTTCGCCGATCCCGAGGCACGCGCCGCCTATGAGTTCTGGGTTTCGGTCGACGGCTCCAACAAATGGGCTGAAGTGCAGAGCCTCTACAATGGAAACCTGAAGGCCGATGCTCCCAACGGTATCATTCAGGAGGTCAACGAAATCATGAGCGCGGGCGGTCATGTCGCGCTCAACCGCTGGTGGGAGGCCGTGCCCTCCGATCTGCAGGGCGACATCGTTGCCGAACTGACTGGCTTCATGCTCGAGCCGACCCGCGAAAAGGCCGATGAGGTGATGGCCAACATGCAGGCACTCAACGCCGCCTACTGGGCCGACCAGTAAGCCGCACCGGGTCCGGGACCTCCCGCCCGGACCCGCTCTCGGCGATGCGCAAACGCGCATGGCTGGCAGCCGCCAACGAACCCGACCGCCGAGGTTGATCATGACCAGGCTGAACATGACCGACGAGGAGCTTGCCGCGCTCGATTTCAGCGCGATGGGCACGCAGGAGCGCCGGCTGCGCCGGCGCAGCATGTGGACGGCGCTCGCGTTCATGGCGCCGGCACTGACGATGGTCTCGGCGTTTCTGCTCTATCCGGTCGCCTACAACATCTGGCTCAGCTTCACGCGCTGGCGGCGTTTTGAAGGCTTCGGCGAATGGGCTGGCCTGGATCAGTACCAGCGCCTGTTCGCCCATCCCAACTTCGAGATCGCATTGACCAACACATTCGTGTGGGTCGCGGTCTCGCTGGTTTTTCCGGTTGCGCTTGGCCTGATCATCGCGGTGATGGTGCGCGGCCAGCGCCTTGAGGAAACCGCCAAGAGCATCTTCTTCCTGCCGCGGGTGCTCGCGCCGACCGCGATCGGTGTTCTGTGGTTCTACGTCTACGCGCCCGACGGCATGCTCAACGCGCTGCTCAGCACATTTTCGTCCGAACCGGTCGACATCGGCTGGCTCTACAATGACGGCACCATCACGCCGTCGATCATCGTCGCCTATCTGTGGCAGACGGTCGGCCTGGCCATGGTGCTGTTGCTGCTGGGTCTGGCGGCCGTGCCCAGGGATCCGATCGAGGCTGCTTCCGTCGATGGTGCCAGCACCTGGCAGGTCTTTCGTCACATCACCATGCCGCTGCTGCTGCCGACCATCTTGGTCGTTGTGATCCTGTCCGTGCTTGCCGGTTTCACGGTCTTCGACCACATCTGGGTGATGGCGCGCGACTTCCCCGGCAAGCGCACGCTCT
>CAZSFA010000302.1:0-2276 GCA_964606055.1 uncultured Oceaniradius sp. | reverse complement strand
TGCAACTGTCGACCGAGGGCGACGACATCGACCAGATCGTCCGCGCCGAGCGCTTTGCGATGTTCCGCGTGTTCGCCGTCGCCGTCGTCGTCAACATCATCCTGTCGCTGCTGCTGGCGGGCACGATCGCCAACCCGCTGCGGCGGCTTTCGGCCGCGGCGGTGCGGGTGCGCCGCTCGATCAAGAACCGAGAAGAGATCCCCGATTTCTCCTCGCGCGATGACGAGATCGGCAATCTGTCGATCGCGCTGCGCGACATGACCAACGCGCTCTATGCGCGGATCGATGCCATTGAAAGCTTCGCTGCCGACGTCAGCCACGAACTCAAGAACCCGCTGACCTCGCTGCGCAGCGCCGTCGAGACCCTGCCCCGCACCCAAAACGACAACGCCCGCTCCCGCCTGCTCAACGTCATCCAGCACGATGTGCGCCGGCTCGACCGGCTGATCTCCGACATCTCCGACGCCTCGCGGCTCGATGCCGAACTGGTGCGCGAGGACGCCCAGCCCATCGACATGGCCGGGCTGCTTGAAGGCATCGTGACGCTGTGCGCCGACAGCCAGACCGGCCGGGCGACGCCCCGGCTGCATCTGGGCGCCGATCCGACCGACCTTGTGGTCAGCGGCCATGAATCGCGGCTTGCCCAGGTCGTCACCAACCTGATCGACAATGCGCGTTCGTTCGTGCCGGCCCAGGGCGGCCGTATCGACATCCGCCTCGATCGCGTCGGCCGCCATGTCGAACTGCACGTTGAAGACAACGGGCCGGGCATTCGCACCGAGAACATCGAGGCGATCTTCAAGCGCTTTTACACCGATCGCCCCGACGCCGCCGAGTTCGGCAAGAACTCGGGGCTCGGCCTGTCGATCTCGCGCCAGATCATCGAGGCGCATGGCGGCACGCTGACCGCGCACAACATGATCGACCCAAGGGACGAGACCCGCGTGCTCGGCGCCTGCTTCCTCGTGCGCCTGCCGCGTGAGTGAGGCGCCTGTTCCATCGCTGCACGGCACGGCGGTCGCGATCGGCGGCGCGGCCGTCCTGATCACCGGTGTCGCCGGCACCGGCAAGACGACGCTCGCGCTCGAACTGATCCGCCGGGCGCGCGCCGGCCGCCATCACGCCGGCCTGATCGCGGACGACCGGGTGTTCGTCGAAACGCGGGACGGCAGCCCGGTGCTGATCTGCCCGCCGCAGATTGCCGGCAAGCTCGAAGTGCGCGGATACGGCGTGATCGACGCATCCGATATCGCCGCCGATGCCGCGCCGCTCGCCCTTGTCGCAGAACTTGTGCCGGCGGACCGGGCAGTGCGATTTGCCCAGGACGAAACCGTGACGATCCACGGCCGAACCCTGCCTTGCCTGCGCCTGCCGGCCGGCCCGGCACCGTCGGCGGCCAACGCGGTTTTCGCCGCGCTCGGCCTGCCGGCCTGGCTTTGAGCCCGCAAACGCGCCAAATCGCCGGAATGGCGACCGAATTCGGCGGCCGCGCCTTGTCAAAGGCACAAAGAAAGGCATCATGGCCGGTCACACGAGACCGACAGGCACGGACGGCTTTGACGAAGGCGCGTAGCGGATGATTGGCGTTGTACTGGTGACCCACGGAGCGCTGGCCGACGCTTTCCTGCGCGCCGTCGAGCACGTGGTCGGCCCGCAGGAGGCCTTCGAGACCGTGTGCATCGAAGCCGATGACAACATGGAGCAACGCCGCAAGGACATCATCGATGCCATCGCCCGCACCGACCGGGGCAACGGCGTCATCGTGGTCACGGACATGTTCGGCGGCACGCCGTGCAATCTGGCGATCTCGGTCATGGCCGCGGGCCGCACCGAGGTGATCGCCGGCGCCAACCTGCCCATGTTGATCAAACTCGCCCGCGTGCGCGAAAAAGGCGACATGCAGCGTACGCTTGATCAGGCAAGCCAGGCGGGCCGCAAGTACATCAACGTCGCAAGCCAGGTGCTGGCCGCCAAATGAGCGGTCCGCACGGCGCGCAGGGCGATGGCGGCGCTCTCACCGCCTGCTTTGCGATCACCAACAAGCGCGGCCTGCACGCCCGCGCCTCGTCCAAGCTGGTCCGGTTGGTTGAGACGTTCAAGGCGCGGGTGACCGTGGCCAAGGACGGCACCGAGGTCGGCGGCACGTCGATCATGGGGCTGATGTTTCTGGCCGCCGGTCCGGGCAGCGAAGTCCGGATCACGGCCGACGGCCCGGACGCACGCGATGCGCTCGATGCGATCGGCGCCCTGATCGCCGACCGGTTCGGCGAAGGCGA
>CAZSFA010000301.1:0-2290 GCA_964606055.1 uncultured Oceaniradius sp. | reverse complement strand
CGCCGGCTTCGGCCATGCGCGCGATCTCGGCTTCGTTGATGTGCAGGCAATGGGCAGCGATCAGCCCGTCGATCAGAAGGCCTGCCCGGTCGACCACCTCGACCGGCCGGCAACCATGGGTCCGCGTGGCCCAATCCATCTCCGAATCCATTTCCGCAAGATGGAGTTGCACCGGCACATCAGGATGATCAGCCGCCCACTGCGCGATACGCGCCATGACGGGGATGTCGGTCGAATAAGGCGCGTGCGGCGCGATCGACGGCGTGATGCGCGGATGGCCGGCGAAGCGCGCGGCCAGTTCCTCGGTCAGCGCAAAGCCGGCGTCGATGTCGTCATGGTCCGGCGGGTCGAAATCGGCAATCGTCTGGCCGACAACGCCGCGCAGGCCCGCTTCATCGAGCACCGCGCCAACTTCGGTCTCGAAATAGTACATGTCGGCAACGGTCGTCACACCGGCGCGGATGAGTTCCCATGCCGCAAGCGCCGTGCCCACGCGCACCATCGATGGCGAGACGAACGTGCGCTCCATCGGCAGGACATAGCGAAACAGGCGATCGTCCACATCCTCGCCCAGACCGCGAAACAGGCTCATCGGCAGATGGGCATGCGGATTGACCATGCCGGGCATGACGATGTCGCCGCCGGCGTCGATGATTTCGACATCGGACGCCACCTCCGGCCCCTGTCCGTCGCCGGCGGAGGCGATCGTGTCGCCTTCGATCAGGACATGACCATGCTCGATCACCGGCATGTCCGGCGTACAGGGCAGCAGCATCGCGTTGCGGATCAACGTGGTCATCACGCTTCGCCCGCCGGCAGGATGCAGCACTGTTCGGATTGCGGTACCAGGCTTGCGGTTGCGCCCTGTTCGAGCGGCCGTGACAACGGACCGGACGCGACGACATGGCCCGCCGGCGTTTCGGCCTGATAGTGATAGGCGCGGCCCAGATAGGTGCGCAGACCGAGCGTCGCCGGAATGCCCTCCACATCGGGATCGGCGCTGACACGCAGTCCATCTGGCCGCGTCGCCAAGGTGAAACTGTTCGGCACCGGCCCAAGCGCGTCCTGATCGAGGGCGACCGCAATCCCGCCGGCACCTGTCGCATGAACGATCGCGCCGTCGCGGTTTGCGACCGTCAGCGGGATCAGGTTCTCGAAACCGACAAAGCGCGCAACGAAGGCGTTTGCCGGGCGCTGGTAAAGCACTTCGGGGGTGTCGAACTGGCGGATGCGGCCGGCATCCATGATCGCCACGCGATCGGAGATCGAAAACGCTTCTTCCTGATCGTGCGTGACAAAGACCGAAGTCGTCCCGTTGGCGCGCTGGAGTTGGCGGATCTCGACGCGCATGTCTACCCGCAGCTTGGCGTCGAGGTTGGAAAGCGGCTCGTCGAACATCAAAAGCGGCGGCTCGATCACCAGCGCGCGCGCCAGCGCCACGCGCTGACGCTGGCCGCCGGAGAGTTCGCCGGGCAGCCGCTTGGCAAGATCGGCAAGTCCGACCCGCTCCAGCATCCGGCTCGCGCGGGCCTCGCGATCGGCGGCGCCGATGCCGCGCTGCTTGAGACCGAAGGCGACGTTGTTCAGGACATCCAGATGCGGGAAAAGCGCATAGTTCTGAAAGACCAGCCCGATGTTTCGGCGGTGCGCGGGCAGTCGCGTCAGGTCGTCATTGCCCAGCCGGATCGAGCCGGCGGTTGGCGTCAGGAACCCGGCGATCAGACGCAGGGTCGTCGTCTTGCCGCAGCCGGAGGCGCCCAGAAGCGACACGAGTTCGCCCGCGCCGACATCAAGCGACAGATCATCGAGCACCTTGGTCGTCCCGTAGTGGGCGGTCAGGCTGGACAGTGAGAGTGGCGCGGCCATTGTGTGCTGGCTCTTACTTGGTGAGGAATGTGAGGCCGAGCGTGCGCTCGACGATCGCCATGACGGCGACAGTGAGAAACATCAGGAGAACCGACACCGAGGCGATGACGGGATCGAAGAACTGCTCGACATGGGCAAGGATCTGGATGGGCAGGGTCGAAATGCCCGGCCCGGTCAGGAACAGCGCCACCGACACATCGTTGATCGAGGTGATGAAGGCGAGAATGAACGCGGCGATCACGCCCGAGCGCACATTGGGCAGAACGACGGTGAAGAACGTCTTCCAGGGCGGCGAGCCGAGGCTGATGGCCGCCTCTTCGATCGAGAAGTCAAAGGACGACAGGCTCGCCGAAATCACGCGCACGCAATAGGGCAGCACGAGCAGCGTGTGGCCGATCAGCAGCGTCGAGAACACCGGCAGGCC
>CAZSFA010000300.1:0-2314 GCA_964606055.1 uncultured Oceaniradius sp. | reverse complement strand
AACGTGCCGACGGGCGTCACCTTGCCGGGCCGTGCCGTTGACACCTTCCAGCGATGGATGACCCGTCCATCCTTGACCACCGTCATGGTCTGCTGTGAGAGATCGACGCTGGCAACCAGCCGTGCTGCAACCGCCTCGCCGGCGACGGAAAGTGAAATTGCGCCCAAAATCAGCGCCAAAGACAAAAAACGAATCATGATTGGTCTCCCGCAAGCCCCGGGCCGAGCAACTGGTCGGCCGGCGTCAAGATAGCACATCGACGCAGACAACGGACACCCGACCTTCTTCCATGGGTGCAAGGCCGGCGATCGGCCGCTGCGGCCGCCCGATCGCGGTTGCATTCGGCGCGGTGCTGATCACTATGGCGCCATGCATGATGCGCTGCGCAAAGCCGTCGAGGACCGGCGCGACGATCTGGTCTCGTTGACGCGGGAACTGGTGCGTTTTCCCACCGTCAATCCGCCCGGCGAGGCCTATGCGCCATGCGCGGAGTTCATCGCAGAACGCCTTCGGCGGACCGGCTACAAGACGCAGTTGATCGTCGCCGACGACAAGCCCGGCCACACGCCGCGTTATCCGCGCGTCAACGTGGTCGGCCGGCGTGAAGGGCGCGTTGCCGGCAGGACCGTCCATTTCAACGGCCACATCGATGTCGTCGAAGCCGGACACGGCTGGAGCGTCGATCCGTTCACGGCCGAAGTGCGCAACGGGCGCATCTACGGGCGCGGCACGTGCGACATGAAGGGCGGGCTTGCCGCGGCCATCATCGCGGCGGATGCGTTCATGGCTGTCTGCCCCGGCTTTGCCGGCGCCATCGAGATTTCGGGCACGGTCGACGAGGAGTCTGGCGGCTATGCCGGCGTCGGCCATCTGGCCGAAATGGGCCTGTTCTCAAAGCCGCGCGTCGATCACGTCATCATTCCCGAACCCCTCAACAAGGACCGGATCTGTCTTGGTCATCGCGGGGTCTGGTGGGCGCAGATCGAAACCCGTGGCCGCATCGCCCATGGCTCGATGCCGTTTCTCGGCGACAGCGCGATCCGCCACATGGGAGCAGTGATGCAGGCCTTCGAGGACGACCTGTTCCCCGCGCTCACCACGCGCCGCACCGACATGCCGGTGGTACCCGAGGGCGCGCGCGCCTCGACCATGAACATCAACGCCGTGCATGGCGGCCAGACCGACGCGTTCACCGGACTGCCATCGCCCAACGTGCCCGACCGCTGCGCGATGACCATCGACCGGCGCTTTCCCATCGAGGAGGCCCTTGCCGATGTGAAGGCCGAGGTGCGCGGCATTCTCGACCGGCTCAAGCGCGACCGGCCCCGGTTCGACTACGCGCTCACCGACGTCATGGAGGTGTTGCCGACGATGACCGCGCACGACGCGCCGGTCGTGCAGGCGGTGGCGGCGGGCATCATGGCCGAGTTCGGCCACGACCCGGACTATGTCGTCTCGCCCGGCACATACGACCAGAAGCACATCGCCCGCATCGGCCATCTGCATGACTGCATCGCCTACGGCCCGGGCATCCTGGATCTGGCCCACCAGCCGGACGAGTGGATCGGCATCGACGACATGGTGCAATCGGCAAGCGTCATGGCGGTTGCGCTGAACGCGCTGCTGACAGGGCCAGCCGAACCTGCTTAAATCGGCCCGAATTCAGGAGACCTGACCATGATCGCACGCATCGCCCTGACCGCCGGCGCCCTTCTGGCGCTTGCCGCATCCGCCCATGCCCAGCGCACCGAGTTGATCCTCGGCATGGTGCTGGAGCCGCCGCATCTGGACCCGACGGCCGGTGCCGCGGCCGCGATCGACGAGGTGGTCTATGCCAATGTGTTCGAGGGCCTGACGCGCATCGGCTCGGACGGCGCGGTGTTGCCGGGGCTCGCCGAGAACTGGATCGTCTCCGACGACGGGCTCAACTACACCTTTGAACTGCGCCAGGGCGCAACGTTCCACGACGGCACCACGCTCGATGCGGGCGATGTGGTCTTTTCGCTGGAACGCGCGATGGCCGAAGACTCCGTGAACGCGCAGACCGCGCTGTTTGCCGCCATCGACAGTGTCGCGCAGATGGACGAGTTGACCGTCGCGGTCACGCTCAGCCAGCCGACCGGCGATTTCCTCTACAACATGGGCTGGGGAGATGCCGTGATCGTCGCGCCTGAAAGCGCCGACACCAACCAGGAAAGCCCGGTTGGCACCGGCCCGTTCCGCTTCGTCTCGTGGCAGAAAGGCTCGGCCGTCAACCTGGAGCGCAACGCCGATTACTGGGGCGAAGCGCCGGCGCTCGAAAGCGTCCAGATCC
>CAZSFA010000299.1:0-2316 GCA_964606055.1 uncultured Oceaniradius sp. | reverse complement strand
GCGGGTTCGGCCTCGGTCGCCATGGTGTCGTCTTCCATCGGCGCCGCGTCATCGTCAGAAGCAGCCGTGTCCTCGGCGGGGGCCGGGTCATCGGTCATCGGCGCGGCATCGTCGTCGGCCGGCGCCATCGCATCCTCCGCCGGTGCGGCCGCTTCATCGCTCGCCTGCGCCGTCTCGAACGCGTCGAACGGCACCGCCTCGTCGCCCTGCGAGGCCATCCACGCGATCAGGTCGCGCCGTTCGTTCTCGCGCGGCAGACCGGCAAAACGCATTGCCGTGCCGTCAATGTAGTCGGCCGGGGCATAAAGGTACCGGTTGAGTGCCTCGAAGTCCCAGATCCGCCCTTCCTCGCTGTAGGCGACCATGGCGGCCGAATACCCAAAGCCGTCCTTGGTGCCGGCCTGCCGGCCGACCATGCCCCAAAGGTTCGGGCCTGTGCGGTGATCGCCGCCCGGCTCGATCAGATGACAGGACTGGCATTTGCGGAACACCGATTCGCCGGCTCCGAAATCGGCGCTGGCCAGAAGCGGCGTGATCGGCTGCAAGCCTTCCTCTTCGGGTTCGGCGGGCCCGGTCGGCTCGTCGAGCACCGCGATCTGGAAGCCGGGCTGCTCGGGCTCCTCGGCGTAGAAGATCGTATCGCCCGCCAGACCCACCGTCATGACGACGAACACGGTCCCAAGGAAAGCGCCCGCATAGAGGTTGTAGTTCATCTCGATCCGGTCCCGATGTCGTTTTCTGCAATGCAGGAAGCGCAGGGTTGCGCCTGCAATTTGCGGGCATGTCGTATGTCTTTTGCCGTGGGGTTGCAACACCTCCGGTATCAGACTTAATGAGACGTATTGCCACCGCGACGCGGATGCCCGGCGCTGCCCCAATGAACCCCATCATCATCATTCCCGCACGGCTCGGCGCGACGCGGCTGCCGCGCAAGCCATTGGCCGACATCGCCGGCAAGCCAATGATCGTCCATGTGGCTGATCGTGCCCGCCGCGCCGATTGCGGCGAGGTGGTTGTGGCGGCCGACGACGCACAAATCGTCGCCGCCGTCGAACGGCACGGCCATCGCGCGGTGATGACGCGCGCCGATCACGCATCGGGGTCCGATCGCATCCACGAAGCGCTTCAGGTCGTCGATCCCGATGGCCGGTGCGACGTGGTGATCAACGTGCAGGGCGATTTGCCGACGATCGCACCGCATGACATCGCCGCCGCGCTCGAACCGCTGGCCAGCGACCCTGACTGCGACATCGCGACGCTTGGCACCCTTATTACGGACGAGGAAGAGAAGACCGACGAGCATGTCGTCAAGATTGTTGGTGCGCCACGCGGCGATTCAATCCTGAACGCGCTGTACTTCACCCGCGCGACCGCGCCCTGGGGCGAAGGTCCGCTCTATCATCACGTCGGGCTCTATGCCTACCGCCGCGCCGCGCTCGCCCGGTTCGTGGCGTTACCCCATTCCACGCTCGAGAACCGGGAGCGCCTCGAACAGTTGCGCGCGCTGGAAGCGGGCATGCGCATCCTTGTGCGTTTGGTTGACTCGGCCCCGCTTGGGGTCGATACACCGCGCGATCTGGAAAAGGCCCGCGCGCTGATTGCGGGCTGACGCACAAGAAGACCCGCCATGACCGACACCGCGCAGATGCTGATCGCCTTTCAGGGCGAGCCGGGCGCCAACTCCGACACCGCTTGCCGCAACATGTATCCGGCGATGACGCCGATGCCGTGCCCAACCTTTGAGGATGCGTTCACCGCGGTCGACAAGGGCGAGGCGGCGCTGGCGATGATCCCGATAGAGAACACCATCGCCGGCCGCGTGGCCGACATTCATCACCTGTTGCCCGAGTCCAACCTGCACATCGTCGGTGAGTACTTTCTGCCCATCCATTTTCATCTGATGGCGCTGCCGAACACGGACCGTTCGGCGATACGCACCGTCCACAGCCACATCCATGCGCTGGGCCAGTGCCGCAAATACATCAGAAGCCATGGTTGGGAGGGCGTCATCGCCGGCGACACCGCCGGTGCCGCGCGGCTTGTGGTCGAAAGCGGCGACCCGTCCATGGCGGCCCTCGCGCCCGAACTGGCCGCCGACCTGCACGGCCTCGACATCATCGAGCGCGATGTCGAGGACCATGCCAACAACGTCACCCGCTTCATCGTTCTGTCCAAGGCGCCCTACATTCCGGTACGGCGTTCCGAGGAAGAGTTGATGATGACGACGTTCGTCTTCCGCGTGCGCAACATCCCGGCGGCGCTCTACAAGGCGATGGGCGGCTTTGCGACCAACGGCGTCAACATGACCAAGCTGGA
>CAZSFA010000298.1:0-2321 GCA_964606055.1 uncultured Oceaniradius sp. | reverse complement strand
CAGGCCGCTGCCCAACAGCGAACCCAGCGCCGTGCCGCGCAGATGACGATGGCCGGCGAAGGCCAGTTCGAGCGGTTCGATGTCGACGGCGACGGCAATGTCACACGGGCCGAGTTCGAAAACGGCCCGACGCCGTTCTTCGCCCTGCTCGATGCCAATGAGGACGGTTCGATCGACCGCAACGAGTTGCGGCGACTGACCAGCATCATCGATCAGGTGAACTGATCCGTAAACCCCAATGAAACGCCCTGACAGGATTGGAACCCGGACCATGATGAAAACCATGATGTGCGCCGCGCTCGCGCTGGCGACGCTCTCCCTCAGCGCACGCGTGGCCAGCGCCGAAGGGTTCACCCGCATCGGCCCCAATGGCGGGTCGGCGACCGTGAGCCGCTCATACGACAACGGCGTCTATCGGCGCGATGTCGATCGCGTCGGCCCCCATGGCGCGACCGCCAGTGTCAGCACCGCGTGCGGTGTGGGTGGTCGGGTCTGCGCGACGGACCGCTCGGGTATGACGGCTGACGGCGGGCACTGGAGTGGCAGCAGCGCCAGCGTCGCCCGCCCCCATGTCACCCGCCGGTACGCGACGTTTACAGGTCCCGATGGCAACACCTACAACACGGTACGGGTCCGCCGCTGGTGAGCGATCGCGCCTGCCCGCCAGGCGCCGAACCGCCACCGACACACCGGCCCGGAGCGTGCCACGGATGGGAACGATGATGCTGCATCGAGCCAGGAAGGCGTTGGGTGCCACCGGCGGCGATCGGCACGCTCGCACGCAACCGGGCGCCAATCGCGGAACACCCTGCCTTGTCCGCCGAAGATGAGGCGTTGCTGGTCCGCGCCATCGCGGCCGGAGACGAGGCGGCATTCAGCCGCATCGTCGCCCAGCATCTGCAAAAGGTGCGCGCCGTCGCCAATGGCTATCTGGCAAACGTTGCCGATGCCGATGAGGTCGCGCAGGACGTGTTCATGGTGGTGTGGCGGAGTGCCGGCAACTGGGATCCCGAAAAGGGAAAGTTCGCGACATGGCTCTATCGCATCACGGTCAACAAATGCATCGACCGTCACCGCAAGCGACGGCCGGGCATGATGCCGATCGATGACGTTGCGCACGGTCTGGCAGGCGAGGACGATCCCGAACGCGCAGTTGCCGGCCGGCAGGCGCTTTCGATCATGCGCGGTGCGATTGCCGCATTGCCCGAACGCCAGCGCATTGCGCTGCTGTTGAGCGTGTCGGCCGGGCTCGGCAATGGCGAGATCGCCCAGGCACTGGGCATCAGCCGGGGCGCCGTGGAACAATTGCTCGTGCGGGCTCGCGTGGCATTGCGCAACGAGCACAGGAAGGAAACAGGCGATGACCAGGCATGAATTCGAACGCGCGCTTTTGACCCACGGGTCGGATCTCGGCCGATGGCCGCTGGACGCGCGCCGGTCGGCCGAACCACTGGTGGCGGACGATCCACGTGCCCGCAAGGCGCTGGAGGAACTGGTCGCCCTTGAGGCCGGTATCATCGTTGCCGCGACACCGCCGCCCAATGCGGCCCTGACCGGTCGGATCATCGCCGCTGCGCAGGCCGAAACCGGTGCTTTCAACCTGACCGGCCGGCGGATCGCGGCGATGCTCGCCGCCTGCCTTGGATGTGTCGGCATCGGCTATGCAGCGGCATCGGTGGCCATCGGTCTGGCCGCGCCGGCGGGCCTGGCGATCGGCCTCGCCGATGTCTACGGCGTCATGTGATGACCGCGCGGCGTCTGAACCGGGTCCTGGCGATCCTTCTGATCCTTGCAACGATCGTTGCGACGCTTTCGACCGGGGCGGCGATCTTCATGGTGCGCAGTCCAGGGCTGGTCTTCGTCGCCAGCCAGGCCATGCAGTCCTATCCCGCGCCCGTGCGTCGCGCGTTGCGCGAAAACTACCAGCAGGCTGTCGCTTCCTTCGACGATGACGTCGTCGCCTATCAGGCCGCGCTTGGTAGAATGTTTGAGGCGATGGCGGCCGAGCCGTTCGACCGCGCAGCGCTCGATGCGGCGATGGCCGAGACACGCAACCGGCTGGCCACCGTGCAGGCGCGGTCCCACGCCGTGCTTGCCGACACGATTGAAGCCGCCGAACCGGCGCAGCGTGCCGAAATCAGACCACCGGATGGTGCGATGCCGGAGCGGCTGCGGCGGCTTGGCCGGTGAACCTAGCCTGAACGCGCGTGCCGCCAGTTGCGGTAGAGCCAGACGCCGCTGCCGATGGCGATGACGCCGGCGGTCAGCGCCCCGATCGCATTGCCGACCAGCGAGACCAGCGTTTCGATCTGGTCGGCAAA
>CAZSFA010000297.1:0-2401 GCA_964606055.1 uncultured Oceaniradius sp. | reverse complement strand
CGTGCAGCGCGCCATCGGAGAACACGCCGCCCGGGAAGATGCCGAAGGCGATGGCGAGCTCGATGTTCAGATGGCCGATCATGAAGTCGTGCGCAGCCTGTTCGGGCACGCCGCGCCGGACCGCTTCGTCGGTCGCTTCGCGCAGCGCCAGCGCGAACGTCGCGCCGATCGTCTCCGACAGGGCCGGCTCGAGGATAGCGATCTGCTCGACGGTGCACCGATGCGACCGCATCACGGGGGCATAGATCGTCCGCGCGACCTCCTCGCAACGCGCGTAATCCTCCTCCGGCCCCTGCATCAGCGCACACACGATGTGCTGCTTGGCATGCACGCCGCCGAAGAAGTCGGTCTTGGCCGCCGGATCGGTTTCATCGTTGAAGATGGGCGGATGGCACGGGTGCGTGACGAAGTAGCTGACATCATCGCGTTCGGGCAGTTCGCCCGCATGGGGCGCGGCGGCATCGAGCATGACGATGGCAGCGCCCGACTGGACCTTGTCGATGATTTGATGGGCGATCTTGCCGATGAGGCGGTCTGGCGTCGCCATGACGATCACATCGGCCCCGGAGACCGCCTGCCCTTCCTCGACCGTCTCGGCCCCGACTTCGGCCTTCAGGCGCGCCTGTCCCTCCTGGGAGATTTCGACATGGTCGACGTCGAAGCGGGAGCTCTTGAGGTTGGTCGCCAGGCGGACACCCATTTTGCCGCCCGCGCCCATCAGTGCGATCTTTGTCATGTCTTGCTCCCTTGATTGATGGCTCCGCCGTCACGGATCTGGCCGAAATAGTCGGGCGTGCCCATCTGGCCGCCCTTGAGCGCGATCTCGAGCGGCGCGGCGTCGGCATCGTCGCGATGCGCCTTGCAGAGCGCCGCGCCTGGCACGGTCGCGGCGATCGCGGTCAGCGCGAAAATGCCAAGGCGCCGGGCAGCATGGCTGGATGTGTCTCCGCCGGCGATCGCCGCACGACGGCAGCCGGTGCGTTCGACGAGCCCGGCGAGGATGTCGCCGAGCCCCGCGCCCAGTCGGGCGTTTGCCTGTTCGCTGCTGATGCCTGCCGCATCGCAAGCAGCGCGAAAGCCGGCAATGGCCCGATCTTCGGGACCGCGCGCGGTGTAGACGATCGGGTCGTGATTGACGGCCAATGCGGCATCGATGGCCGACTGCACCCAGTTTTCGCGCGCCACACCGGTCTCCAAGGCGCCGCGCGGATCAACGCGCACGCCGGAGAACCCGTTGTTTTCAGCCCATTCGATCTGCCGGTCGGTCGTCGATGAGACCGACCCTGCCGCGACCACCATCGTGTCGACGCGGGCGACACGCGGCGCCGGCTGATCCTCTGGCAGCAACCCCGCATCGCGCCAATGCGCAACCAGCGCGTACTCGACGCCTTGCGACCCGATCGCGAGCGCCCGCGCGCCGGCATCGCTCCACATCAGCCGCCCCGCCTGCGACAACGTTGCGGCGTCGACCGTGTCGATCGCGATAATCCGCGCACCGCTGGCACGCTCGCGTTGCAGCCGTTCACGCGCGGCGCTTGGCGCCTGCAGCGCATCGAGCGCAACAAGCCCCAGCCCGAGTTCGGTCTGCGCCGACACATGCCGGCACACATCTGCCTCGCCCATCGGCGTGACCGGGTGGCTGGCCATCACCGGATGACGGTCGAGCCGATGGACCTCCACGCCGGCAGCGGCGAACAGGTTGCCAAATGCCTGATAGCGACCAATCGCGGGCGCTGCGGGGTAGAGAGCCGCCCAATCCGCACCTGTCACCTGCAATGCAAGCTCGGCGGCACGACCGATGGACCCGATCGCCGGCGAAGAGTCCATTGTCGAACAGATCTTGTAGTGCACCAGCGGCGCGTCGAGCCCGGCCAGGAAGGCGAGGACAGGAGGGAGTTCCTCGTCCATCCAGGCCGGGCTCCGCGACCGGGCCGAGCCGGCGATCCCGATGCCCCTGACGTCGGCAAACCGCTGCAATCGTTCGGCGGTGGGCACGTCAAGGAACAGGACCGATGGCAGCCCGGCAAAGGTCATCACCTCCATCACCGCGGCCGCGCCGGTGTAGTCGTCGCCATACCAGGCAACGAGCAATCCCTCGGGCAATGCGCGCGCGGTCGTCATCAGCCGTACGCCTCCAGTGCCCTGGCAAGGCTCGGATGGCTGGCCGCGTGTTCGGGCAATGGTGTGCCGGCCACGGCCGCACGCCAGCTTTCGCGCAGGGCTTCCATCCCCGCCGCCGGACCGTCTGGATGCCCCATGATGCCGCCGCCGGCCGCGTAGATCAGGTCGGCCGAGCCCAGTTGCCGGTACGTCTCGGGCGGCTGCACCACCGTCTGGCCCGACGAGAAGACCGGCATTGCGATGCACGGCTTGTCGTCGAACATCGGCGTCAGGCAGGTCC
>CAZSFA010000296.1:0-2414 GCA_964606055.1 uncultured Oceaniradius sp. | reverse complement strand
TCACCAACTATTCGGCGCACCCGACGCGCCGCGTCGACCTGACCTTCGGCATCGACTATGGCGACGACGCCGACAAGGCGATGGCCATCATCCTCGATCTGGCCGGCAAGGACGAGCGCGTGCACACCGATCCCGAGCCCTGGGCGCGCGTCACCAATCTGGGCGACAGTTCGGTCGACATCACGGCGCGCCTTTGGTGCGATGCCGCCGACTATTGGGAGCTGAAGTTCCACATGACCAAGACCGTCAAGGAAGCCTTCGATGCGCAGGGCATCTCCATTCCCTATCCGCATTCGGTGGAAATCCAGAAGGACGGCTGACGAACCGCTCAGATCAGGCCGGTCAGGTCGAGCCGCCGACGCGGCGCCCAGCCCAGCGATCGAAGCCGGCCGCAATCCATGGCGTTGAACGCTCCGGCATCGGCGCGCGGCGGCAGCGCCTGTGTGATGCCGGTCGCGGCCGCGTAAGCTGCCAGCAGATCGCGCCGGTCAAGCAGGATGTCGGAGGCGTTGAACGCGGGCGCAGGACCGAAACGGGCCAGATCGGCCGCCGGGCAGCGGGCCAGAAGGTGCACCGCCGCGGCCAGATCGTCGCCATGCACCTCGGTGCCGATCCTCGGCGCAATTGGTTTGCCGGCCTTGAAGTCGTCGAACAGCGCGGCCCATTTGTGCGCGCGGCCGGGGGCCGCCCGCCCGTAGACGCCTGTCGCCCGCACGATGATCGGCAGGAAAACGTCCGACGCGATGTCGGCAAGTGCCCGTTCGACGGCGAGCTTGACCGCGCCATAGAGCGTGTCGGGTGCGCAGGGCATCGTTTCCGTGAGCATCTCTCCGGGTGGCTTGGGGCCATAGACCGCGCGCGACGACAGGAAGATCGCGCGGCGAACGCCCGCCGACCGTGCCGCGCGCACCAGCGCCATCGTGCCCGCGACATTGGCGCGCCGAAACCCCTCGGGATCGTCACCTTCGCCGCCCCGATACCGGCCCGGTTCATGCCGGAACGCGCAATGGACAAAGATGTCCACCCCGCTGAAAACAGCCCCATGATCGCGGTCTGGATCAAGATCGCCCGATACCGATCGGACCGGCCCTGAAAAGAAATCATCGGCGGGCCGGCGGCGCCCCATCGCGACGACCGTATCGCCCGCGCGCAGAAAGGCCTCGACGATGAAGCGCCCCACCAGACCCGTCGCGCCGGAGATCAGGACCGTTGTCATGCCGGCGGATTGGGCAATGCGTCCGTGTCAGGAATGGCATCGCCGGTTCGATAGGCCCACCACAGATCGATCAGCGGCTGCAACTGATCGCGTTTGGGGTGGTCGGCCTGCCACGGCTTCTCATACTGGTAATGCACCACATGCACCGACCGCCAATCCCACAACTCAGGCAGGTTGAACCACACATATTGCAGCATGTTGCAGGTCACCGGCAGGCCGTGCCAGTCGGCAAAGAAGGTCTCCAGAAACGTCTGGTCGGTGCGCCGCCAGAACGCGTCGGGCTGATCGAGCCGCGCCATCATCGCCGCAAACGTCGCCTGCGAAGGTCGCGCGGTGAAGACGCCCGAGTTGAGCCGGTGAAAATCAGCAAGGCTCTCATAGACGTTGGGCGCGGCGCAGAACTCGGGATAGCCGAACAGCTTGTCGATGTTGCGCACAACCAGCGTGTCGGCATCGAGAAAGACCACGCTGTCATAGCGCTCCATCTGCCAAAGCCGCAGCTTGGCGAAATTGTCGAGCGGCGTGTGAAAGGCCGGCTTGTTGCCCTTGGTGAACGGTGCATCTGCATGAAGCCGGGCGCGGGCATGCCGCTGGTTGAAGTCGTCCGACGTCTCCAAAAGGTCGACCGGCGCCAGCCGCGCGCCAAGATCGGCGAGCGGCGCAAGATCGGCCGGCGCGACGCCGCCCGTGTGCATGACGACGATATCTGCGGATGTGCCCGTGCACGTCAGCGACCGGACCAGCGCGGTGGCCGCGCCGGCATAGTCGGCATTGGTGACGAGCGTCACATAGGCGTGGTCGGACACGGCTCTGGTCTAGGAGACCGCCTTGAGCCGCTTGCCCTCGATGTCGGTCTCGACGGTCCTGGCGATGTCCTTGGTCCAGGCCGAAACCGCCGGAACGCGCGACCGGTCCACGCGATAGGCGAACTTCTTGGCCACATCGACCACCTCTTCCAGAAGCCCCTCGGCGAGCGTGATCGGCTCAAGGCCGAGCGCCAGGAACTGCTCGTTGCGGACGACGAGATCGTTCTCCGCCGCTTCCTTGCGCGGATTGGGCAGATAGGCGATCTCGGCGCCGGTCATCCTGGCGATCAGTTCGGCAAGATCGCGCACCCGGTGGGTCTCGGTCATCTGGTTGAATATCTTGACCTTGTCGCCGCGCGCCGGCGCGTCCGAAAGCGCCAGTTCGACACAAC
>CAZSFA010000295.1:0-2434 GCA_964606055.1 uncultured Oceaniradius sp. | reverse complement strand
ATCCTGCTGATCGTCATCATCGACCGGATGCTGGGCATCCAGAAATTTGCGAGCACATAGCCTTGTCCGACGTTGTCCTGACTGACATCCGCAAATCGTTCGGGCCCGTCGAGGTGCTGCACGGCATCTCGCTTCAGGTCGAATCGGGCGAGTTCGTCAGCCTTTTGGGCGCGTCGGGCTGCGGCAAGACCACCTTGCTGCGCATCGTCGCCGGGCTGGAGACCGTGACCAGCGGCACGGTGATGCTTGGCGACCGCGCGGTGACCGACCTGCCGCCGGAACGCCGCGACATCGCCATGATGTTCCAGTCCTACGCGCTGCTGCCCCACCTGACCGTGCTCGAAAACATCCGCTTTCCCTTGCGCATGCGGCGGATCGGCACGCGCGAGGAGCAGTATGAGCGCGCCCGCCAGGCGCTCGACACCGTGCAACTGGCCCATCTGGGCGACCGCCGCCCGCGCCAGCTTTCTGGCGGCCAGCAGCAGCGCGTGGCGCTCGCCCGCGCGGTCGTTTCGCGGCCCAAGGTGCTGTTGCTCGACGAGCCGCTGTCCAATCTCGACGCCCGCCTGCGCGAGGACATGCAGGTCGAACTGATCGACATCCACAAGCGGCTTGGCCTGACCACGCTGTTCGTCACCCACGATCAGGACGAGGCGCTGAGCCTGTCCGATCGCGTGGTGCTGATCAACAAGGGCCGGATCGAGCAGATGGGCGCGCCGGCCGAAATCTACGACCGGCCGGCGACCGCCTATGCATCGAGCTTCATCGGCGCGGCCAATCTGGTGCCGGCCGTGATCGAGGACAGCGAAGAAGGACCGGTGGCAAGGCTTGAGGACGGCCAGCAGCTGACCCTTGCCAGGGACACCGCCGAGCGCGGCCCGGCAACGCTGGCCCTGCGCCAGGAAGACATCACGCTTGTGCCGCAGGCCGGCCTGAGCGCGACGATCCGCACCCGCGTCTTTCTGGGCAGCCGCATCCGCTATGTCGCGCTGATCGGACAGACGACGATCAGCGTGATGGCGTCCGCGACACCGGGCCATCAGGCCGGCCAGACGGTCGGGCTTGCCATCGAGCCGGAGCGCATTCGCGTTCTGCCGCCGAACAGCTGACCGGACGCGCCGGGCCCCTATGGCCTTGCCGACCAAAGCTGCTACACCGCGCGTCATGCGTGTTCTGGACATGAAAACCATGGTCGCGCTGGCGCGCAACCGGCATTTCGGACGCACCGCGCAGGAGCTGAACATCACCCAGTCGGCGATTTCCAGCCGGCTGGCGACGCTCGAAACCGAACTCGGCTGCCGGCTCGTCAATCGCGGCGACGGCCAGTTCGAGTTGACCGATCAGGGGCGGCTTGCGCTTGCCAGCTTCGAGCGTGTGCTCGGCGAACTGAGCGATCTGAACGCCGCCGTGTCCACCCAGTCCGGCCCGATGACCGAGCCGTTGC
Organism: uncultured Oceaniradius sp.; assembly: GCA_964606055.1. GTDB lineage: Bacteria > Pseudomonadota > Alphaproteobacteria > Rhizobiales > Rhizobiaceae > Roseitalea. The sequence goes on along the minus strand of CAZSFA010000295.1, from coordinate 990 downwards.
GCATCGGCGCCATCGACACCGTGTCCTCGACATGGATGCCGCAGCTTGTCGATGCGCTGCATCTGCGCTTCCCCAGCCTGAAGCTGGAACTGACGGTCGACGGCACCAAGCAACTGGTCAGCGGCATGCGGCAGGGTGATTTCGACTTGATCTTCTGCCTGCATCCGCTGATCGATGACGGCTTCCGCAGCTACAATGCCTGCACGTTCCAGATGCTGTGGGTCGGCTCGCCGCGCATCGTCGACCCGGACCGGGTCTATGGCGTCGCCGAACTGGCCGAACTGCCCATCATCACCTTTCCGCCCAACTCGCCGCCGTTCGAGATGATCGCGCCCTATTTTCACGACGACAATGCTCTGGCTTCCAAGCTGACGAGCAGCAACTCGCTTTATGCGATCATCAACCTGTTGATCGACGGTTTCGGGGTCGGGGCGATCCCGACGCTGGCCGTGGAGCGCGAACTCCGCATGGGGCTTCTGACCGCGATCCGCGCCAAAAAGGCGTTTGCGCCGATGCCGATCATCGCGACATATCAGGCGACCGTGCGCCAGGACGTCATGCGCGAAGTCGTCGCGCAGGCGCGCGCCAGCATCGCCGAATACTGTCTGACGGTCGATCCGGACAAGGCATGGAGCCAGATGGCGGCGCCCATCGGCCTTGGCGCGGCCGACATCGAAGAACCGGTCGCCGGCTGAGGCGTCACAACCATCGGGACCAAAACACAACCTTTGCGGATGCGCTGGCGTCTTGACCGGCCGGAGCGGATCGTTCAGTGATCGAATCGGAGAGCAAAAGGGAGATTGTCGTGAAGAAGACCTACGAGAAGCCTGTCGTCCAGAAGCGCGAAAAGCTGGGCTTGGTCACCGCTGCGGGCGGAACCGGCAAGCCGAATTAGGCAACGCAAGGTGCCCCGTTTGGGCCGCTGAGCGCGTATCGCCATATATGTCCCACGCTGACCATCAACGCTCTGGTGCGTTCAAGCGTCGTCAA
>CAZSFA010000294.1:0-2444 GCA_964606055.1 uncultured Oceaniradius sp. | reverse complement strand
CCGAAGCCGGGGTTGCGGTCCGGCTTGATCCGGCGGCATGAAGACTCATGACCGATCAAGCGCCTGATTTCACTCTCGCCGATCTCGAAGCGATCGTCGCCCGCCGGGCAGCGGCTGATCCGGGTGAGTCGTGGACGGCGAAGTTGGTTGCCGCCGGCCCGGAAAAAGCTGCCAAGAAACTCGGCGAAGAAGCGGTGGAAGCCGTGATCGCTGCGCTTGGCGAAGACCGTGACGCGCTGGTCGCCGAGAGCGCCGACCTCCTGTATCACTGGCTGGTCGTCTGCCACATGCGCGGTATTGCCCTGTCGGAAGTGCTGGCCGAGCTTCAATCGCGCTCCGCCCAAAGTGGACTTGCGGAAAAGGCCGCCCGCGACGCATAACAAGGCGCATCGTTGTCAACCGATGATGGTATCCGCATGGACCGGACTGCCGACTATGCTGAACAACAAGCCGAAGCGCGCGAACCGGACAGTCTGGATTTGTACGCGCACGGCCTGACAACCGTCGATCAGCTGTCGGGCGGCGAGGTCTCGCCCTATCGGCACTTCACGGCCGGGCAGTGGGCCAAGTTCCGCGCCGACACCCCGCTGACGCTCGCCGCCGATGAAGTCGACCGCTTGCGGTCGCTGAACGATCCGATCGATCTCGATGAGGTGCGGCGGATCTACCTGTCGATCTCGCGGCTGTTGTCGGCGCATGTCGAAGCCACGCAAAGCCTGTTTGCCCAACGAAAGCACTTTCTCAACGTGCCGAACGCGGTCAAGACGCCGTTCATCATCGGCATTGCCGGGTCCGTGGCCGTCGGCAAGTCAACCACCGCACGTATCCTCAAGGAACTGCTCGCCCGCTGGCCCTCCTCGCCCAAGGTCGATCTGGTCACCACCGACGGCTTCCTGATGTCCAACGCCGAACTGCGCGAACGCGGGCTGATGGAGCGCAAGGGCTTTCCCGAGAGCTACAATGTCGGCGCGATCCTGCGTTTCCTGTCGTCGATGAAGGCCGGCGCGGCCCAGGTGCGCGCGCCGCTCTATTCGCACCTGACCTATGATGTACGCGAAGGCGAGTACCTGACCATCGATCGCCCCGACATCCTGATCTTCGAGGGCATCAACGTGCTGCAGGTGCGCGACCTGCCCGAGGACGGCCGCACCGTGCCGTTCGTCTCCGACTTCTTTGACTTCTCAATCTACATCGATGCCGATGAAGACCTGATCTACGACTGGTTCATCGCGCGGTTCATGCGCTTGCGCGAAACCGCGTTCCGCGACCCGCAATCGTTCTTCCACCGCTATACGCAGTTGTCGGACGATGCGGCCCGCGCCATCGCCGAGGGGCTGTGGACCAACATCAACCTCAGGAACCTGCGCGAAAACATCCTGCCGACGCGGCCACGCGCCGACCTCATCCTGCGCAAGGGGTCCGATCATCTGGTCGAATCGGTGCTGCTGCGCAAGCTGTGAGCAAGGCCGGGTTGGGATTGGGGGGCAGGGTGCGTTATCGCAGCGACACCTGTGGCGTCGTCACCCGCCGCAGCGTCAGGTTGATCCGCCCGCCATCCTTGAGCAGCATCGACGTGCCCGGGTAGATCCTGTCGACACCGTGATAGGCGAGCCGCGACGCGCCGCCCAGCACCAGCACATCGCCCGATTGCAGCCGCACCGACGCCGTCGATCCGCCACGCTCGGTGCCGCCGACGCGGAACCGGCATTCATCGCCCAGCGACACCGACAGCACCGGCGCATCGAAGTCGTCTTCGTCGCGGTCCTGGTGCATGCCCATCTTGGCATCGCCTTCATAGAAGTTGATCAGGCAGGCTTGGGGCGGGTGTGGATAGCCGGCAAACTGATCCCACAGCGCCAGCAGCGGCGCCGGTATCGCTGGCCAGGGACGGCCGGTCTCCGGATGGGTATCCTGGTAGCGATAGCCGCGCGCCTTGTCGGTCACCCAGCCGAGCGGCCCGCAATTGCTCATCCGCACGCTCATCGGCTTGCCGGTGCGCGGCATGACGGGCACGAACAGGGGCGCGTCGGCCACCACGGCGCGCACCTGCTCCAACAGTGCAAGCTGGGCTTTGTCATCGAGTGCACCCGCGTGCAGTGCGACGCCTTCAGGCAAGGCAGGCATGGGATCGTTCCGGTATCGAATCAATCATATCGCAACTCGGTCGCCTTGCCGCCGAACACCCGGTAGGCGAAGATCGAATAGCCGATGATGACCGGCATGACCACCAACGCGCCGACCAGCACGATGAACAGGCTCTCGGGCGCGGCGGCCGCTTCGTAGATCGTCATCTGGTCGGGCACCACGTAGGGGTAGAACGAGTAGGCGAGCCCGGCAAAGCCGAGCACCATGATGCCGGTCATCGCGATGAACGGCACCAGCGAGAAGCGGTCGTTGCGATCGGGCAGGAAGGCCAGCTGCCAGAACAGGAAGACGAACAGGAA
>CAZSFA010000293.1:0-2450 GCA_964606055.1 uncultured Oceaniradius sp. | reverse complement strand
CTTGAGATAATCCTTGGGGATGATCATGTCGGTGTCGATGTTGATGATCGGCAGGGGCGCCGCGACGCCGGTCAGTTTGTCGAATTTTTCCATGATCGTCACCTTTCTGGGAAAGGCTGATCTAGCAAGCCGCGACGGCAAATAGAAGGGCTGTCGTTCGACCGTGATGTCGGCGCGGCGGGGTGATTTGTCTTGCCCGTTCCGGTGCCGGCGGGGCACAAGGCGGCCATGGCCCGTTCCACGCAATCGCCGCTCCGCCGTTCCGTCCTTTATGTGCCGTGCGACCGGCCGCGCGCCATGGAAAAGGTCGAGGGTCTGCCGTGCGATGCGGCGATCTTCGATCTGGAGGACGCGGTTGCGCCGGAACGAAAGGACGAGGCGCGCGAGGCGCTGCGCGGCCATTTCCGGAGCCATCCGAAACCAGGCAAGGAGCGCGTGATCCGCATCAATGGTCTCGACACTCCGTGGGGCACCGAGGATCTGCTGGCGGCGCGTGCCTGCCTGCCCGATGCGATCCTGATCCCCAAGGTGGAACGCACCGCCGACCTGCGCGCCGTCGCCGACGCGCTGGCGGAAACCGATGTGCCCGAAACGCTTCGGCTTTGGGCGATGATCGAGACGCCGCTGGCGATCATGAACCTCGGCGCGATCGCAATGTCCGATGCGGCGCCGGATGTGAAACCCGATTGTTTCGTCGTCGGCACCAACGATCTGTTCGCGGCGGCCGGGCTTGCCGCTCAGGGCGCGCGCGAACACGGCCATGGCTGGCTGATGCAGGTGATCCTTGCGGCCCGTGCCGGAGCGATCGACGTGCTCGACGGCGTCTACAACGATTTCTCGGACGCGGCCGGCTTTGCCGCGCAATGCGAACAGGCGGTCGCAATGGGGTTTGACGGCAAGACCCTCATTCACCCCGGCCAGATCGCGGCCGCCAATGCGGCCTTTGCGCCCGATCCGGCGTCGATCAGCCGCGCGCAGGCGATCGTTGCGGCCTACGACGCCCCGGAAAACGACGGCAAGGGCGCGGTGGCGATCGATGGCATGATGGTCGAGCGGCTGCATCTGGCGCAGTCGCGGGCGCTGCTGGCGCGCGCTGCGGCGATCGCCGAGCGGGACCAAGCCGGTTTCGATCGCCAGGACAAGAAACAAAAGGGGTGATGATGAAAGCCTATCGCTTCCTCACCGGGCTGGACGATTCGGCGTTCTGCCACAAGGTGACCCAGGCGCTCGCCAAGGGTTGGGAGCTGCATGGCGCGCCAAGCTATGCGTTCGACCCGATCGCCGGGCGGATGCGGTGCGGTCAGGCCGTGACCAAGGATGTGCCCGGCAAGGATTATGATCCCGATGAGAGGCTGGGAGAGCTTTGAGCGCGGGCCGCGCGGCAACCGGCGCTTGGCCGTGCATCGTCAGTCCGCGCCGGCCTCGATCCGCGCCATGTCGTCGTCGGACAGGCCGAAATGGTGCCCCAGTTCATGCACGAGCACGTGGGTGACGATGTCGCCGAGCGTTTCGTCGTTCTCGCACCAGTAGTCGAGGATCGCGCGGCGGTAGAGCGTGATGCGGTTGGCCTGCTCGCCGGTGGCCGGGTTCCACAACTCGGCAATGCCGCGCCCCTCGAACAGGCCGAGCAGGTCGAACGGCGTTTCCAGACCCAGATCGTCGGTGATGTCCTCGGTCGGAAAGTCGGCGATGCGGATCTGCACGTCGCCGGTCAGCTGGCGAAACTCGACCGGCAGATGCGCATAGGCCTCGCGCGCAATCTTCTCGATTGCGGCAAGGTCCGGCGCAAAGCGCTGGTCCCAGTCCTGATCCGGATCGTGAATTCCCACCATGATGCCCCGTCTTTTGCGCCCCATATATGGTCGCGGACCCGGATTTGAAAGACACGGGCGCCGGCGAGGCCATGCCGGCAGCAGCCACTTTAATTCCGGGGTCGTTTCCTCCATATGTCGGCCTTGCAGCACGCAAGGACGCCGCAATGGCCATCGACGTTCCATTTGCCAGGATGAACGGGCTGGGCAACCAGATTCTGGTTGTCGACATGCGCGCGCGCGCCGACATGGTAACGGCCGAAGCCGCGATGGCGCTCAACCGCGACGGCCACACCGCGTTCGACCAGATCATGGCGGTGCACGATCCGCGCGCCGAAGGCACGGACGCGCTGGTGCGCATCTACAACAATGACGGCTCGGAGGCCGAAGCCTGTGGCAACGGCACACGCGCGGTCGCCCACCTGTTGCTGGAAGAATCGGGTAAGGATGAAATTCGCATCCAGACCGAAGCCGACTTGCTCAAAGGCGCCCGCGCTGCGAACGGACTGGTCAGCGTCGATATGGGATCGCCTCTGATCGGTTGGGAAGACATACCGCTGTCCGAGAAAATGGATGTGCGCGGCGTCGATGTAAAAATCGGCCCGATGGACGATCCATACCTGCACAGCCCCGCGGTGG
>CAZSFA010000292.1:0-2452 GCA_964606055.1 uncultured Oceaniradius sp. | reverse complement strand
CCGCATCTATGGCTGCGACGATTGCCTGGCCGTGTGCCCATGGAACAAGTTCGCCGACACCGCCCGCGAGACCAAGCTCAAGGCCCGCGACGACCTCAAATCGCCGTCGCTCGCCGCGCTGCTGACGCTCGATGATGCCGGTTTCCGCGCGCTGTTTTCCGGCTCGCCCATCAAGCGGATCGGCCGCGGCCGCTTTGTCCGCAACTGCCTGATCGCCGCCGGCAACGCACAGACGCCGGCACTGATCGTGCCCGTTGAACGGCTGGTTGCCGACGCCGACCCGCTGGTGCGCGGCGCCGCGATCTGGGCGCTGGGCCAGTTGGCGCCCGATCGGCTTGCAGCGGTTCATGCCACCCATGGTCGCAACGAGACCGATCCCGAAGTCCGCGCCGAGTGGCGCACTGCTCTGTCACGCGAGCCCGCCCATGCCTGATTCCACGACGATGATCCTGGGCGCGGGCTATTCGGGCCGCGCCTATGGCCAACGCCTCGCGCAGGGCGGTGGCCGGGTGATCGGCACCACGCGCAGCGCCGACAAGGCCGGCGCGCTCGCAGCCATCGGCATCGAACCCGTCCTGTTCGACGGTCAGACGCCGGAAGACGATCTGGCGCGGGCGTTGCGGGCCGCCACCGATCTGGTCGTCTCGATCGCGCCCGGCGAATCCGGCGATCCGGTGCTGAACGCGGCGCGCGAGGCCCTTGATGCGGCGCAAGGGTTGCAGTGGATCGCCTATCTGTCGACGGTCGGTGTCTACGGCAATCATGACGGCAACTGGGTTGACGAAGAGACCAAGCCGCGCCCGGTCTCGGCCCGGTCCATCCAGCGCCTTGCCGCCGAAAACGCCTGGCGCGCCTTTGCCGATGCACGTGGCCTTCCGCTGGCGATCCTGCGCCTGTCCGGCATTTACGGGCCCGGCCGCAACGGGCTGGTCAACCTCGCCGCGGGCCGCGCCCGCCGGCTGGTCAAGCCCGGCCAGGTCTTCAACCGCATCCATGTCGAGGATATCGCCCGCGCGCTTGCGTTCCTGTCCGAACGGCGCGCCGACGGCATCTACAACATCACCGATGACGAGCCGGCCCCGCCGCAGGACGTTGTCGCTTATGCCGCCTCTGTCATGAAAGTTGATCCGCCGCCCGAACTGGACTTCGAGACTGCCACATTGTCGCCCATGGCCCGTTCCTTTTACGGCGAGAACAAACGCGTCTCGAACGCGAAGGTCAAAGGCCAGGGGTTCAGCTTCCATCATCCCGATTACCGCTCCGCATTGTCGCGGATGTGGGCGGATGGAAGCTGGCGCGCGCTTGCGACCTGAGCGGCCGGGACATCGGCACCAAGGAGTTCAGGGCCAGACCATGACGACATCGAGTTTTCTTCCGCGCGCGTTTGGCGCGGGCATCATCGCGTTCGCGGCATTCGGCATCGCCGCATCGGACGCCCAAGCCGCCGATCAGTGCGGCAAGGCCAGCTGGTATGCGCTGCACTCGCAGACCGCATCGGGCGAGATGATGAACCCGGAGGCCATGACGGCCGCCCACAAATCGCTGCCCTTCGGCGCCAAGGTGCGCGTGACCAATCGCGCAAACGGCAAGTCGGTCGTGGTGCGCATCAACGATCGCGGACCGTTCATCGCCGGCCGGATCGTCGATGTCTCCAAGGGTGCGGCCCGCAAGCTCGGCATGGTCAGTTCGGGCGTTGTAACGGCCTGCATCGAACGGATCGGCTGATCGGACACCGCGGCGCCGTCACCGCAAGCAGAAACGCCGCCCCAAGAGGCGGCGTTTTTTGTCGGATCATGCGGGCGATCGATCAGATCGTGCCGAGCGGGTTGCGCGCGTCGCCGATGGCGTCCAGCGCCTTGGCGAGATAGGCGTCGCGCTTGTACATGTCCGGATGATAGGACACCGAACCCTCATCGTTCGGCCAGGCCGTGAAGTAGCCGACGAACACCGGCACCTTGGTGTCGAGCCGTTCGACCTGCTCATAGCCGCCCAACTGCGCTGCGACGTGGGTGACGTCCTTGCCGAGCACGGCGGCAGCCATTGCACGCGGATCTTCCAGCCGCACGCAGCCGGCCGAATAGGCGCGCGACGAGTGGCCGAACAGGTCGCGGGCCGGCGTGTCATGCATGTAGATCGAGTGCCGATTGGGGAACATGATCTTCAACTCGCCCAGCGCGTTGCGCGGGCCGGGCTTCTGGCGGACGTTGAACGGCACCTTGCCGTTGTACTGGTGCCAGTTGATCGACCGCGAGGAGACCTGCCGGCCCGATTGCGTGGTCACGATGAAACCGTTGCGGTCCAGATAGCTCGGATCGCGCCACAGCTTGGGCAGGTAGGTGTTGACGATGATCGATTGCGGCACGCCCCAATAGGGGTCGTAGACCACGTGGTCGATCTCGTCGTGGAAGAAGTAGGTCTGGTTGGACGGCTTGCCGACGATGGCGCGCATCGA
>CAZSFA010000291.1:0-2487 GCA_964606055.1 uncultured Oceaniradius sp. | reverse complement strand
ACATCGGCGGCATCATCAAGCATGCCAAGGCGCTGAATGCGTTCACCAACGCGTCGACCAACTCCTACAAGCGTCTGGTGCCCGGCTTCGAAGCGCCGGTTCTGCTCGCCTATTCGGCGCGCAACCGGTCGGCCTCGTGCCGCATCCCGTTCTCTGGCTCGCCCAAGGGCAAGCGCGTCGAAGTGCGCTTCCCCGACCCGACCGCCAACCCCTATCTGGCGTTCGCGGCGATGCTGATGGCGGGTCTGGACGGCGTCAAGAACAAGCTGCACCCGGGCGAAGCCATGGACAAGGATCTGTACGACCTGCCGCCGGAAGAGCTCAAGGGCATTCCGACCGTCTGCGGCTCGCTGCGCGAGGCGATTGAGGCGCTGCGCGAAGACAGCGACTTCCTCAAGGCCGGCGGTGTCTTCGACGACGACCAGATCGAGGCGTATCTGGAGCTCAAGGAAGAGGAGAACATCCGCTTCGAGCAGACGCCGCACCCGGTCGAATTCGACATGTACTATTCGGTCTGATCGACCGATCCCCCAAGGCCGGAATGGCCCTTCGGAACCCGGCGTCCTCGGCGCCGGGTTTCTCTTTGCCGCGCGCGGCTTGTGCCGGTCCGCCGGCCCTTGCCGTACGGGGCCGGTTCGTCTTGAGATTTGGGCGCATTTCGTGTTCAAGCCGATGGGTGGCCGCTTTCGCAACGGCCCCTGGCCAGAGGCGACCATCCATGCAGTTCGACTTCTCCCGCACAGACTTTCCCGCCGGTTTCCTGTTCGGTGTCGCCGCATCGGCCTACCAGATCGAGGGCGCATCGTTCGGCGGCGCCGGGCCGTCGCACTGGGACACGTTCGCGGCAACGCCCGGCAACACGCGCAATGGCGAGGACGGCGCGATCGCGTGCGACCACTATCATCGCTATGCCGAAGACGCGGATCTGATCGCGGCGGCCAATCTCGACCACTACCGGTTTTCCGTCTCATGGGCGCGCGTTATGCCGGACGGCGAACAGGTCAACGCCGAAGGCCTCGACTTCTACGACCGGCTCACCGATGCCCTTCTGGCCCGCGGCATCAAGCCGATGCTGACGCTGCACCATTGGGAGTTGCCGGCGGCGCTCGCCGATCAGGGCGGCTGGCGCAATCGCGCAACGACCGACCGGTTCGCTGCCTTCACCGACCACGTCATCGGGCGCATCGGCGACCGGATGTGGGCGACGGGCACCTTCAACGAACCCTGGTGCATCGCGTGGCTGAGCCATTTTCTGGGCGCGCACGCGCCGGGCCTGCGCGACATCCGCGCCGCCGCGCGCGCCATGCACCATGTGCTGGTCGCCCATGGCAAGGCGATGGACGTTTTGCGCGGGCACGGCCAGCCCAATTTGGGCATCTACCTCAACTTCGAGCCGGTCGAACCGGCCGACGACAGCGCGGCGAGCGCGGCCGCCACGCGCACCTATCACGCGATCTACAATGAGTGGTTTCTGAGCGCGCTGTTCGCAAAGCGCTATCCGGAAGCGGCGCTGGCCGGGCTCGAGCCGCATCTGCCGGCCAACTGGCAGGACGACATGGACCGGATCGGCCAGCCGCTCGACTGGCTCGGCATCAACAATTACACGCGCAAGCTGATCGCCGCGGACCCGTCATCGGTGTGGCCGTCGCTGACCGAGGTCGAGGGTCCCTTGCCCAAGACGGCGATGGACTGGGAGATCGCGCCCGACAGCTTCGAATGGCTGCTCAAATGGATCGCCGAAAGCCACACCGGCGGCCTGCCGCTCTACATCTCGGAAAGCGGCATGGCCAATGACGACCACCTCGTCGGCGGCGCCGTCGACGACGCAGCGCGCATCGCTTATCTGCAGCAGTATGTGGACGCGATGCGCCGCGCCATGGCGGCCGGCGTGCCGGTCAAGGGTTATACGATCTGGTCGCTTCTGGACAATTATGAATGGGCGCTGGGCTACGACAAGCGCTTCGGCATCGTGCATGTCGACTATGACACGCTGGCGCGCACGCCCAAGGCAAGCTGGCATGCCCTCAAGGCCGCCTTGGCCCGCCCTGCCTGATGGCGACTTGCGCCGCCCCGCACCGCTGATACAACTGGCCGCCCGGCCTTCTTTCGCAGAGCTAACCACCGACATGGACCAGAAACCGATCCTGAGCATCACGCTCAACCCGGCGCTTGATGTTGCTGCCGATGTGCCGGAGTTGCAGGCCGATGTGAAGCTGCGCTGCGGCCCGCCGCAGTTCCACCCCGGTGGCGGCGGCATCAACGTTTCGCGCGCCGTCGCCAAGCTGGGCGGCACTTCGCGGGCGCTGGTCGTGACCGGCGGTTCGACCGGCGAGCGCCTGCAACGGATGATCGCCGACGAAGGCATCACGCTGACGGCGATCGACACCGGCACAGAAACGCGGCAATCGTTCACCGCGCGCGACGCAACCACCGGCAACCAGTATCGCTTCATGCTGCCCGGCACGCAGTGGACGCAGGACAGCGAAA
>CAZSFA010000290.1:0-2509 GCA_964606055.1 uncultured Oceaniradius sp. | reverse complement strand
AGCGTGAACTGGTCGTAGGGCCGGTTGATGATCAGCGCGGCGTTGTTGATCAGGATGTCATAGCCACCCGCTGCCGACATCGCGTCCCGAACCTTCGCTTGTGCCGTCGCCAGATCGTTGAGGTCGCACGGCAGGAACCGGGCGCCCAGCGCCTCGGACCGCGCAACGCCGTCTTCGATGTCCGGGCGCTCAAGGATCGTCACCTGAGCACCTCCGGCGACCAGACGCGCAGTCTGCGCGCGGCCAAGTGAACCGAGCCCGCCCGTGATCAGCGCCTTCTTACCATCCAGTGCAGCCATCGGCCCCTCCCTCAATTGCGCCTAAAGGACATCGTGCACCTCGTCGATCGACGTCTCCGAGACCGGCTTGTCGAGCACGATCTCGCCCAGCGCCATCGCCACGATCCGGTCGCAGCAGGCAAAGACGTGATGCATGTTGTGGCTGATGAAGATCGATGTCACGCTCTGCTCGCTGAGCGAACGGACGAATCCGATCACCTTATTGGTCTCCTTGACCGACAAATGGTTGGTCGGCTCGTCGAGGATCATCACCTTGGACTTGAAGTGCATCGCCCGCGCGATTGCAACGCCCTGCCGCTGACCGCCCGACAACTCGCCCACCAGCGCGTCCGGCGAGCGCAGATGCAGATCGACATCGGCGATCGCCGCAACGCTTTCGGCACGCATCTTCTTCTCGTCCAGAATGCCGATGCCGCCGAAACCGAACTTGATCGGTTCGCGCCCAATGAACAGGTTGCGCGCGATCGTCATGTCCGGGACCATCGCGTTGTACTGGTAGATCGTCTCGATGCCCAACTGCATCGCCGCCTTCGGATTGGGGATGCTGACCGGCCTGCCGTCGAGTTCGACCGTACCATCGTCGGGCTGGTGCAGGCCCGACAGGATGTTGATCAGCGTCGACTTGCCCGCGCCATTGTCACCGACCAAACCAAGCGCCTCATTGGGCTGGATGTCGAGCGAAACACCCTTGAGCGCGTGAACGCCCGAATACCATTTGTGCAGATCGCGAACGGATATGATGGGTGTCGTCATGGCTCGTCCTTGACCTCCACCTTGATCGCCTTGGCGCGCCGCCGCAGCCAGGCGTTGCCGATCACCGCCAGCACCGTCAGGAAGCCGACCGCAAAGCGGAACCAGTTGGCATCGACCTGGCTGAGCACCATGCCGTTGTCGATGACGCGGATCAGCACCGCGCCCAAAATCCCGCCAAGGATCGAGCCGATGCCGCCAGTCAGCGCGGTGCCCCCGATGACAGCGGCCGCGACGGCTTGAAGCTCAAGCCCCTCGCCGATCGACGGCAGGGGCGAGCCGAGCCGCAACACCTGGATCATGCCAGCGAACCCGGCGAGCATCGAGCACATCACGAAACAGGCGATCTTCACCCGCGCGGTCGGAATGCCCATCGCGGTCGCGGCCGGCAGGAAACCGCCGGTCGCGCGCACCCAGTTGCCGAAATTGGTTTTGGCCAGAAGCCATGAAAAGAAGATCGCGATCACCAGGAACCACAGGAACGACATACGGAACAATTCGCCCGGACCGACGAACTGCGTGAACAGCCAACGCGGAATGTCCGGCGACAGGCGCGGCGGAAATCCGCCCGAGATGACGACCGTCAGCGAACGTGCCATGAACAGCATGCCCAGCGTCGTGATGAAGCTGGGAATACCGAACTTGACGGTGATGATGCCATTGGTCAGGCCGACAAGGATGCAGACGCCGAACCCGGCCGCGACCGCGGGCACGAATGCCCAGCCATCCACCATCAGGACGGCCATCGTCATCGGCATCAGCGCAAACACCGAGCCGACCGAAAGGTCGAACTCGCCGCAGATCATCAAAAGCGTCACGCCGATGGCGACCAGCGCGACTTCCGGAACGATGCCCAGCACGCCGCGCAGGTTGTTGGCGTTCAGGAACACGCCATCGGACAGGAACTGGAAAACGATGATGAGAACCGTCAGCAGCGCGATCACCGCGAACTCCGGCTTCTCCATCGATGTCTTGAGCAGGCGTTTCATCGCACGGCGCCCAACCTTGAATGCTTCGGTGAATGAAAGAAGCGGGCGCCGGTCGGCGCCCGCCAATCGGAAGTCGGGTCAGCGCTTGCCCTGCGCGGACAGTTCCATGATCGCCTCGACCTGATCGGGGAAGACAAGGCCCTGGCCCGTGTCGACATCGGTCGGCGACAGGTCGACCTCATGAGCGAGGTAAGCCTGCATGACGCTGATGAAGCCCTGCATGTAGGGCTGCTGGTCGACCTGCACCTGAATGTAGCCGGCGCTCATCTGGTCGAGCACCTCGGGCACGAGGTCAAAACCGCCGAGAAGCACCTCGCCGGGTGCGACGTTGCGGTCGGTCAGAACGCGCGCGACGGCCGCATGCCAAAGGCCGGTATCGAAATAGGCTGTCGTTTCGGGATTGGCGTTCAGATAGGCGCCCACGCGGTCAGCTGTGATCGCGCCGTCGGTGCCGCTGTCGATCCGCTCCCA
>CAZSFA010000289.1:0-2518 GCA_964606055.1 uncultured Oceaniradius sp. | reverse complement strand
GGCGATCCCTACAAGGACACCGCCGGCCCGGCCGTGAACCCGGCGATCAAGATCACCAACATCGTCGCGCTGTTGCTGCTGGCCGTTCTGGCGCAGTAGGTCGCAATCGCGCGCGAAGCGGTCTAGCCTGCGGGATCCGTCCCGCAGGCTTTTTCGTTGATGACCAGCCGCAACCAATCCGAACTGTCTCCCGAGGCCGAAACGGTCTTCGCCGCGCTTGAGGCGCTGCCGACCGAGGGCGCTTCGCAAGACGATGTCGCCCGCGTCATGGACGGGCTGACGGCTGCGGACCGCGATCCGCGCATTGTCTACGAAGCGCTGCGCCGCCGTTATCGCGGGCGCGTTCCGGTGTTGCAGGCGATGATCTGGCTGATGCAGCAGCCCGGCTATCGCGATCATGCCGGCCATCCCGAACTGCACCGCGATCTCGTCTCCGGCGTCCTGCTCAAGCACCGTCCCGAGGCGAACGCGATCTTGCTGGATCGGATCGGCGACGATGTACTCGCCATTGCCGCGACCACATTCGGCCCGACGCTCGCCATCGTGATCGGCCACGCGGTCCACGCCATGCGCGAGCGGGGCGAGGACGCGCTCGCCGAACGGCTCGCAACGCTTCAGGCGCAGGCGGTCGCACAACGCTCGGCGATGTTGCGCGCCTGGCTGCCCGAACGCCTTGCCGAGATCGACGGTTCGGCGCAACCGGGCTGGGCCGCCGACGATGCCTTCAAGGCCTCATGGATTCTGTCGGGCGGGCTGGAACAGGCCGAACCGGCGATCACATCCGGTCTGTTCGAGTTGGCCGAACGCGCCGCCACGCCCTTTGCCCGCGCCGCCCTGGTCAACGCGCTCGGTCTTCTTGCCGCCAACGGCACCGTGACCGATGTGGCGCGGGTGCAGGCGATGATCGAGGCCGCCATCGGCGACGTCGACGACCGGCTGGCCGAGGTCGGCCTGCATGCCGCCGCCTCGCTGATCGACGCGCCCGCCGCGCGATGCGACGAGGACAGCATCGAAGCGGCCGTTGCCGCCTACCGCGCGGCCGGGCGGCCCGATCTGGACATCCTCACCGATATCGATGAATCGCTGGCCGAGGAGGATTGACGCCCTCACAGCCTGCGTTGTGGCGACCTGTGCTGATCGAAGGCCCTTCGGATACCCCGCGCCGGCCGCGCAAGCATGCGGGTCTACCCGGCTGCGGGAAAGATGTTCGTGATGCCGGTCAGGATCATGGCGACGGCAATCGAAAGCAGGATCATGCCCATCAGACGCGTCATGATGACCCGCATCGTTTCAGTCAGCACCCGGCCAAAGAAAGAGGCAAAGAACAGGACCACAAACAACAGCACAAGAACGGTTGCCACGACCGCGCCTGTTTGAGCCAGATCCGACAGCCCCGATGCGTGTCCGGCATAGATGATCAGCGTGGCAATCGTTCCGGGTCCAACGATCATCGGGAAGGCCATTGGGTAGAAGGCGAGGCTGGTCAGCTCCTTCATGTCCTGCTGTTCGTGCTTCGCGCCATGATGGGAGGCGATGCTCTGGCCGTTGAGCATCGACCAGGCGATGTGCGCCAGAACGATGCCGCCGGCAATGCGAAACTGATCGACGGTGATGCCGAAGAAATCGATGATCTGCCGGCCGCCAATCAGGATGACGCCACACATTGCCGCCGAGATCAGCGTGACCCGCAAGGCCAGGGCGCGTTGCTCGGCAACCGTGAAGCCCGATGTCAGTGCCAGAAAAAGCGGCAGGTTGACGAACGGATTCATGATGGCGAAGAATGCGCCGAATGTCGTGGCAAGCGTTGCCGTGCCCATGCCGTTGCTCCATGATGGACTTGGTCTTGCCGGCGCCGCGCCGTACAGACCGATTGCCTGGTCGGCGCCCTCTAGCACCTGGGCCGCGCGCACACCAAGGGTGCGGTTGAGGCGATTCAAGGCGCGCCGCACAATATGCTTGGAATCTATGCGGCCCGCCGGACGGGAAAACCTTGGCGAACACAGGCCGGTTCCGAACGCCGGCATGGGTGCCGTCGCCGCCGGCTGGAGGAGCTGCGCATGGGTGCACATGTGGTTGCGTTGGCCGCCGATGCTGAACACCGCTTTTCCAAGAAGGTCGTGCCGCGGGTCGACCTGATCGCCGGCATCGGCGTGAAAGGCGATGCCCATGCCGGCGCCACGGTCAAGCATCGCTCGCGCGTGCGCGCCGACCCCACGCAACCCAACCTGCGGCAGGTGCATCTGATCCATTGCGAACTGTTCGATGAGTTGCGCGCGAAGGGCTTTTCGGTCGCGCCCGGCGATCTGGGCGAGAACATCACCACGGCCGGCATCGATCTTCTGTCACTGCCGCGTGGGGCCGTGCTCAAGATCGGCGCTTTGGCCACGATCGAAGTGACGGGCCTGCGCAATCCGTGCAGCCAGATCGAGGCGTTTCAGCCCGGGCTTCTGGACGCGGTTCTCGTGCGAGGGGCCTCGGGCCGGATCGAACGCAAGACCGGCATCATGGCGGTCGTCCT
>CAZSFA010000288.1:0-2519 GCA_964606055.1 uncultured Oceaniradius sp. | reverse complement strand
CTCGTGATCGTCGATCATGTGCACGGCGTCCTCATAGGTCTTGGCGCTCACGACCGACAGAACCGGGCCGAAGATCTCTTCGCGGTAGATCGTCATGTCCGTGGTGACGCGGTCAAACAGCGTACCGCCCACGAAATAGCCGTCCTCGTAGCCTTGCAGCGAGAAGCCGCGCCCGTCGACGACCAGATCGGCGCCTTCGTCGACGCCCTTGTCGATGTAGCCCAGCACCTTTTCTTGCGCCTGTTTGGTGACCAACGGCCCCATGTCGGCATCGGGGTCGGTCGACGGGCCGATGCGCAGGCTCTCGACGCGCGGCTTGAGCTTGGAGACCAGCGCGTCGGCGGTTCCCTCGCCGACCGGCACCGCGACCGAAATCGCCATGCAGCGCTCGCCGGCGGACCCGTAGCCCGCGCCCATCAGTGCGTCAGCCGCCTTGTCCATGTCGGCATCGGGCATCACGACCATGTGGTTCTTGGCGCCGCCGAGCGCCTGAACGCGCTTTCCGGCCGCCGTGCCGCGCGTGTAGACGTAGTGCGCGATCGGCGTCGACCCGACAAAGCTCACCGCCTTGATGTCCGGATGGTCGAGGATCGCGTCGACGACTTCCTTGTCGCCATGCACCACGTTCAAAACGCCATCGGGGAAGCCGGCCTTCTTGAACAGGTCGTAGACCAGCATCGGTGCGGAGGGATCGCGCTCGGACGGCTTGAGGATGAATGTGTTGCCGCAGGCGATGGCGACCGGATACATCCACAGCGGCACCATGGCCGGGAAGTTGAACGGCGTGATGCCGGCAACCACGCCCAGCGGCTGCCGGTCGGCATAGCTGTCGATCGACGGGCCGACATTGCGCGAGAACTCGCCCTTGATCAGGCTGGGGATGCCGCAGGCGAACTCGACCACCTCTATGCCGCGCGCGACTTCACCCAGCGCGTCGTCATGGGTCTTGCCGTGTTCGCGCGAAATCGCCCGCGCGATGTCGTCGGCATGGGCGTCCAGCAGCGCCTTGAAGTTGAACATGTAGCGGGCGCGTCGCGCCGGCGGCATCCTGCCCCAAGCGTCGGCAGCATCCTTGGCGGCGGCCACGGCCTGGTTCAGTTCCGCGCTCGTCGACAGCGGCAGTTCGGCCACCGGTTCGCCCGTTGCGGGATTGAACACCGGCTGGCGCCGTTCGGACGCCGACATGTGCAACGCACCGCCGATCGCGTTGTGGATGATGTCGCCTGCTGCACTCATGAAAAAGCCTCCAACTGAACTATGCCGGAGTCCCGACCACACAGGTTCAAAACTTGACTAACCGGTCAAATTCGGACGCTATGGGAGGGTGCCATCGCGGTCAAGGCGCAAACGCGACGGCGGTGCCCCGCCATCGTTCATTCCGGGAGGTCTTGCGTGCCGGCAGGCTCAGCAGCACAGGGCAACGGCCGGCAGAGCCGCATCCAGACCGAAAACCGCGCGCTGATCATGCAGGCCGCGCTCGATGTCTTTTCGACCGACGGGTTCCGGGGCGCGACGATCGACCGAATCGCCGAACGCGCCGGCATGTCCAAGACCAACCTTCTCTACTATCACCGCTCCAAGGAGGACATCTATCGCGCCGCCATCGAGCGGACGGTCGAGGAATGGTTGGAGCCGTTCGCGGAGATCGATCCCGATGGCGACCCGATCGAGGAACTTCGCCGCTATGTGACGGCAAAGCTCCAAATGTCCCTGGAGGCGCCGGAAGCATCGCGCCTGTTCGCCAGCGAGATCCTGCGCGGGGCTCCGCTGGTGATGGACTTCCTGACGACGCGCCTGAAGACCCTTGTCGACGCCAAGGCGGCCGTGATCGGCCGCTGGATCGATGAGGGCCGGCTCGCGCCGGTCGATCCGCACCACCTGATCTTTGCGATTTGGGCGACAACGCAGCATTACGCCGACTTCGAGGTTCAGATCGGCGCGATCATGGGCGGCCAGGCTGAAAAACCCGGCTTCGGCGACCATGCGGCCCAGGCCGTGCTGTCGATCCTGCTCAACGGCGTGCGCCCGCGCTGACACAGTATCGACGGCGGGCCCTCACGGCGCCTGTGCTGTACAAGAGAACCGCAACAGTTCCTTCACGCGGTTGCGCTATGGCATGGTCCGAACCCGTTTGCCGCATCATGTCGATCCCGTAGACTGAGCGCCGGACGATGGGCATAACCGGCCAGCGGCTGCGAAAGGGAATCGGGCGCTCAAGGGCACCGGGATCAGATGAACACATACACCAACACGACCTATGACGATCTTGAGGTCGGCATGGAAGCGTCGACCAAGCGCCTGTGCCGCGTCGAGGATTTCCTGATTTACGCGTCCTCGTCGGACAATCACAATCCGGTTCATCTTCCCAAGGGCGACCACAATGGCGACGGCTCGCCCGATGACGCGATTGCGCCGTCATTATGGGTGGCCTCGCTGATCTCGGCGGTCCTCGGCAATCAGCTTCCAGGACCGGGCACGCTCTACAAGGATCAGGACCTGCACTTCATGGGCCGCGCCTA
>CAZSFA010000287.1:0-2520 GCA_964606055.1 uncultured Oceaniradius sp. | reverse complement strand
TATCTGGTTTCGACCGGTATTCTGGAAGACATCGCCGGCTATCTGGGCGAGACGTTCGACTGGGACGAGCCGCCGCGCGTGTCGGGCGCCGAGTGCGGCGAACCCAATGCGTTCTACGATCCCGAGGCGATCGAGATGACGATGTGCTACGAGTTCATCACCGAACTGTTCGCGCTCGCCGAGATGCGCTGACGCCTAGTCCTCGTTGACCACCAGATTGAGGTAGGCGAGTGGCGTTAGAGGCGCCAGCTCGGGCCAGGCATCCACCGACAGGCACACCCAGTTGAACCGTTTGCCCATGCGGCCGGGCGGCTCGCCAAATGTGTCATTGGCGCCGGGCGGCCACAAGGCGACCTCCTCATAGGGCCGGTCCACATAGGCCTCAAAGACCGTCTTCCTGCCGATGTCCATCCGGACCGCAAGCCAGCCGGAGGGGTCCACTTCTATCAACAGTGTGCCGATCGTCTCGCCGTTGCCGATGCGCAGTTCGGCGCGCTGCCCCTCGACATGCTCGATCAGATTGAGCCGGATCGGCGTCGCGGCCGGATCGTCCTCCAAGACCCAGATCGGGTCATAGCGCGCCGTGTCGGCCAGCCTGTCGAGCAGCCAGCCGCGATGAGCATTCGCGGCGTCGCCCGTCGTCCAGCTCTCGCCGTTTGCCAGATCAAAGAAGGATGCGGGATGGGTTGGCGCGGTCAAGTCGGGGTTCCGGTTCAGCCGCGCCAGGACAGGCTTTCGGGCACGACGATTGTCGGCTGGCGCGGCAGGGCGCGCACATTGACCGTGATCGTGTCGCCTTCGAGATAATCGACGGCCCAATCGGCGCCCATCAGCGTGACGAAACGGCTGATCGCGTTGCCGCGCAGGTGCATGGGCAGGACGATCGAAGACCGGAGCCGGGTCGTGATCTCGGCCATGCCCTGATGGGACAGCGTCAGCCCGCCATCGACGGGCACCATCACTATGTCCAGCCGGCCGATCTGGACATAGTGATCCTCGGCCAACGCATGGTGCAGATGGCCCAAATGGCCGATGCACAGCCCCGCCACCTCGAAGATGAAGATCGAGTTCTGGTTGGCGCCGACACCCCAACGGCGAATGTCGGTGGTCACATTGCGCACATAGACGTCATCGACCACCACATCATGGTCGGCGCCGTCGGGGTTTTCGGTGTCCCAGCCGGGGAACACATATTCGATCGCCGGGTCCGGATTGAGCGTATAGTGGGTCGAATGGGCGCGGTTCATGGTGATGACGCGCGGCGTCGGCGTGTGGCCGTAGACGCCCGAATAGTCCGTTGCGATCAGAACGCCGGCCGGCGTTTCGATCTGGTAGGTCGAATGGCCGGCAAAGGTGATCGTCACATCGCCATCGGCTTGCGTGTCGAGCGGGCTTGCGGTGGCCGAGGCGAACATCACGCGCGGCAGCGACTGCGCGATCGCAAGGCACTGGCTGACCGGTTCGTCGCCGGCGTCCTGTGCGTTGGCGGGCGGCGCGCCGGTCGTGAACAGGGCGATGGCGGCGACGGGGATGGCGAGCAGTGCCAACGGGCGCATGGTCGGAGCCTCCGGGGATCGGCGTCAGTGTGCCAGCTTTGCCGTGGCGCGCAAGCCGCCGGGCCGACGAAACAGCGCGCCGGTCTTGGCGGCCGGTCCTTTCGACTGGTCCTGGCAGCCGGTCCTGGCCACGCCGAGGGCGGGCGCTGCTGGACCTGCCCGGCGTTCTTTCCTAAAAGCGCCGGCAATCACCCACAAAGACCGTCGGGAGTGTCATGGCAGGTCATTCCAAATTCAAGAACATCATGCACCGCAAGGGCCGGCAGGACGCGGCGCGCTCGAAGCTGTTTTCGCGCCTGTCCAAGGAGATCACGGTCGCGGTCAAGATGGGCGGCGGCGTGGCCGATCCGGACATGAACCCGCGCCTGCGGCTGGCCGTGCAGAACGCCAAGGGCCAGTCCATGCCCAAGGACAACATCCAGCGCGCGATCAACAAGGGCACCGGCGCCGGCGGCGAGGACTATCAGGAGATGCGCTATGAGGGCTACGGCCCGGGCGGCGTCGCGGTCATCGTCGAGGCGCTGACCGACAATCTCAACCGATCGGCCTCCAACATCCGCGCCTGCTTTTCCAAGAACGGCGGGTCGCTGGGCGAGACCGGTTCGGTCTCGTTCATGTTCGATCGGGTGGGCGAGATCGTCTACAAGCCCGAGGCGGGCGATGCCGACACGGTCATGGAAGCGGCGATCGAAGCGGGCGCCGACGATGTCGAGACCGACGAGGACGGCCACACCATCACCTGCGCGTTCGAGGATCTGGGCAGCGTCTCCAAGGCGCTCGAGGAGGCGCTGGGCGAAGCCGAATCCGTCAACACGATCTGGAAACCGCAGAACCGCACGCCGATCGACGAGGCCAGGGCCGGCACGCTGTTCAAGCTGTTCGACGCGCTCGACGACGATGATGACGTCCAGAACGTCTATTCGAATGAAGACGTCGAAGACGCGGTTATGGAGCGGCTGAGCGC
>CAZSFA010000286.1:0-2520 GCA_964606055.1 uncultured Oceaniradius sp. | reverse complement strand
CGCATCAACATGCTGTCGACCTATGCGGTGTTCGATGCGGCATTGCGCGCCGGCATCCGCCGCATCGTCTGGGCATCGAGCGAGACCACGCTGGGCCTGCCGTTCGGCCCCGACAATCCGCCGGCCTATGCGCCCGTCGACGAAGACCATCCGATGTGGCCGAACAGCGTCTACTCGCTGACCAAGGATCTGGGCGAGGAAATGGCCCGCCAGATGCATCGCTGGAACCGGGACGCGACGTTCGTGGGCCTGCGTTTTTCCAACGTCATGGAGCCGGAAGACTACAAGGCGTTTGCCGGCTGGCAGCACGATCCGGCCCTGCGACAGTGGAACCTTTGGGGCTATATCGACGCGCGCGATTGCGCCCAGGCCTGCGAAAAGGCGCTGCACGCGACGATCGACGGCGGCGCGGACCATTTCATCATCGCCAATGCCGATACCACGATGCAGACGCCGAGCGCGGAGCTGATGGCGCGGATGTTCCCGGACGTCGAAATGCGCAAGGCGGTCACCGGGAACGAAACGCTTTTGTCGATCGACAAGGCGCGCCGCGTGTTGGGCTATGAACCGGAATACTCCTGGCGCGACGGCTGAGACGCCGCCAGCCCCAAGGGCGTGGCCTCTCTATTCGAGCGGCCCGCCAGTCTGCGCCGCGATGCGGGCGAAGTTCGGCATGTTGGTGATCGCGCCGTTGAAGTCGGCGTCTTTCAAGCTCGACGCGCCGGCACCAAACCGCCATTTCAGCCCCACCGAGACCGTGTTCTCGGTGATGGTCTCGTCTTCGCCGCCTCCCTGATAAAGGTTGGTGTAGCTGTAGCGCGCAAAACCGCTCAGACCGTTCGCCGTGAACTGCCGTTCGGCGTCCAGATCGATGCTCCAGACGCGAGCCGGGTCACCGCCATCGTCATCCATTTCGCCATCCATGTAGAGAACGGCGCCAGAAAGGCGTGTTGAATCGTCAAGATAGTAAGACGCTCCGGCGCGGCCGAACCAGGCGTCCCGGATCGAATCGAGGCCATCGTCGTCATCACCACCCGTGCCCCAGAGGTAGCCTGCCTGACCGAAGACCGCGATGTCGGGCATGACCAGGTGGCGGCCCTGGGCGCCGGCGAAGTAGCGCCGGGACGTGTCCGTTGCGTCATTGTCCTGGTCGGTCCACAGCGCCCCTGCAAAACCGCCGACAATGCCGCCTCCATAGGCATAGGCCAGATGCCCGGTCAGCGTCGCGCTGCTCTTGTAGGACTCGTTCTCGTCGTCGGGAGCGGGGGTGCCGCCGTCGACAGTCGTGTACTCCCCGGTCGCATCACCCTGAAGATGGATGCCATTGTCGAGACGCGCGCCGAGACGGGCGGCAGCATTGAGGCCTTGGTAGCTCTCGACGACGTTGTCGTTGACCGCGTCGCCGCCGATCCAGAAGGCCGTGCCGCCCAGTTCAACCTCGCCAAAGAAGCCGTAGCCCGAAACATGGGGCCCCTGATCAGCGGCAAACGCCGGTGCGACAAGGGCCGTGGCCATGGCAACAATGGCCAGTTGAGATGTGCGGTGCATGTCGGTCCCCCAGAGCGATATGATGGATGGCAGGTATCGGCCGGCGTTCACGCATCGCCGGAATCATTGGCCGACGATAAACTCCATGCAGGCGCAAAACAGCTTTTGCGATGAAGCATCGCAAATGGGATATGCGGTAGGAGGCATCGCAACGGCAGGCCAAAACCATGGCATCTCACTTGCAAGAAAGCGCCATGATCATCTTCTCCGACCTCGACGGCACACTGCTCGACCACGCCAGCTATGACTGGCGGGCGGCGGAGCCGGCGCTGGACCGGTTGCGCGCAGCCGGCATTCCGCTGGTGCTGGCATCGTCGAAGACGGCAGCCGAGATCGCGCCGCTGCGCGCCGAGATCGGTTTTGCCCACTGCCCGGCCATCGTGGAGAACGGCGCCGGCGTCCTGCCGCCGGACGGGTCCGCCGGAGGCACGGGTGAAGCCGGCGACTATCGCCGCCTGCGCGCCATTCTCGATCGGGCACCCGACGACTTGAGAACCTGCTTCAAAGGCTTCGGCGACCTCGGCATCGACGGCATCGCGGCCGCAACCAGTCTCGACCCGCAATCAGCTGCCCGCGCAGGCGATCGCCGGTTCTCCGAGCCCGGCCTTTGGTCCGGCGACGACGCCAGCCGGCAGGCGTTCGTCACATGGCTCGCCGATCAGGGCGTGTCGGCCCGTTCCGGTGGCCGGTTTCTCACCCTTTCGTTTGGCGGCACCAAGGCTGGCCGCATGGCCGAAATCAAGCGCGTGCTGCTCGGCGACGAGACCGCGTTCACGGTTGCGCTGGGCGACGCCCCCAACGACATCGAGATGCTGGAGGCCGCCGATCGCGGCTTCATCGTCGCCAATCCGCACGGCACGCCCATGCCGGAAATCGCCGGCGAGAATGAAGGTCGCGTGACACGTACTCCAAAACCGGGCCCCGCCGGTTGGAACGAGGCCGTTCTGTCTATAGTGTCAACCTGACGCGACA
>CAZSFA010000285.1:0-2528 GCA_964606055.1 uncultured Oceaniradius sp. | reverse complement strand
GGTTCCGACGCGCTGTTCAGGGCGATAACCCGGTTCGTGGTGACCCCCGGGCTCGCCCTCAGCGGCATATTGATGTGGAAACAGGGAGCCATTTCGCGGCCCTTGCGGCGAACGGTGTGAACTGGTGCACGTGCCAACGGTTTTGTTGCTGACGTCACCAGCTGCGGAAGGGCCGTGTCGGTGGTCAATCGAGGAGCCCGACACGTCGGACGCCAATCGGACCAGCCACCGTTTGATGACATTGTCGTGACGGGTCTTGTCGACGCCCGATCGGACGCCAACTCGTGTCAATGCCATCAAGCATCGGGAGCCCTTCATGACCACGACACGCCGCCGACTGTTCCAGACCGCCGCCATCGCCGGCACCGCGCTTGCCGCGCCGCAGATCATGACCCGCGCCGCCCTGGCGCAGGGCGCTGGCGCCACGCCGCAACCGGCGGCCTTCGACCGATTCATGATCGGCGCGTTCGAGGTCACGGTTCTGCTCGACGGCCGCAACGTGGCGGAAAACCCGCAGGCCGTCTTCGGCACCGACCAGACCGTCGAAGCCGTCGAAAGCCTGCTGGTCGACAACTTCCTGCCCACGGGCCGGATGGTGCTGCCGTTCGCGCCCACGCTCGTCGACACCGGCGACGAGGTGATCCTGTTCGACACCGGGCTCGGCGAAGGCGCGCGCGCCGGCGGTCTGGGGCTCTTGTCGGCCAACATGCGCGCGGCGGGCCGCGCACCAGAGGACGTGACCATCGTCGTTCTGACCCACATGCACCCGGACCACATCGGCGGGCTGTTGGAGGCCGGCGCGCCGGCCTTCCCCAACGCCCGCTACGTGACAGGGCAGGTGGAGTACGATTTCTGGACGACCGCCGACCTGGCCGGTACGCCAGGCGAGGGCACGCAGCAGATGGTCAGCGCGATGGTCGTCCCGCTTGCCGCAATGACAACCTTCATCAGCCCGGGAGATGACGTGGTCTCCGGCATCACCGCCGTGCAGGCGTTCGGGCACACGCCCGGTCACATGGCCTACCGCATCGAATCGGGCGGCGAGGCGCTGATGCTGACCGCCGACACGGCCAACCATTTCGTGCTGTCGATGCAGCGGCCGGACTGGGAGGTGCTGTTCGACATCGACAAGGCGGCCGCCGCCGCAACGCGGCGCTCGCTGCTCGGCATGATCGCCGATGAGCGCATCCCGTTTGTCGGCTATCACATGCCGTTCCCCTCGGTCGGCTATCTGGAAGCGCTCGGCGACGGCTTCCGCTTCGTGCCCGAGACCTACCAGCTGGCGCCTTGACACCGGCGACGGCACTGGCCTGAACGTAAGTGAAAGGCAACGTTTTGCGAACGTAGGCCGGCGCCGACCATTGCGCGTGAAAGCCGCCATCGGCGCGTCGATGGCGGTCGCGCAAGGCGTTGCGATCACACCGGGGATCGGCGCCGGGCGGCAGCCGCGCTGTGACAGTCCAGTCACGCGGCGCACTGCCCCCTTTTGTTGCCCGCCCCGGCGTGGTACCCGCCAGTGCCAACGCGTGCCGCGCTCCCCGCGCGCGCCAGCCCCCGGGATCCAAGCGATGGCAACCATCATCCAATCGGCCAGCGGCGATTACGCCCTGACCTTCGACGACGTTCTCCTGCAGCCCGGCGCCTCCGCCGTGCTGCCAACCGACACCGACATCCGCACCACGATCGCGCCCGACATCGACCTGTCGCTGCCGATCATCTCGGCGGCGATGGATACGGTCACCGAATCGCGGCTCGCCATCGCCATGGCGCAGGCCGGCGGCATCGGCATCATCCACCGCAACCTGAACCCGGACGAGCAGGCCGAGGAGGTGCGCCAGGTCAAGAAGTTCGAGAGCGGCATGGTGGTCAATCCGGTCGTCATCGGGCCGGACGCGACGCTCGCCGACGCCAAGGCCCTGATGAAGGCGCATCGCATCTCCGGCATTCCGGTGGTCGAGGATGGCGGCATCGGCAGCCAGCGGCCCGGCCGGCTGGTCGGCATCCTGACCAATCGCGATGTGCGCTTTGCCTCCGACCCGGACCAGCGCGTCTATGAACTGATGACGCGCGAGAACCTCGTCACCGTGCGCGAGAGCGTCGAGCAGGAGGAGGCCAAGCGCCTCCTGCACACGCACCGCATCGAAAAGCTGCTGGTGGTCGATGCGCGCGGCTATTGCGTCGGCCTGATCACCGTCAAGGACATGGAAAAGGCGACGCTCAACCCCAACGCGGCCAAGGACCCGCAGGGGCGGCTGCGCGTCGGCGCGGCGGTCAGCGTCGGCGAGGACGCGCTCGAACGCACCGACCGGCTGATCGCGGCCGGCGCCGACCTGATCGTCGTCGACACCGCGCACGGCCATTCGGCCCGCGTTCTGGAGGCGGTGACGGCGGTCAAGCAGCGCTCCAACCAGGTGCGGGTGATCGCCGGCAACGTGGCCACCCGCGACGGCACGCGCGCGCTGATCGATGCGGGCGCGGACGCGGTCAAGGTCGGCATCGGGCCGGGCTCGATCTGCACGACGCGCATC
>CAZSFA010000284.1:0-2542 GCA_964606055.1 uncultured Oceaniradius sp. | reverse complement strand
AGGGCTTCATCGCCGCGCCGACCAGGGACCAGCAACTGGCCTGGTGGTGGCGCGACTATGCCGGCGAAGCGATCGCGCTTGGCGGGCTTGGCGCGGTGCTGGCCTTTCTCCTGTGGGCGTGGAACCGGGTCGGGCGCGATCCGCCGCCCCAGGTGGTCGTGCCGCGCTGGGACCTGCCCGAGGGCGTCTCGCCGGCGCTGACCAACTACATCGAAAATCGCGGCCTGAGCGGTTCGGGCTTCACCGCGCTGTCGGCCGCCGCGCTCAGTCTTGCCGTCAAGGGCTTTGTCGAACTCGACAACGATGATGGCACGCTGACCATGCGCCACACCGGCAAGGCCGCCTTCGGCGCCGATCTGCCGGTCGGCGAGCACGCCATTCTCAACCGCATCGCCGCCAATGGCGGCGCGCTGACCGTCAACAAGGCCAATGGCGAGCGCGTCAAGTCGATGTCGACGCGGTTCAACGCGGCGATGGAGGGCGAGCACCGCGCGGTCTACTACAAGGCCAACTGGGCCTATATCGTGCCCGCCGCGGTCGCATCGGCCGCGATCATCATCGTGTCGCTGGCGATGAGCGGGCTCAGCGCCGACACGCTGGTGCCGATCATCCCGATCGGCATCTTCGGTGTCTTTGCGACCATCGGCGTGGGCAGCATCGCGCGCAACTCGCGCAACTCGCTGACCGGCAAGATCCAACTCGCCGTGTTCCTGTTCATCGCCGTGATCGTCCTGTTCAACGTCGGCCTGCAGGGCATCGCCGCCTTTTCCGGGCTGATACCGCGTCCCTTGCTGGCGGGCGCGATCGTCTCGATCGTTCTGGTCATCTTCCTGTTCCTCTTCCTGATCGGCGCGCCGACGCCGCTCGGCCAGACCCGCTCGGCCGAGATCGCCGGCCTGAAACGCTATCTGACCGTCGCCGAGGAAGACCGCATGAACATGCTCGGCTCGCCCGACATGTCGCCGCAGCACTACGAGACCCTGCTGCCCTATGCGGTGGCGCTGGGTGTCGAAAAACCGTGGTCAAAGGCTTTCCAGACATGGCTGACGGCGGCAGCGGCGGCAGGCGTTGCCACGGCCGTCGCCTATCACGGTCCGCGCTGGTACCATGGCGGCCGTTTCCGGCCCGACCGGATCGGTGATCAGATGGGCAGTCTGGCCGGTGATCTGTCGCAATCGATGACCTCGTCCATGCCGGCGCCGAAATCGTCCTCGTCCGGCTTTTCCGGCGGTGGCGGCTTTTCCGGCGGCGGTGGTGGTGGTGGTGGCGGTGGCGGCTGGTAGCAGGCGATCGATCGATGAGGTGAGACACCATGGCGAAAGGCAAACTGCTCGAACAGGCGCCGGTCCTGCTGGTCCGCGATGTCATCAAGAGCGCAGACTATTGGCGCGACTGCCTGGGCTTCCAGCCGCGCCTGTGGGGCGAGCCGCCCGGCTTTGCGATCTGCAAGCGCGATGCCTGTTTCGTGATGCTGTCGCAGGCGCCCGCCGACCATGAGATCGTTCCCAACTGGAAAATCGTCGACAAGATGTGGAATGCCTATTTCTGGGTCGATGACGCCAGGGCGATCCATGACGAGTTCCAGGCGAGCGGCGCCACCATCGATTATCCGCTCTATGAGACGCCCTATCGCGTTTTGGAGTTCGGCATTCAGGATCTGGACGGTCACGACATTGCCTTCGGCCAGGATTTGGATTAACCGCGAGCGAACCTCCGTGATCGCTCCATGCCAGACCTGCTCGTCGAACTATTCAGCGAAGAAATCCCCGCGCGCATGCAAGCGCGCGCCGCCAACCATTTGCGCCAGCGCCTCACCGACCAACTGGTCGATGCCGGGCTGACCTATGAGGGCGCGCGCGCCTATCACACGCCGCGCCGGCTGACGCTGGACGTGCGTGGCCTGAACACGCGTTCGGCCGACACGGTCGAAGAGCGCAAGGGCCCGCGCGTCGATGCGCCCGAAAAGGCGATCGCCGGTTTTCTGCGCGGCGCCGGCCTTGCATCGATCGATGACGCGGAAATCCGGTCCGATCCCAAGAAGGGCGATTTCTACCTTGCCGTCATCCGGCGCCAGGGCCGACCGGCCGAAGACATCATCGCCGAGGCGCTGACCGCGACGATCGCCGACTTCCCCTGGCCGAAATCCATGCGCTGGGGCGCGGCATCGGCCGTGCCGGGATCGATGCGCTGGGTGCGGCCGCTGCAATCGATTCTGTGCACCTTCGGCCCCGAGACAGAGGAGCCGGTGGTCATCGACGTCGAAGCCGGCGGCATCCGCTCGGCCAACATGACGGCGGGGCACCGCTTCCACGCGCCCGAGCCGTTCAAGGTGCGCCGCTTTGACGACTATGCCGCCGAACTGGAACGCCGCCGGGTGATCCTCGACGCCGACCGGCGCAAGCAGGTGATCGCCACCGACGCGCGCAACCTCGCCTTTGCCAACTCGATCGAAGTGGTCGAGGACGAGGCGCTGCTCGATGAGGTCGCCGGCCTTGTCGAATGGCCGGTCGTGCTGATGGGAGCGTTCGAGTCGGAGTTCCTC
>CAZSFA010000283.1:0-2551 GCA_964606055.1 uncultured Oceaniradius sp. | reverse complement strand
AAACCTGCAGCGAGGACGACATCGTCGAACTGACCAATGGCTGCATCTGCTGCACGGTGGCCGACGACTTCGTGCCGACGATGACCGCACTGCTCGCCCGCGATAACCGGCCCGACCACATCGTCATCGAAACATCGGGTCTGGCGCTGCCGCAGCCGCTGGTCGCCGCCTTCAACTGGCCCGAGATCAAGACACAGGTCACGGTCGACGGCGTGGTGACGGTGATCGATGCCGCCGCCGTTGCCGAGGGCCGGTTCGCCAGTGATCACGACAGGCTCGACGCCCAGCGCCGCGCCGATGAGAGCCTTGACCATGAAAGCCCGCTCGAGGAACTGTTCGAGGACCAAATTCGCGCCGCCGACATGGTCGTGCTCAACAAGTCCGATCTGCTCGACGAGACGCGCCTGGACGGTGTGCACGCCGACGTCGCGCGGCAGGTCGATCGGCCGCTCAAGGTCGTTCAGGCCGCGCACGGGCAGTTGCCGATCGACGTGCTGCTGGGCCTTGAGGCGGCGACCGAGGACGCGATCGCCGGCCGCAAGTCGCACCACGAACTGCACCATGCGGACGGCCATGAGCACGACCACGATGATTTCGACAGTTTCGTCGTCGATGCCGGCGCGGTGGCCGATCCGGACGCCCTGGTTGCGGGGCTCAAACGTGTGATCGCCGACCATGACGTTCTGCGTCTCAAGGGCTTTTGCGCGGTGCCGGGCAAGCCGATGCGGCTCGTCGTGCAGGCGGTGGGGCAGCGGATCGAGACCTATTTCGACCGGCCCTGGGCGCCTGGCGAGGCGCCTTCAACCCGGCTGGTCGTGATCGGGCTGCACGACATGGACCGGACAGCGATCACCGACGCCGTCAAGGCCGCGATCTAGATCGGATGCATCTGCTGCTCGCCCAGAAAGGCGCACTCACCGAAGGCGATGGCGAGGCGGTTGATCTTGGCCAGTCGCCCGGTGACGTATGCTTCCTGTCGGCGGCGGACACCGAGCTTGCCAGCCTTGCGGCGGCGCACGGCGCGCGCGACAACGCGGCCTCGCTGCGGCTCGTCAACCTCATGCAGTTGCGCCATCCGATGTCGGTCGACACCTGGATCGACCGGACGGGCAGGCATGCGCGGCTGATCGTGGCGCGCCTTCTGGGCGGGCAATCCTATTGGGGCTATGCGGTCGAGGCGCTGCGCGCGGCGGCCGACGCACATGGCTTTGCGCTGGCGCTGTTGCCCGGCGACGACAAGCCCGATCCCGGTCTTGCGCCGTTCTCGACGGTTGCGGCGGCCGACTGCGCGCGGTTGTGGGCACTGTTGCGCGAGGGTGGTCCCGGCAATGCGCACGGGTTTGTCGAGGCCTGCGAGGCGGTTGTTGCGGGACGCACGGTGACGGCGGAGGCCGTGCCCTTCCTGAAGGCCGGCGTGTTCGATGATGCGGCCGGAGGGACGGGCGAAAACGGTCGCGCCGCGATCGTCTTTTACCGCGCGCTGGTCCAGTCGGGGCAGACCGCACCGGTCGAAGCGCTGGCCCGTGCGCTCGCCGATCGCGGCATGGACGTGCTGCCGGTCTATGTGTCCAGTCTCAAGGACGCGGTGTCAGCCGCCACGGTCACGCGCCTTTTCGCCGACCGTCCGCCCGATGTGGTCGTCAACCTGACCGGATTTGCCGTTTCCGCGCCCGGCGGCGATCGCGTGCCCACGGTGCTTGAAGCTACCGGCGCACCGGTGTTGCAGGCGGTTCTTGCCGGGTCGTTGGAAGAGAGCTGGCAGCAATCGGCGCAGGGGCTGACGGCGCGCGATCTGGCGATGAATGTCGCCTTGCCCGAGGTGGACGGGCGGGTCCTTTCCCGCGCGATCTCGTTCAAGGCGGCCGATGCCTTTGACGCCGCCACCGAGTGCACGATCGCCACGCACCGGCCGGTTCCCGACCGCGTCGATTTCGTCGCTGATCTTGCAGCCAACTGGGCGCGGCTGCGGCGCGCGTCGGTCGGCGAGCGGCGCGTTGCGATCGTTCTTGCCAACTATCCCAATCGCGACGGGCGGCTGGCCAATGGTGTCGGGCTCGATACGCCCGCCGGCACGATCGAGGTGCTGCGCGCGATGCGCGATGCCGGCCATGCGACCGGCGCGATACCCCACGATGGCGACGCGCTGATCGACCATCTCAAGGCCGGGCCGACCAATGCGGCGCGTGACGGGCGCGTGATCCGCGAGACGATTTCGCTGAGTCATTACAACCACTACCTGGCATCGCTTCCCAAAGCGATTCAGGATCAAGTGCATGCACGCTGGGGCGCGCCGGAAGACGATCCGTTCTTCGCAGACGGGGCCTTCGCGCTGCCGCTGGCGCGGTTCGGCCATGTGCTGGTCGGCATTCAGCCCGCGCGCGGTTACAACATCGACCCCAAGGACACCTACCATTCGCCGGATCTGGTGCCGCCGCATGGCTATCTGGCCTTCTACGCGTTCCTGCGACGGCGCGCGGGCGTGCACGCGGTCATCCACATGGGCAAGCACGGCAATCTGGAATGGCTGCCGGGCAAGGCGCTGGCGCTGTCG
>CAZSFA010000282.1:0-2553 GCA_964606055.1 uncultured Oceaniradius sp. | reverse complement strand
TGAGGAAGGTCAGCCGGAACGCCATCGCAAGATCGCCGAAGATCTCGGCGTTCTCCGCCCAGGTGATCACCGTCCGCGGGCTCATCACAGTCGACAGGTCGCCATTGATGAAGGACTGACGGGTCAGATCGGCCAGCCGCACCATCGCGTTGACGGTCTCGCGGCCCTCCTTGGTCTGGTAGTGCTTGGCCTTGGCCAGCACGATCTCGACCTCGTTGTCATGCGGCAGGTAGTTGAGCGTGGTGACGATCGACCAGCGATCCATCTGCGCCTGGTTGATCTGTTGCGTGCCGTGATAGAGGCCGGTCGTATCGCCAAGGCCGACCGTGTTGGCGGTGGCGAACAGGCGGAATGCCGGGTGCGGCCGGATCACGCGCGACTGATCAAGCAGGGTCAGCCGTCCCGAACTCTCCAAAACGCGCTGGATGACGAACATCACATCGGGGCGACCGGCATCGTACTCGTCAAAGACCAGAGCGACGTTGTTCTGATAGGCCCAGGGCAGGATGCCATCGCGGAACTCGGTCACCTGCTTGCCGTCCTGGATGACAATTGCGTCCTTGCCGACGAGATCGATCCGGCTGATGTGACTGTCCAGATTGACGCGAACGGCCGGCCAGTTGAGCCGGGCGGCGACCTGCTCGATGTGCGTCGACTTGCCGGTGCCATGATAGCCCGAGACCATCACGCGGCGGTTGTGCGCAAAACCGGCAAGGATCGCCAGCGTGGTGGCCCGATCGAACAGGTAGTCCGGATCGACTTCGGGCACATGAGAGTTGGTGACCGAGTAGGCCGGGACCGCACGATCAATGTCGATTCCGAAGGTTTGCCGCACATCGACGGTGGTGTCTGGCAGCTCGGCGATATCGAGGTCGATTTTGTTCATGATGATGATCCGCGCGCGGGAGCGCGCATGTTGCAGGAGTGACGATGCGGGCTAGCACAGGCCGGCGGTTTTCAGCAATTGATAGGCCTGTATGACGTCGCGGAAGCGTTCTTCGGAGGTGCGGTCGCCGCCATTGGCGTCCGGATGGTGCTTTTTGACCAGTTCCTTGTAGCGCGTCTTGATGTCCTCGGAATCGGCGGTGTCCTTGAGGCCGAGCGTGCGCATGGCTTTCGATTCCAGCGGTTTGAGCCGGCGCACGGGCTGCTGGTTCTGGGCAGCCTGCCAGCCGGCGGGATCGCGCATGCGCATCGCCTTGGCCGAGCCCGACTTGAGGTCCGAGAAGACCGGGGCGGCAGCCGTCTTCACATTGGCCGTTCCCATCTTCCAGGTCGGCCGGTTGCCGGTCATCGACGCCTTCTGGAACTTGGCGATATCGTCGTCAGACAGGCCCGAGAAGTAGTTGTAGTTCTTGTTGTATTCGCGCACGTGATCGAGGCAGAACCACAGATACTCGCCGTCCCGGTCGCGGCCTGCCGGTGCCTTGTGGCGACCGGGCTGCTCGCAGCCGGCCCACTGGCAGCGACTCATCGCTTCCTCGGCGGCTTTCTTCTTCTTGCCGCCGGGATTGATGCGGATGGAATCGAAGTATTTGGAGCTGGTTTTCATGCGGGCCCGATTATGGCGCAAAGCCGGGGACAAACAAGGATTGACATAGTCGCTGCGCACGGTACGGCGGACGCAAAGGGCGCGGAAAAACGACGCAGCTTCCTAGCGGCAAGGCGGGCGCGAGACAAGGTGGAGATAGGGTGTGAACGGACCAATTGAAAGAGATATCGAGCGCAAACTCAATGACGCTTTTTCACCCCAGCGCCTTGACGTGATCAATGAGAGCCATCTGCACGCGGGCCATCAGGGCGGCGCGGTGGACGGAACGGGCGAAACGCACTTTCGCGTGCGCATCGTCGCCGCGGCGTTTTCCGGCATGAGCCGGATCGCCCGTCATCGGGCGGTCAACGAAGCGCTGGCCGACCCGCTGCGCGCCGGTGTGCATGCGCTGGCGATCGAGCCGGCCGCTCCGGGCGAACAGGTGCGCTGGTAGCGCGAGCGTCGCGCAAAGGCGGCCCCACTAGAGATCGCGCCCGATGGCGAGGAACTTTTCGCGCCGTTGCCGGCGCAGCGCGTCACCATCGGTCTCGCCAAGGCTTTTCATCGCCTTTTGCACATAGACGTCGGTATCGGCCATCACGGCGGCGTGGTCGCGGTGCGCCCCGCCGAGCGGCTCGGGCACGATGCCGTCGATGACCTTCATGTCCAGCAGGTCCTGAGCCGTGATCTTCATCGCCGTTGCGACGTCCTTTGCGCGGGCCGCATCGCGCCACAGGATCGAAGCACCCGCCTCCGGCGATATCACCGAGTAGATGGCATGTTCGAGCATGTAGACCTTGTTGGCGGTGGCGATTGCAATCGCGCCGCCCGAACCGCCTTCGCCGATCACGACCGAAACCAGCGGCACTTTGAGTTGCAGGCACTTTTCAGTCGACCGGGCGATGGCCTCGGACTGGCCGCGCTCTTCGGCGCCGAGGCCGGGATAGGCGCCGGCGGTGTCGACCAGGGTGATGACCGGCAGGCCGAAGCGCTCGGCCAGGTCCATGATCCGCACCGCCTTG
>CAZSFA010000281.1:0-2581 GCA_964606055.1 uncultured Oceaniradius sp. | reverse complement strand
GTCGCCTTGATCCACGGCTCCTCGATCGCGGCGATCTTCACGATGTCCGGCATGTCGGCGGGATTGTGGAGTTCGGTCGTCGTGCCGTCGGTCAGCGTCATCCGGTAGACGACCGACGGCGCGGTGGCGATCAGTTCGAGATCGAATTCGCGGCTCAGCCGTTCCTGGATGATTTCGAGGTGCAACAGGCCCAGGAACCCGCAGCGGAAGCCGAAGCCAAGCGCGGCGGATGTCTCCATCTCGAAGGAGAAGCTGGCATCGTTGAGCCGCAGCTTGCCCATGGCGGCGCGCAGATCCTCGAAGTCGGCGGCATCGACCGGGAACAAACCGCAGAACACCACGGGCTGCGCCGGCTTGAAGCCCGGCAGCATGGTTTCGGTCGGCTTCTTGTCCTCGGTGATGGTGTCGCCGACGCGGGTGTCGGCCACTTCCTTGATCGAGGCGGTGAAGACCCCGATCTCGCCCGGGCCGAGCGAATCGACCGTCACCAGTTTCGGCGTCAGGACACCGACGCGATCGACGGGGTATTTGGCGCCCGTGCCCATCATGCGGATGGTCTGGCCGCGCTTCATGCGGCCGTCGATCACGCGCACCAGCACGACGACGCCCAGATAGGCATCATACCATGAGTCGACCAGCAGCGCCTTGAGCGGCTTGTCGTCCGCGCCGTCCGGCGGAGGCGGCAATTGGGTGACGATCGCCTCGAGCACGTCGTCGACGCCCTGACCGGTCTTGGCGGAAATCTCGATCGCATCGGAGGCATCGAGCCCGATCACCTCCTCGACCTGCGCCTTGACGCGGTCGACATCGGCGGCCGGCAGATCGACCTTGTTGAGCACGGTGACGATCTCGTGGTCGTTGTCGATCGCCTGGTAGACATTGGCGAGCGTTTGCGCCTCAACGCCCTGGCTGGCATCGACCACCAGCAGCGAACCCTCGCAGGCCGCCAGCGACCGCGACACCTCATAGGCGAAGTCGACATGGCCGGGCGTGTCGATCAGGTTGAGGACGTAGTGCCCGCCATCGCGCGCGTCATATTCAAGGCGCACCGTGTTGGCCTTGATGGTGATGCCGCGTTCGCGCTCGATGTCCATGGCGTCGAGCACCTGGTCCTTCATCTCGCGCTCTTCCAGCGAACCGGTCATCTGGATCAGCCGGTCGGCGAGCGTCGACTTGCCGTGGTCGATATGGGCAACGATGGAGAAGTTGCGGATGTGGGAACGGGGCGTTTCGGTCATGGGCCGGATATAGGCGCGAACCGGGCGCGCGGGAAGCGGGAAGTGCGCGGCAGCCGAAACCGATGCGTCAATGATCGAGCGCCACCGGCTCCGCATCGGGCACGGGCGGGCGCGGCGCTGCCTGGGGCGGGGGCGCCCAGACAAGGCGCTTGTAGTCGAAGCCGAACTGCAGGGTCGGCTTGACCACCTCGAAATAGGGCGACAGGTCGAAGTCGCGCGGCGTGAACAGCGAGTGGTGGCGGATGTGCATGATCTCGCGGCGCGAATAGTCCGACACGGCGCGCGCCCGGCCCGGCGCTCGGGTGATCTCGGGCAGGATCGGGTAGCGGATCTCCTGAAACGCCTGGGCGATCAGCGTCGAACAGATGGCGCGCGTCGGATCGCCGGAGCCGAACTGGATCATGCGCCGCCGCCAGCGCACCGGCACCGGCGGCGTGGGGAAGAAATAGCGCAGCATGTCGAAGATGTTCTTGTTGTCGTATTTCAGACCGATCTTGCCGATCATGAAATCGACCACCTTCTCGCGGTCGCGCGGGGTCAGGCCAACGGCGCGGCAGATTCGCGTGTTGTAGGTGGCGTATTTTTCGAGCGGCACGGCAATGCAGCCGGTGCCGACATTGACCTCGATGAGCCGCATCGTCCGGCCGCGCCCGTCGGCATCGTCGATGCGGTCGCCGGCATAGAGCGCGGCGTGGCTCCAGGTCGACTGGGTGAGGTATTTGATGGCGGCCGAGACCTTGGAGTTGCCCTCGACCAGCAGCACGTCGCCCGGCTCCAGCGAGCGGTAGAGCGTGCCCGGGTCCGACGGCGTGTAGGGCCGGTAGCCCGACGACTCGCTTTGCAGCCGCGCGGCGAGCCACCGACCGATCCGATCGTTCATCGTGTCGCGTTGCTGGGTCGTCATGGCCGGCCGCGGCGCCTCCCGTCGCCTTTGCACAACCGATAGACCGTGCTTTCGCGGCCCGTCAATCACGGCCGATCGCGCCGGCCACACATCGGTGTGAGGGCCGCACGGAGGCGCCGGCGTTCACCGGGCGTTCAAACTTCGATGCCAGACTGGCCGGGGAGGGACAAGCAAGGGCCATCGGGCCCCAAGGGGATGAGCCATGGGTGTGCTCAGACGACGCATTGAATGGATTCGTGAACTGGTCTGGCCGAGCTACCGGCCCGAGTGCCACTACATGCGGGGGCCGGGGCCGGCCTGCCGGCGACGCGGCGACACCGGCAGCCCCGCCTGACGCTCAGGGACGGCGGTGAAGCGGGAACGACTTGCGGACCTCGCGCTCGGCGGATTGGGGCGAGATGCCGACATCGCGCAGGCGGTCATCGTCAAGCATGGACAG
>CAZSFA010000280.1:0-2602 GCA_964606055.1 uncultured Oceaniradius sp. | reverse complement strand
ACCCCGTTCCGGATCGAAGTCGAAGCGCAAGGCGCGCCGCGTCAAGCTCGATGCCGGCGATGTCGGCCTGGGATTTGGCATCGCGGTCATTGCCGGGTTTGCCGTTTACCTGCCTTGGGATGCCTATTTCAACGCCGACAGTTACGCTCCGCCGCGCCTTGAGTTTTCACGTGGCGGCGAGGTTCCTCCCGACGCGATCGCCTCGCGCGAGGATCGGCTGCCGGTGTTTGCCTTCCCCGAAGAGCGGTTCGCCGGCCTGCCCGCGCCGGACCTTCCGGTCGACGACCCGCCGGCCGGTGTCGACCCGATCACCACGGCCACCATCCCCGCCGGCGTCGACACCATGACGACCGGTTCGGTGCCGCCCGCGCCGCGCGATGTCGGCGAGACCGCTGTCTACACGCTGATCGACGCAACCGACGGCGCGGCGCTGATCGCCGACCGTAACGGCATCTACCTGTTGCGGCGCGGCGACCTGCTGCCGGACGGGCGGCGTGTCCTTTCGGTGACGGGGCAGGGCGCCACCGCGCGCATCGAGGCGGTGGGCGATGGCGCGGTTCTGCTCGACCGGCCGGGCTGAGCGCCTTCAGCGAAAGAACCAATCCGTTTCGCAGTTCGAAAGCGTCAGCAATCGAGCTTGGCGCGCCTGCGTCGGCGTCCCGCAAGGCCAGCGGCAAGCCACACGCAAGCCGCCGCATCTATGGTTCCGTCAAGGAGACAGTCTGTCATGGAACCGGTCCAGATTTTCGATGTCGCATCGCGCCAGGCGCAATGGCTGGCGGTTCGCCAGGCTGCCATCGCCGGCAACATCGCCAATGCCAATGTCGCGTCCTACACCGCCATGGACGTTGCCCCGTTCGAGGCGCCAAGCTTTGAGCGCTCCATGCAGGTGGCGCAGGTCCGGCTCGAAGCAACCCATTCGGGTCACATCGGCGTGCAGCGCGGCCAGTCCGGCCCGGCGGCCGATGTGCCGCGCGCGGTCTCGACCGGTGCGCCCGTGTCGCTGGAGCAAGAGGTGGCAAGGTCCGGTGCCGTGCGCGCGGACATGGAGTTGAACACGGCCATCGTCGCCGCGTTTCATCGCATGCAACTGATGGTGTCGAGGGGCTGACGCGATGGATGCGTTGACAGCGGCATTGCGTGTTGCCGGCTCCGGTCTTCAGGCCGAATCCACCCGGTTGCGCGTCGTCTCGGAAAACATCGCCAACGCCAACTCGACCGGCGATACGCCCGGCGCCGACCCCTACGCCCGCAAGACGGTCGCCTTCGAGGCGCTGGTGGAGCGTGGCATGCCGGGCGCGATGGCCAGGATCGACGGCATCGGCACCGATGGCGCGCCGTTCGTGCAGGAGTACGATCCCTCCCATCCTGCCGCCGATGCCGACGGGTACGTGAAGATGCCCAACGTCAATCCGATCATCGAGATGGCCGACATGCGCGAGGCCAATCGCAGCTATCAGGCAAACCTGCAGGTGTTGCAGCAGGCGCGGGAGCTGATTTCGATGACCATTGATCTGATGAGGGCGCGCGGATGATCGAAGGGTTGAACGCGGTTTCGATCGCCTCGCTGTCGCGGGTCGATCTCGCCAATGGGGCCGTTTCGCAGTCGGCCGCCGCCATCGGGCAGGGGCAGTCTGCGGGCGCCTCGTTTGCCGACGTTCTCAGCGAGCGCGTCGCTGCCGTTTCCGGCGGACTGGAAACCGCCGAGGCGGCATCCATGAAGGCGATGACCGGCGATATGGACGTGCGCAGCGTGACCGACGCGGTTCTGTCCGCAGAGCGCAATCTGCAGGCGGCGGTCGCAATCCGCGACAAGATCGTAACCGCCTATCTGGACATGAGCCGGATGGCCATCTGAGGGGTATGAGCCAATGAAAGCGCTGTCGATCGCAGCGACGGGCATGAATGCCCAGCAGACCAATCTCGAGGTCATCGCCAACAACATCGCCAATGTGAACACGACCGGCTTCAAGCGGGCGCGCGCCGAGTTCACGGACCTGCTCTATCAGGTCGACCGGGCGGCTGGCGTGCCGGCGCGGGCCAACGAGAACATCGTGCCCGAAGGCAGTCACATCGGCCTTGGTGTCCGCACGGCGGCGGTGCGCGAGATCCACACCCAGGGCGCGTTGGCATCGACCGGCAACCGGTTCGACCTGGCGCTGATGGGCGAGGGCTATTTCCAGATCGAGGGCGCGGGCGGCGCGACGCAGTACACCCGCGCCGGCGCCTTCAACACCGATGCGACCGGCCAGCTCGTCACCATCGACGGCTACACGGTGCAACCGTCCATCGTCATTCCCGAGGGCGCACTTGAGGTGACGATCAACGAGAGCGGTCAGGTGTTTGCACGGGTCGCCGGCCAGGTGGCGCTGCAGGAGCTTGGCCAGTTGACGCTGGCGACCTTTGCCAACTCGGCGGGGCTCGAGCCGCTCGGCGGCAATCTCTACGGCGAGACCGAGGCATCGGGTGCCGCTGTTGCCGGCGTTCCGGGCGATCCGGGCTTTGCCATCGTGCGCCAAGGCTATCTGGAAGCCTCCAATGTCGATCCCGTCAAGGAGATCACCGAACTGATCGCCGCCCAGCGCGGCTATGAGATGAACTC
>CAZSFA010000279.1:0-2603 GCA_964606055.1 uncultured Oceaniradius sp. | reverse complement strand
CGCATCCGTCCCTGGCCCATGTTCTCGAACTCGTGGTTCAACTTGCCGATCAGATCCGCCTGTTTCCGCGCCTCGCCGCGAAACCGCTCTTCTTCCTCGTCAGCAATCTCATGAACCAGACGATTTTCCCTCAGTGAGCGAATGTCCACGGCCTTGTCGAATCGTGTCGTCAACTCCGACGCAAGGAAGGTGCCGTCGGAGGCGTCGCAATAGGCGATGTAGTCGAGCCTGATTTCATTGCTTGACGCATAATG
This sequence comes from uncultured Oceaniradius sp., assembly GCA_964606055.1. GTDB lineage: Bacteria > Pseudomonadota > Alphaproteobacteria > Rhizobiales > Rhizobiaceae > Roseitalea. The sequence continues at coordinate 2,349 of CAZSFA010000279.1, read as the reverse complement.
CTGCAGGATTCTCTCGATCCGCCCATGATCGCTTCGCGGTATCAGGGATTCGTTGAGCTTCTGCCGTTCTATGAAATACTCAACAAGATATTTGTAGCCGAAATAGATGACCGACGAGATGAGAATGGCGCCCATCAGTTCGGTCGACATTTCGCTGATCGCGAACCTGATGATGTCGCCGGCGGAAAAGTCGAACCGGAAATCCTGCGTTCCATAGGTGTAGAAGACGAACAAAAGCGCCAGACCGACGAGCACCACCGGAATCAGGACGACCATGATCCGGTGAAGTCGCCGTGCTTCTATCCGCCGCTTGGCCCGATCCTCAGACATGCCCACTCCCTGACGGCCGGCCGCGCGGTCGCTACCAGATCACCTTTTCCATGATGACGGCGGGTATGCCCGATCCCTTGACGCCGCAATCGGGTGTCGTTCCGACCTTGCGAAACCCGTTGTGCTCGTAGAACCGCACCGCGCGGTCGTTGGCTTCCTCGACTTCGAGCCTGATCTTGCGGACATCGGGAAAACACGATTCGACCTCGACCAGCAGTTGGCGGCCCAGGCCCTGCCCCTGCGTCGTCGGCCGCACATAGAGCTGATGCAGCATCGAGGTTTCGGCGTCCTTTTGCGTGACATAGGCCATGCCGCCGATCTCCGCGCCATCGTCACATACGATGAACTCCGAGCGCGGCTTGTTCAGCCGCTGCTTGAGCGCGGGCACCGAGTGCCAGGCGCGCGTCAACTCCTCCACCTTGTCGCGGCCATAAATGCCGTCATAGGTGTCGTGCCATGTTTCGGTGAGCATGGCCGAGATCGTCTCGAGATCGTCGATTGACGCGGTGCGGATCCACATCGCTGGGCTATGAAAGACTTTGGACCGTAAAGGTTGTGTCGGCGCGCATCATCAACGCAAAGCGACAAAATGACAACCGTCTGGTCAATCAGCGGTCGCTCGCCGCCTGAATCGGCGCCCGCATGACCAGTTCCGGCAACCCGCCCATGCCGTGCTCGGCGGCGATCACCCGATGATCGGCAAAGCCGTATTTGCGGTAGAACGCGATCGCGCGATCGTTGCCGACCAGCACGGTCAACTCGATCGCCCGCGCCCGTCCCGCAACGCTGGCAGCAGCCGCATCCAGAAGCCGGGTGGCGAGCGCGGTGCCCTGATGGGCGGGCACGACATGCAGATGATCGACAAAGAACGCACCATCGGCGCGCACCGTGCCGCCGACCTGACCGACCGGTGTGCCGTCCGCGGTTTCGGCGATGAAACTGACGCCGTCGTCGCCGTCGATCTCGCCCGCAAACAGCGCCGGTACATGCTTTTGCCCCGAGACGGCCTGACGCACGTCTTGGCCGACCAGCGGGTCGTAGGTGCGGGCCCAACTGCCCTTGACCAGGTCAATCAGCGCCGGAACGTCGTCGTGCCGCGACGGGCGGATCGTCACTTCACTCATCGATGCCAAGCTTCTCACGCACCAGGGCCTGAACGGCCTGCGGATTGGCCTTGCCGCCCGTCGCCTTCATCACCTGGCCGACGAACCAGCCGGCAAGATTGGGCTTTTGCTTGGCCTGCTCGACCTTGTCGGGGTTGGCGGCGATGACCTTGTCGACCTCGGCTTCGATGGCACCGGTGTCGGTCACCTGCTTCATGCCGCGCGCATCGACGATCTCCGCCGGATCGCCACCCTCGCTCCAGACGATCTCGAACAGGTCCTTGGCGATCTTGCCGGAGATCGTCCCTTGCTTGATCAAGTCGATGACCGCACCAAGCTGCGCCGGCGAAACCGGTGTTTCATCAATGGTTTGCCCAGCCTTGTTCAACGCGCCCAACAGGTCGTTGATAACCCAGTTGGCCGCTGTCTTGGCGTCACGCCCCCCGGCCACCGCCTCAAAAAAATCCGCGATCGCCTTTTCGGAGACCAGCACCGAGGCATCATAAGCCGTCAGCCCGTCGGCCATGAACCGGGCCCGCTTGTCGTCGGGCAGTTCGGGCAGGTCGGCTGCGAGTTCGGCGACGAACGCATCATCGAACTCCAGCGGCAACAGGTCCGGATCGGGGAAATAGCGGTAGTCGTGCGCCTCTTCCTTGGAGCGCATCGACCGGGTCTCGCCCTTGCCTGGATCGAACAAGCGCGTCTCCTGATCGATCGTGCCGCCATCTTCAAGGATCGCGATCTGACGGCGCGCCTCGTACTCGATCGCCTGGCCAACGAAGCGAATCGAGTTGACGTTCTTGATCTCGCAGCGCGTGCCGAAATCACCGCCGGGCTTGCGCACCGAAACATTGACGTCGGCGCGCATCGATCCCTCATCCATGTTGCCGTCGCATGTGCCCAGATAGCGCAGGAT
>CAZSFA010000278.1:0-2614 GCA_964606055.1 uncultured Oceaniradius sp. | reverse complement strand
CTTGACGCCAAAGCACCGCTTGTAGCAAGGCGGCATGCGGTCACACAAACCCGCCACCACAGCCACAGCCACAGCCGGGACCGCGATCATGTCCGATGCCATGCAGGAACTGTTGTCGATCCTCGACCTTGAGAAACTCGACGAGGGCCGGTTTCGCGGCCGGTCGCCGCAGGTCGGCTGGCAGCGCGTATTCGGCGGGCAGGTGATCGGCCAGGCGCTCGCCGCCGCCCAGCGCACCGTGCCGGCGGACCGGTTCGTCCATTCGATCCATTGCTATTTCATGCGGCCGGGCGATCCGTCGGTGCCGATCGACTATACGGTCGATGCGATGCGCGACGGCAAGAGCTTCACCACACGCCGCGTCCTTGCCGAGCAGAAGGGCCGACCGATCTTCGCCCAGTCGGCCTCGTTTCAGATCGACGAGCCCGGCCTCGAACACCAGATGCCGGCGCCGCCGGACGTGCCAGCGCCGGAAACGCTGATCGGCGAAAAGGAACTGATCGCCCATTTCATCGATCAGGTGCCCGACAATGTGCGCCGCTACTGGGGCCGCGCCCGCCCGATCGAACTGCGCCCGATCGCGCTCACGCACTATGTCAGCCGCGAAAAGCTGCCGCCCGCCCAGAACATCTGGGTGCGCGCCACCGGTCCGGTGCCCGATGACCGCGCCGTGCAGGCGGCCGTTCTGGCCTATCTGTCGGACATGACGCTGCTCGACACGTCGCTGTTCGCGCATGGCCGCTCGATCTTCGATCCCGACCTGCAGGTGGCCAGCCTCGACCACTCGATGTGGTTCCACCGGCCCAACCGGCTCGACGACTGGCTGCTCTACGCGCAGGACAGCCCGCACGCCGCCGGCGCACGCGGCTTTACGCGCGGCAGCCTTTACACGCGCCAGGGCCTGCTGGTCGCCTCGGTCGCCCAGGAAGGGCTGATCCGGCGCCGCTGAACCGGCCGAATTCGACTGCCTATTTTTTGATCATTTAGTCGATTTCGGCGCATTTTTGGGCGCTCGATTTGCCGGCTTTTGCCACCGATACAGGCATCGCCGGATTTTTCCTATTCTTTTCAAGCACTTCTCAGGTTGGCACGCGGCGTGAATCCTCATGGTGCGATGCGGGACGCCGAACGCTTGGCGCCGTACGAGCCCGCTTCGGCACTGACGTCGGGGCGCAGCAACCAAACGGGGAAGTAGAGCGCATGAAAATAGTCATGGCTATCATCAAGCCCTTCAAACTCGATGAGGTGCGTGAAGCCCTCACGGGGCTGGGCGTTCAGGGCCTGACCGTGACTGAAGTCAAGGGTTATGGACGCCAGAAGGGACATACCGAGATCTACCGTGGCGCCGAATATGCCATCAGCTTTCTGCCCAAGCTGAAGATCGAACTGGTCGTCGACGATGACATGATCGACCGGGTGATCGAGGCGATTTCGACGGCCGCCAAGACCGGCCAGATCGGCGACGGCAAGATCTTCGTCCATTCCATCGATCAGGCCGTGCGCATCCGCACCGGCGAAACCGATTCCGAAGCGCTCTGACGCGGCTTTTGGGCATCCAAGGAGTTCTCGACCCATGACAAAAATGAGATTCGCAATCCTGGCATTGGCGGGCGTCGCCGCAGCGACGCTCTTCATCGAGCCGGGTCTGGCACAGGAGGCTGCTGAAGGCGCTGAAGAAGCCGCCGAAGCGGTCGCCGAAGTCGCCAGCACTGGGCCTTCGGCCGAGGTCCAGTACATCTTCAACACGCTGCTGTTCCTGATCGGTGGCTTCCTCGTCATGTGGATGGCCGCTGGCTTCGCCATGCTCGAGGCGGGCCTTGTGCGTTCCAAGAACGTCTCCATGCAGTCGCTGAAGAACATCGCACTCTATTCGATCGCCGGCATCATGTACTGGGTCGTCGGCTACAACCTGATGTACACCGGCGTGGACGGCGGCTACTTCGGCTCGTTCGGCACCTATTCGTTCGATCCGGTCGGCGGCGACGCGCTCGACACCGGCTATTCGACGGCGTCCGACTGGTTCTTCCAGATGGTGTTCGTGGCCACCGCCGCCTCGATCGTCTCGGGCACGCTGGCCGAACGCATCAAGCTGTGGCCGTTCCTGATCTTCGTGGTGCTGCTGACCGGCTTCATCTATCCGATTGCCGGCTCCTGGCAGTGGGGCGGCGGCTGGCTGGCCGAGATGGGCTTCTCCGACTTCGCCGGTTCGACGCTGGTGCACTCGGTCGGTGGCTGGGCCGCGCTTGCCGGCGCGATCCTGCTTGGCGCGCGTTCGGGCAAGTTCGGCTCCGATGGCGCGATCCATCCGATGCCGGGATCGTCGATCCCGCTGGCAACGCTTGGCACGTTCATCCTGTGGCTGGGCTGGTTCGGCTTCAACGGCGCCTCGCAGCTGGCCATGGGCACGATCAGCGACGTCACCGATGTCAGCCGCATCTTCGCCAACACCAATCTGGCCGCGGCCGCCGGTGTCGTCACCACGATCGTGCTGATGCAGGTGCTCTACAAGAAGGTCGACACCACCATGGTGCTCAACGGCGCTCTGGCCGGTCTGGTCTCGATCACCGCCGAACCGCTGGCTCCGGCCGTCTGGCAGGCGCTCCTGATCGGCGGC
>CAZSFA010000277.1:0-2617 GCA_964606055.1 uncultured Oceaniradius sp. | reverse complement strand
ACTGGAAGACCATCGAGACACCGCGCTTGCGCGAGGGCAGATCATTGACCACATCGCCGGCGATCAAAATCTCACCATGGGAGATGCTTTCGAGCCCGGCGATCATGCGCAAGGTCGTTGACTTGCCGCAGCCGGACGGGCCGACGAGCGCGACGAACGATTTGTCCTCGATCTCCAGATTGATGCCCTTGACCGCCGGGTGGGTGCCGTAGGCCTTCACCAGATTTGTCAGCGTGACCCGGGCCATGTCAGCCGGTCCTCCGCAGCATGGGTGCGGTCTTGACGTCCGGATCGGCATAGTTGCGTTCGGGGAAGACCGAGTACCAATCGGGGCGTCCCGGATCGCGGTCATAGGCATAACCGCCCAGCGCGCGGTGCAATTCGGCATATTGGGCGAGCTTGTCGCGATCGACCTCGACGCCAAGGCCAGGACCTTGTGGGACGGCGATCGCGCCATCGACATAGGTGAGTTTGCCGCCAACGATGATGTCGTCGGTCAGATGGTGGTAGTGGGCATCGGCGGCAAAGCCCAGGTTGGGAAGCGCGGCCCCCAGATGCAGCATGGATGCAAGCTGCACGCCCAACTCGCCCGATGAATGAACCGATGCGCCGTACTGGAAGGTCTCCAGAACCTGCCCGGCCTTGTACGCCTGACGCAAACCGCCCCAGAACGTCGTATCGAGGAGAACGACGTCGATCAGATCGTGCCGGATCGACTGGGCAAGCTGCTCGAAGTTGACGACCACCGCGTTGGTCGCGGTGGGTATGCGGACGAACTGGCGCAGACGGCGCATGCCCTCAAGACCCCAGGTGGGATCCTCGAAATAGTCGTTCTTCAAGCCCTCAATGGCCTGACCGACGCGGATCGCCTCCTCGACCGTCCAGACCGAGTTGGGGTCAAGCCGCAACCGGTCATCTGGAAAGGCGGCGGCCAGCGCGCGGAACACGTCGACATCATGGTCGGGCGAGAAGTGACCGCCCTTGAGCTTGTGCGTGGTGAAGCCGAAGCGGTCCTTCAGATCGCGCGCATGGGCCACCAGCTCCTCGGCATAGGTTTCGCCGCCCGCACCGCTGTCGGGATTTCGGTAGCGGTAGAAGAGGTAGCTGGCGAAGGGCACGGTCTCGCGCACCGCGCCGCCCAGCAGATCGCAGGCGCGCACGCCAAGCGTCTTGCCGGCCAGGTCGAGGCACGCCATTTCCACCGCGGCATGCAGTTGCAGTCGATTGTTGTAGAGCGAGCCGACCGGATTCATGATCTTCCAGCGCAACTGCTCGAGCTGCAACGGATCGTGGCCGACCAGATAGGCCTTGAGCGCCAACACGGCCTCCTCGGCCGACGCGCCGCCACCGCCCATCTCGCCAAAGCCGCTCAAGCCGTTGGCGCCGACCAGTTCGACGATCGTGCGCACGAACCGGCCCCAATGGGAGCCGTTGGAATGGCGCAAGGGCGCCTCGAGCGGCACCGCGACCGTGGTCACCTTGATATCGACGATCGTGGTCATTGCGGTTTCCGGGGCGTGCCGGCGATCTGCGACAGAAGTCCGCCATCGACGCGCACGACCTCGCCCGTGACGAAGCGGGCGCCATCGGACAAAAGGAACGCGGCGACGGACGCAATGTCGTCGGCCGTCGCGACCCGTCCCATCGGGTGCATGGCATTGAGTTCGGTCCACAGCGCCTGCTGGTCATCCGAAAGCGACACCGCCCATTCCAGCATGGGCGTTCGGACCGCGCCGGGCGCGACCAGGTTCACGCGCACGCCATCGGCGGCGAAATCCATCGCCATGGAGCGCGTCAGCCCGAGCAGGCCGTGCTTGGATGCGGTGTAGGCCGCAACGTTCTTCTGCGAAGCAAGGCTCTGCACCGATCCCATGAACACCACGCTGCCTTTCGACGCGCGGATGTGTGGCATCGCTGCCCGCGCCACCAGAAAGGCACCGGTCAGGTTGACGGCGAGCACCTCGTCCCAGATGGCATCGGTCGTGTCCTCCGCCGTGCCGTATCTCTGGATGCCGGCGTTGTGCGACAGGCCGTCGAGAGCGCCGAAACGATCGATCGCCAGATCGACGGCACCGGCACAGTCATCGGCGCTGGCCACCGAGCCGACCAGCGTCGCAACCTGGTCGCCAAGCGCGCTGGCCAGTTCGCCCAGCCCGCCCACATCGGTGTCGAAGAGAACCAGATTGTCGCCTTGCGCGGCCAGCCGTTTCGCCGTTGCGCGACCAATGCCGCTCGCGGCACCTGTGACCAATATCGTTGCCACCGAAAATCCTCCCAATCAGCGTTACTACCATACTAGTACTTTTTGTCAATCGGGCACACAGTGGTCGGTGGCGCCAGCTCAGTGTGTCGCCGGAAAGCAGCACCTGGAGGTCATCGCGCCCGCATGGGCATGCAGCCAGCCGCGGCATCAGGGCGGGCATTGGCCGGCCCAGCGGACCCGGCGTATCATTGCCGCCTTGCCTGGGCGCCGTGCCGACAAGGCTCTCTGGCGTTGGCATCCCCTTGGCCGACATCGAAAGAGCCGCTGCTCGCCCACGGCCGCACAGGTCGGCTCGTGCGGCGCCGTCGCTTGATCAGCAATTTAATTCGTGTACAAACAATTTTGCGGGCGGAG
>CAZSFA010000276.1:0-2639 GCA_964606055.1 uncultured Oceaniradius sp. | reverse complement strand
ATAGGCCTTGCGGGTGATCACCGTGACCTTGGGCACCGTCGCCTCGCCATAGGCAAACAGCAGTTTGGCGCCGTGCTTGATGAGACCGCCATATTCCTGCGCCGTGCCCGGCAGGAAACCAGGCACGTCGACGAAGGTGACAATCGGGATCGAGAACGCGTCGCAGAACCGGACGAAACGGGCGGCCTTGCGGCTGGCGTCGCTGTCGAGCACACCGGCCAGCACCAGCGGCTGATTGGCGACAAAGCCGGTCGTGCGGCCTTCGATGCGGCCAAAGCCGGTGACGATGTTCTTGGCATAGTCCGCCTGGACCTCGAAGAAATCGCCCTCATCGGCGGTCTTGGCGATCAACTCCTTGATGTCATAGGGCTTGTTGGCGTTGTCCGGAACCAGCGTGTCCAGCGATACGTCCACGTCGGTGGCCGATTGGCCGTTCGCGATCTCGGGAATGGGCGCGGTGTTGGATGCGGGCAGGAAATCGATCAGCCGGCGCATCTGCAACAGCGCCTCGACATCGTCGTCATAGGCACCATCGGCGATCGAGGACTTGGTGGTATGGACCCTGGCGCCGCCCAGTTCCTCGGCCGTGACCGCCTCATTGGTGACCGTCTTGACGACATCGGGACCGGTCACGAACATGTAGGAGCGCTCGCGCACCATGAAGATGAAATCTGTCATGGCCGGCGAATAGACATCGCCGCCGGCGCACGGGCCCATGATGACCGAGATCTGCGGAATGACGCCCGAGGCCAGAATGTTGCGCTGAAACACCTCGGCATAGCCGCCAAGCGCCGCCACGCCCTCCTGGATGCGCGCGCCGCCCGCATCATAAAGCCCGATGATCGGCGCGCGGTTCTTCAGCGCCATGTCCTGGACCTTCATGATCTTCTGCGCGTGCGTCTCCGACAGCGAACCGCCGAACACGGTGAAGTCCTTGGCAAAGACGAAGACCGCCCGGCCATTGACCGTGCCCCAGCCGGTGACGACGCCATCGCCTGGGATTTTGGTCTCGGCCATGCCGAAATCGGTGCAGCGATGTTCGACGAACATGTCGAACTCTTCAAAAGAGCCCTCGTCGAGCAGCACCGACAGCCGTTCGCGCGCGGTCAGCTTGCCGCGCTGGTGCTGCGCGGCGACGCGCCGCTCACCGCCACCCATCAGCGCCTCGGCCCGGCGGCGTTCGAGTTCCTCGATGACGTTCTTCATGGCGCCCCATCCAAGGCGGCGAGCATCAGCGCCGCCGCTTCCATCTCCAACCACCGGCCGGCGCGCATTGCGGCCGCTTCCGCGTCCTCGCCCCATTGCGCGATGTTGAAGTCCTCGTCCACATGGGCCATCGCCCAGGCATCGGCGGCCGACCACGCGCCGCGCGCAACCCCATAGGCAAGGATCGCCGATCCAGTCAGCGTCGTCATCGAATGCAGCGCGGCAAGCGCCACCGGGTCATCGACCTGGTTGATCAGCGCGCCCATTGCAGCGATCGTCGGCTTGGGCTGGGTCACATGCATGACGCCCTCGGCAAGGATGAAGCGCCCGCCGGACTGCGCCTCGGCCCATTCCAGCGCTCCGTCCCACCTGGCCCGTTGCGCGGCAACCAGCCCGTCGGGCCCGTCGGCGCGGTAGCACACGAGGTCGGAGCCGAAGAAGCGCACGATGTCCTCGATCACCGCCTGTGGATCGCGCACAACGCCATCGATCGCCGTGTTGACAAGGCGCCATGCCGGCATCGTGGCCGGGTTGATCTCATCAGCCTGCGCGGCGAACTCCGCGGCGATCAGTTTTGCGGCCGCCTCGGTCTTCAGCGCGATCAAAGCCTTGCCGGGCGTGCGCGCCGGTCTGCCGTCGAGATGGATGACGAAGCCCTCATCATGGGTCGCCACGCCGACATCGGTGTAGAACCGTTTGGGCAGCGGCGTGCGCATCGCTTCCTGCGCCGCCCGGATCGGATCGCGGTCGCGTCCGTCGTCAAGATCGTTGAGAATGTCGCGCAGCGGTCATGCTCCGGTCATGTTCGGCGTCTCGATAGACGACAATGCACGGCCACGACAAGTTCTACTCATGGCGATGGACGACAAGGCCGCGCCATCGCACACGGCCGTGCGCCGCTCGCCGCGCCATTCGCTTCGCCCATCGCCGCGTGGCATAGTCCGGCGGTGATTCGCCCCGATCTGAAGACGGAACCCATGGACGACAACGGCGACCTGTTCGGCACACAGCCATCAACGCCCAGCCCGGCTCCGCCGCCGAGCGCTGCAAGGCCACGGCGCAAGACGGCAAACGTCGCGCCATCGGGCGACGACGCTTATGACGCATCGGCGATCGAGGTGCTCGAGGGGCTGGAGCCGGTGCGGCGCCGGCCGGGCATGTACATCGGCGGCACCGACATCAAGGCGCTCCACCATCTGTTTGCCGAGGTGATCGACAATGCGATGGACGAGGCGGTGGCCGGCCATGCCAGCTTCATCGAGGTGGAACTGTTCGCAGACGGCACGCTGAGCGTTGCCGACAATGGCCGCGGCATTCCGGTGGACCCGCACCCCAAGTTCAAGGACAAGTCGGCGCTCGAAGTGATCATGACGACGCTGCATGCCGGCGGCAAGTTCGACGGCAAGGCCTATGAGACATCGGGCGGCCTGCAC
>CAZSFA010000275.1:0-2639 GCA_964606055.1 uncultured Oceaniradius sp. | reverse complement strand
GCCGGCCGCCCCGGCGGGCACGCCGGCCACGGCGGTTGCCGAAGCGCCCGCGCCTGCCCAAACGCCCGCGGCCCCCACCACGGTTGCCGCAGCCCCGGCACAACCCGCCGCGCGCCCGGCGCAGGAGGCCGGGCAGGACACCGCCCAGGCGTCCACCGATACCGACACCGCCACGTCGCAGGACAGCGCGGAGGCACCGGCCGAAGCCACGGACACGACCGCCGTCGAAACAGTTGCCGAAGCGCGTGTTCCCCAAGACACAGTCGCGGCGGAGTCCAGCGATGCCGCGCCCGTGCCGGTTGACGTTGCGGTAATGGAAAGTGTCCCATCCCCGCAACCGAACGGTATGCCGCAAGACGTGGATGCCGAAACGATTGAATTCCTGCTGCGGTCCAACCCCGCCGCCGGTGCCCATATTCTGGCCTTTGTCGAGCAGATGCGCGGCGAACTTGAGCCGAACCAATAACAAGCGACGTGTCGCAAACGTCCGAAACATAAAGATTACAACAACGGCTTCGCGCATTTGACATGTGTTCGCCGTATCAAGGTTTCCGGCAGCCCCGTCGCGGCTGTGGAAAATGACGCCCCGCCGGGCGTGGAGTAAAACGGTTCGAACGGCGGCAGTCGGACCATCACGAATTGAGGAACGGACATGAACACGAAACTCACTTTGGCAGCCGCGATCCTGGCTGTGACCGGCACCGCAGCGTCGGCCCAGGTCGTCACCGAGATCACCGATACCATCGAAGCACTGGCAATCGGCGGCATCGTCACCAACCTGGCCACCAACCTCAGCGGCGTTGACGGCACCATCAACATCGCCGTCGGCGGCTCCAACGGTGGCACGCTGAACACGACCGACACCATCAACGAGATCTATGCCGCCGCTGGCGTGACCATCGACGCCGACGCAACCGGCGACGCAGCGTCCAGCTCGGCCAATCTGGCCGGTGGTCTGCTGATCGGCGACTGCGCCGCAGGCGCGGGCAGCACCGATTGCGGCCTGTCGCTGACCGGTGTCAGCGTCGATTTCTCGGAAACCTTGTCGGAACTTGAAACCACCCTGGCAACGACCGCCACCTTCGGCGACATCGCGTCGACCGCCATCGGTGCCGTCAACGACACCACGGCAGACGTGACCGAAATGGCCGCGACGGTTTCGACCTCCTCGGCTTCGAACTCGTCCTCGACCGCGGCAAACGCATCGTTCGATTCGTCCTTCGGCTCGGGTCTGCTGATCCTGTCGGGCGCAACCAACGCAGCCGACATCGCCGGCGCCGTCGACATCGCAGTCGACGCAGGCAACACCAACTTCGGTGCTGTCGGCACGACCGCCGCAGGTGCGATCAACACCGGCAACATCATTGCCCAGTTCGTCGGCACGGACACCACCGCGCCCTGATGACGGTGGCTGTCGCGCCGATCCGGCGCGGCACCTGGCATAACGCGGGGGCGCGCAGCCGCGCCCCTGCATCCGTCAACACACTTGAGGAATGGATATGAAAACCAAACTCACCCTCGCGGCCGCGATCCTGGCCGTGACCGGCACGACCGCTTCGGCACAGGTCGTCGATGAGATCCTGGATACCATCGAATTGCTGGAAATCGGCGGCATCGTCGCCAACCTTGCCACCAACCTGAACGAAGTCGATGGCTCCATCGACATCTCCGTCGGCGGCGCCAATGGCGGGTCCACCACCACGACCCTGACCCAGAACGCCGTTGCAGGCGCAGCGGCCGCAGCGGCCAATGCGGCAGCCTCGGGCACCGGCGCGTCCAGCGACGTCGACCTGTTCGGCGGCCTGCTGGCCGGCGACTGCGATGCCGGTGCGGGCAGCACCGATTGTAGTCTGTCGCTCACGGATGTTTCGGTCGACTTCTCGTCGATCGACGACGCAGTGGCCTCGACCGAAGCGACGATCGCCACCTTCGGCAACATCGCATCGACCGCCATCGGTGCCGTGAACGACACCACCGCGACCATCACCGAAACCGCGGCTATGGTCACGACCTCGTCGGCGTCCAACTCGTCCTCGACCGCGGCCACGGCTGATTTCATGTCGTCGGTCGGTTCCGGCCTGATCGTGCTGTCCGGCGCGACCAACGCCAACGACATCTTCGGCGACGTGACGATCAACGTCGGCGCAGGCAGCACCAACTTCGGTGAAGTCGGCACGACCGCCGCAGGTGCGATCAACACCGGCAACATCATCGCGACCTTCGTCGGCACCGATGCCGTCGCACCGGTCACGCCGTGATGTTTCTCCGCTGACCGTTTCGGTCAGTGGTCCGATCTTGGCGGGGGCGCATCACGCGCCCCCGTTTTCTTTTGCGACCCTTGGTTGTGTCACAGCCACGAAAAAGGCCCGCCGAACCGGCGGGCCTTTCTCTGTTCAGGGTACCTGGGATCAGTTCGGGATATCGCCCGACAACCCTTCGACATAGAAATCCAGCCCGGCCAGTTGGCCATCGTCGGCCACTTCGCCTTCGGCCAGCCAGACGCTGCCATCCTGCGCGTTGATCGGGCCGGTGAACGGGTGATAATCGCCCGATGCGATGCTGTCGCGCAGCGCCATGGCCGAGGCGCGGACCTCTTCCGGGATCGCGTCGGTCATTTCACCGATACCGACCATGCCGTC
>CAZSFA010000274.1:0-2669 GCA_964606055.1 uncultured Oceaniradius sp. | reverse complement strand
AGCTGCACGACGCGTTGGATGCGCAGCGGCCCTACTGAACCGCAATGAAACCCGCCGGCTGTCGGGGTTGTCTGGCGCATACAGCCGACGAACACATCACCGGGTGCCGAATGGCGGGGCGTTGTTGGCATGAGCGATCTTTTTGCCCCGCTGCCGTTCCTGGCCGACCGATGCGGCCGAAGTCGTGCCTGCGCCTTTGATCGTCGCGATATGGGGTACGTGATGCCGGTGGCCGGCTAGGTGTCAGCGGGCGTTTCGGCACAAATCCCGTCGATGATTCCGATCAGTTCGGTGTCGTAGTAGTCGCGTTTGCTCTGGAAGGCAGGGGACCGCAGATAGGCGACATGGCGGGTCAACTCGCCGCGCACCACGTCGCGCCAGTCCTTGGCGCGCGTGGCCAGAAGCACCTCCTCGAACGAGTACAACATGTTGGCGACGAACAGTTCGTAGCGAATCAAGCCGCCATCGCGTGTCAGCGCGTCGTGGTCCGGGCTGACAAGCTCGGGCCGTTCCATGGACAGTTGCAGGTATTGGCAGAACAGGTTGACCGCCGTCGCCTCGCGCTGGATGGCCCGTTGCCCGCGTATCTGGACGTAGACCATGGCGATGCCGACGAGCGCGAACAGGGCCGCCAGCGCCGTGCCGAAGCCTTCGACGACCGTGGCGAGCTCAACCAGTGTCAGCGTTGCCAATTCGCCCATTGCGCCATCCGTCAGCCAACCGGGGCAAGGCCCGTCGCGCCATCATTAACGGGACTCCGGCGCGCCCGTGTTGAGAGAAATCAAACAGGAGGCAGGCCGGTGCGGATCGCGGTACCGCCGATCACGACACGAACCCGTGCACGGTCCATTGCTGATCGTCATGCGTTCGGGGCTCGCTCTGCAACGCGTCGGGCTCCAGTGCGGCGAGCGCATCGGACCAGAATGCGAGGGCGTCGCGGTTGTGGTCGAACACCGCGATTTCCCAGCGTCCGCGATGCATTGCAAGGAGCTGCCGCAACGCGGCCTGCCCGTGTCCCTGTCGCCGCTGGGCCTTCAGGATGAAGAACTCGGCCATGAACCAGCAGGGCGTACGCCCGGACAGGGGTGAGTGCGCCATGACAAGCGCAAAGCCGGCCAGCTGATCGCGCCGAAGGATCAGATAGGGGTGTCGATCGTCGCTGATCCAGTAGTCCTGCAACCACGCATAGTCGTAGCGCCCTTCGCGGCCGATCCACTCGCCATGGAGCGGGCTCAAGTCGTAAAGCATGAGCTGCAACAGGTTTGCGATCACCGGCCGGTCCTGCCCGGTCGCCGGAACGACCGTGACCATGTCGTCGCCGATCCCGGTCGTGGTCATCGCCTTGTCGTCAGCAGCCATGCCGACGGTCTATACCAAGCCGCCGTGACGGCTCAATGCAGCACCATTTCGCCATCGATCCTGCGCCATTGACCCGGACCGATCAGGCGTTTGTGGGCATAGCGCACCGAATGCAGCGGGCCATCCAGATTGCGGTCCCAGAAGTCGAGAAACCGCCGCATCTGGGGAAAGTCCGGCGCGAGGTCGTGATGCTGCCAGATGAAGGTCTGCAGGATGCCGGGGTGGTCCGGCATGCGGTAGAGGATGTGCGCCGTGGTCAGGCCATAGCCCGCCAATTGCAGCTCCAGATCGCGGCTCGCGGTCATCGATCACCTCTCGTTTGGGTCGCCGATTTGGCAGACGCTAGCGAAGGGTCTGGATTTGTCAATGATTTCAGTATCTTGGCACCATCGAGACGAGAGTGCTAGCAAAGCGCGGCCGGCGCGATCGCGTGGCGTGGCGCAAACCCCGGCGGACACCGGGTCCGATTTGGAATCGGGGGCCGGAAAGCCTATATATTGCAGTGTCTTTACCGGCCGATTCGCCAATGGTCCCGCGCCGGACAATGCCTTTGAAACGGAGCCGCATGAGCAACAATCCGCAGCCGATCCCGGCCGACGTTCCGAACGCCGATTATGGCGCCGATGCCATCAAGGTGCTCAAGGGGCTCGATGCGGTCCGCAAGCGGCCGGGCATGTATATCGGCGACACCGATGACGGCTCGGGCCTGCATCACATGGTCTACGAGGTGGTCGACAACGCCATCGACGAGGCACTGGCCGGCCATGCCGACCGGGTCACCGTCACACTCAACGCGGATGGTTCGGTCACCGTCACCGACAATGGCCGCGGCATTCCGGTCGACATCCATGAGGGCGAGGGCGTGTCGGCGGCCGAAGTGATCATGACGCAGCTGCATGCGGGCGGCAAGTTCGACCAGAACTCCTACAAGGTTTCCGGCGGCCTGCATGGCGTGGGCGTCTCGGTCGTCAATGCGCTGTCGGTCTGGCTGAAGATGAAGATCGGCCGCCATGGAAGCTTCCACGAAATGGCATTCACGCATGGCGTTGCCGATGCACCGCTCGCCGTCACCGGCAGCGCGGGCGATTTCACGGGCACCGAGATCACCTTCATGCCCTCCGAGGAGACGTTCTCGCGAACCGAGTTCTCCTTCGACACACTCGAGCACCGCCTGCGCGAGCTGGCGTTTTTGAACTCGGGCGTGCACATCGTCCTGACGGACGCGCGCCACGCCGACGAGAAGGTCGTCGATCTGGTCTATGAGGGCGGGCTGGAAGCCTTCGTGCGCTATCTCGATCGCGCCAAGAAGC
>CAZSFA010000273.1:0-2708 GCA_964606055.1 uncultured Oceaniradius sp. | reverse complement strand
CGCGGCAGGTCGCTGACGTTCTTGACGCCGCGCGCCAGCCATTCCTCATTGCGCAGGATGGAGACGACGATCTCGGAAATACCCAGCGTGGCGATCGCCAGATAGTCCGTGCGCAGGCCCAACGCGACCTTGCCGATGATCCAGGCGACCGATGCGGCCAGGAACGCGCCGGCGATCCACGACAGCGTGATCGGCATCCCGAGCCCGCCCAGAAAACCGGTGCGGGTCGGATCGACGGATTCGACCGCATCGACGGCCGCGCCGAAAACCGGCCTGAGCGCCGCATAGCCGACGACGATGGTCACGAAGACCAAAAACGAGCGCACGCGGCCGCGCGTCGCCGTGGCGAGAAACACGATCGTTGCGATGATCGCCAGAAGGATGAGCAGCGACAGCGCCATGCCGCGTCCGCCCATGACGATCGCGTCCATCACCGGCGGGTGCGCCACCAGAACTGCCGCCAGACCGCCAAGCGCGACAAAACCCATCACGCCGGCGTTGAACAGGCCGGCATAGCCCCATTGCAGGTTCAGCCCCATCGCCATGATGGCGGAGATCAGGCTCATGTTCAAAATGGTCAGCGCGACGGCGGGCGACTGGTACCAGCCGGTCGCGACCAGCGCGCCGGCCATGACGAGAAAGGCGAGCGGCGCGCGCAACGGCGAGGATTTGCGCTCGACGATGGCGTGAACCGGCTTGTCCTGCGCCGCGCCCTTGGCGTCGCCGGCGCCGGCGGTTGCTCCATTGACGGTGGTGTCGCTCATTACTTGATCACCGCTCCCCGGAAGATGCCGGTCGGGCGGATCAGCAGCACGACGACCAGAATGATGAAGGAGATTGCGAACTTGTACTCGGTGCCGAGCAGTTGCACGAGGCCCTCGGGCTCCCATTGTTCGGGCACCAGATGGTTGATGAACCGGCGATAGGCATAGGTCATCAGCACTTCGGAGAATGCGACCACATAGCCACCGACCACCGCACCGATCGGCTGGCCGATGCCGCCGACGATGGCCGCCGCGAATATCGGCAGCAGCAGTTGGAAATAGGTGAACGGGCGAAAGCCCTTGTCGAGCCCGTACAGCGTGCCGGCGATCGTTGCCAGCGTTGCCGCGAGGATCCACGTCACCAGCACCACGCGGTCGGGATTGATGCCCGACAGCAACGCCAGATCCTCGTTGTCGGCGTAGGCGCGCATCGCCTTGCCCATGCGCGAGCGCCGCAGGAACAAGAACAGCGCAATGACGGTGATGATCGTGACGACCACGGTCAGCGCCTGCGTGGTCTGGATGGCCAGCCCCTCGTCCAGACCGGTCATGTCGCGGAACTCGCGCGCGCGGATGATGAAGCGCTCGCCATCGGAGAAGTTGCGGCTCTCGGTGCCCATGATGAAGCGGACCACGGCCGACAGCATGAACATCACGCCGACGGACGCTATCACCAGGATCACCGGCGCGGCGCGGCGCTTGCGGTAGAAGGTGAAGACCGACCGGTCGATGGCGATGGCGAGCACGGCGGTGGCGACGATCGCCGGCACGAGGGCGATGAGCGCGGTGGGCAGGATGCCGGCGCTCACGCCCATTGCCTGCAAGGCCCAGGTCAAGAGGATCACGATGGTCGTGCCGAAGGCCATCAGGTCGCCATGGGCGAAGTTGGCGAACCGCAAAATGCCGAACACCAGCGTGACGCCCAGCGCGCCGAGCGCCAGTTGGCTGCCATAGGTCAGCGCCGGCACGAACACGAAATTGCCCATCAGGGCGAGCGCGTTGAGAATGTCCACGGTCTCCGGCATCGCTTCGGTCAGCCTCCCAAAAACGACTTGCGGACTTCGGCGTTGGCGAGCAGTTCCTCGCCGGTGCCCTCGCGCCAGTTGACGCCGCCGACCAGCACATAGCCACGATCGGCGATTTCCAGCGCCTGACGGGCGTTCTGTTCGACCATCAGAATGGCAAGGCCGGTGTCGCGCACTTCCAGGATCCGGTCAAACAGTTCGCCCATCACGATGGGCGAGACGCCGGCCGTCGGTTCGTCGAGCATCAGCACGGTCGGTTGCGTCATCAGGGCGCGGCCGACGGCGACCTGCTGCCGCTGCCCGCCCGACAGCTGGCCGGCAAGCTGGCGGCGCTTGTCGCGCAGGATCGGGAACAGGTCGAACACCTGTTCCATCGTCGGGCGGATGTCGTCATGGCGCAGGAACGCGCCCATCTGCAGGTTTTCCTGCACACTCATGCCGGTGAAGACATTGGCGGTCTGCGGCACGAACGCGATGCCGCGACCGACGCGGGCCTGCGGGCTGTCCGCGGTGATGTCGCGGCCGTCGAGCAGAACCCGGCCGGCGCGGATCTTCAGCATGCCCAGCATCGCCTTCATCGCGGTCGACTTGCCCGCACCATTGGGGCCGACGATGACAGTGATCTCGCCTTTTTCGACGCCGATCGTGCAATCCTTGATGATGTCGGCGCCGCCGTAGCCGCCGGTCATGCCCTGCCCGACCAGATACATCAGCCCTGCGCCTCCGTGGCGGGCGCATCCTGGCGGCGCGGCTTGCGCTTGAGGCCACGGCCCAGATAGGCCTCAATCACCGCCTCGTTGGCGCGCACCTCGTCGGCGGTGCCCTTGGCCAGCACGCCGCCCTCGGCCATCACGATCACCGGATCACACAGACGGCCGATGAAATCCATGTCGTGCTCGATCATGCAGAAGGTGTAGCC
>CAZSFA010000272.1:0-2782 GCA_964606055.1 uncultured Oceaniradius sp. | reverse complement strand
GCCACTATGCCGGTCAATATGAGCGCGCCTTCGATACCGAGGTCGCAGGCGTGCGCATCCGCGCGCCGATGATGGACATCCATACGGTGGCTGCCGGCGGCGGCTCGATACTCAAGTATGACGACGGCCGGTTCCAGGTCGGCCCGCAGAGCGCCGGCGCCGATCCCGGCCCGGCCGCCTATCGCCGGGGCGGTCCGCTGACCGTCACGGATGCCAACGTGATGGTCGGCAAGATCGATCCAGCCCGGTTTCCGGCGATCTTCGGCCCCGATCAGGACCAGCCGCTGGACGCCCGGACCGTCCGGTCGCAGTTCATGGCGCTGGCCGAAACCATCGGCGACGGCCGCACGCCTGAACACGTGGCGGACGGGTTCATCCGCATCGCCGTCGAGAACATGGCCAACGCGATCAAGAAGATCTCGGTCGAGCGCGGCCACGACATCACGCAGCACGCGCTGGTCTCGTTCGGCGGCGCCGGCGGGCAGCACGCCTGCGCCATCGCCGACCGGCTGGGCATGAAGACCGTCCATATCCATCCGTTTTCGGGGCTCCTGTCGGCCTACGGCATGGGGCTTGCCAGCATTTCAGCGTCGCGCAGCAAGGGTCTCGTGGCCCCGCTCGATGAGACCGCGCACGCCACCACCGCGCCGCTGATCGATGACCTGACGGGCGCGGTGTTCGACGAACTGCGCGCCCAGGGCGTCAACGAGGCGATGATCGCCTGGGCGCCCACGCTGCACCTGCGCTATGACGGCACCGACACCACGCTGCCCGTGCCCTTTGTCGAAACCGACATTGCCAAGGCCCGCACGCGCTTCGAAGAATCCCACCGTGGCCGCTTCGGCTTCATCTCGCCCGACCGGACCATCATCATCGAATCGGTCGAGGTGGAGGGCTACGACGGCGCGGTCGCCGGCCGCGACGAGACCGACAGGCCGGTGACCGACGATCCGGCACCCTCGGACGGCGCCAGGCGCTTTTTCTCGGGCGGTGTCTGGCAGGACGGGCAAATGTTCAGGCGGGCCGATCTCATGCCCGGCCACCGCATCGACGGGCCGGCCATCATCATCGAGGACCATCAGACGGTCGTCGTCGAGCATGGCTGGCAGGCCGCGATCACCGCCAAGGATCACCTTTTGCTGCGGCGCGTCGTGGCCCGGCGGCAGGCCGCGCCCATCGGCACCGATGCCGACCCGGTGATGCTGGAGGTGTTCAACAACCTGTTCATGTCGATCGCCGAACAGATGGGCGTGACGCTCGCCAACACCGCCTCGTCGGTCAACATCAAGGAGCGGCTCGACTTCTCCTGCGCGGTGTTCGACGCGACCGGTGCGCTGGTCGCCAACGCGCCGCACATGCCGGTGCATCTGGGCTCGATGGACCGGTCGGTCGAATCGATCATCCGCCAGAACCCCGACATGCGGCCCGGCGACGTCTTTGCGCTCAACGCGCCCTACAATGGCGGAACGCACCTGCCCGACATCACCGTCGTGACGCCGGTGTTCGATGACGATGGCGCGACCATCTTGTTCTTCGTCGCCGCGCGCGGGCACCACGCCGACATCGGCGGCATGGCGCCCGGCTCGACCACGCCGCGCGCCACCCATCTGGATGAGGAAGGCGTGCTGATCGACAACTTCAAGCTGGTCGATCGCGGCCGGCTGCGCGAGGCGGCCTTCCTGCAACTGCTCACCGAACACCGATGGCCGGCGCGCAACCCGCAGCAGAACCTTGCAGACATCGTCGCCCAGGTCGCCGCCAACGAGAAAGGCGTCGCCGAACTGCGCCGCATGATCGCGCAATTCACGCTGCCTGTCGTCCAGGCCTATATGCGCCACGTGCAGGACAATGCCGAGGAGAGCGTGCGCCGGGTGATCGACCGGCTGAGCGATTGCGAGGCCACCTACCCCACCGACACGGGCCAGCAGATCGCGGTCAGGATCACCGTCGACAGGCAGCGGCGCAGGGCATCGGTCGATTTCACCGGCACTTCGCCGATGATGGCCAACAATTTCAACGCGCCCGAACCGGTGACGCGCGCCGCCGTCCTCTACGTGTTCCGGCTGATGGTCGAAGCACCCATCCCGATGAACGCCGGCTGCCTGCGGCCGATCGACATCGTCATCCCCGACGGCTCGATGCTCAAGCCGCGCTATCCGGCAGCCGTCGTCGCCGGCAACACCGAGACCAGCCAACATGTCACCAACTGCCTGCTGGAGGCTCTGGGCGCGCTCGCCAACGCGCAGGGCACGATGAACAACCTGACCTACGGCAATGCGCGCCACCAGAACTACGAGACGATCTGCTCGGGCGCACCGGCGGGCCGCACCAATGACGGCCACGGCTTTGCCGGCGCATCGGCCGTGCACACGCACATGACCAACACGCGCATGACCGACCCCGAAGTGCTGGAGATGCGCTTTCCGGTCGTCGTCGAGGAGTTCGCGATCCGGCGTGGCACCGGCGGCACCGGTCGCCACAAGGGCGGCGACGGGACGCGGCGCGCACTGCGTTTTCTCGAGGACATGGAATGCGCCATCCTTGCCTCGCACCGCAAGCGGGCGCCGCGCGGGCTCGATGGCGGCGGCGACGGACAGACCGGCAAGACCGAAGTCCGGCGTCTGGACGGGACGATCGAGACGCTCGACCATGCCGATCAGACCACGGTCAAGGCGGGAGAGGCCGTGATCGTGACGACGCCGACGCCGGGCGGCTATGGATCTGACTGAGCCGGCTCAGCCGACCTTCGTCATTTCCTGGATGGTCACGGACGCGATCGCGC
>CAZSFA010000271.1:0-2796 GCA_964606055.1 uncultured Oceaniradius sp. | reverse complement strand
GATGATCGTCGCGATCGCAGTGCAAGCTCTCAATGGCGCCTGCCGCATGATGATGACCGTTCCAAGCGGCGGCGATCGTCGCGCTCGAAGTCGTCGCGGTCCAAATCCTCCAGCAAGCGAGCCTCACGGTCCCGTTCGACCGGACGCCGGCGGACCTACAAGCGTCAGACCGTCACCGAGGCGGCGGTCAAGTCGCTGGCGCGCTCCATGTCCACCCAGTTGGGGCGGGCAATTGCGCGGGGCATTCTGGGCAGCATCAAGCGGGGCTTTTGATCGCTGGCCCGTTGGCGCTGAGGCAAGTCCCGACACAAAAAAAGCGCGCCGAACGGGCGCGCCTGGTATGCCGGCAGGACAGGCTCGGTCGATCAGCGCACCACGATGGGCGTGCCCTCGGGTACCCGGTCGTAGAGATCGATGATGTCCTGGTTCATCAGACGCACGCAACCTGACGACACCGAGCGGCCGATCGAGTTCCACTGCGGGTTACCGTGCAGCCGGTACAGCGTGTCCTTGCCGTCCTGGAAGATATAGAGCGCACGGGCGCCGAGCGGATTCATGATGCCCGGGTCCATGCCGCCTTCCCAGATGTTGTCGCCGTTGACGTCGCTGGCGCGGTAGGGCTCAAGTTCGGGCTCACGGTCGATCATCTCGTCTGGCGGGAACCAGCGCGGCCAGCGCTGCTTCCATTCGACCTCCGCACGGCCCGACCACTCAAATCCGGCGCGACCCAGGCCGACGCCGTAGCGCATCGCCCGGCCGCCGGGCATCGTGTAGTAGAGATAGTGCTGGCTGGTTTCGACGACGATGGTGCCTGCGGGCTCGCCGGTGGTGTTGCGAACCTCCTGGCGCAGGAGGCGATCGTCGAGCTGTTGATAGGGTATGGCGGGAATGTCGTGCCCGCCGTCGCTGACGGCCGCGTACATCCGCGCAAAACGCCCGCCGCCGACGCCACCGGGACTTGACGGCCCAACGTAGGACACAGGCTGTGCTTCCTGCGATGCGGTGGAACAGCCCGCAGCCGCCAACGGCGCAATTGCGGACATACCGAGGAACTGGCGGCGAGTGGACCGAATCATCGAAGACCCCTGAGTTCTGTCGTCGCCGGTTTGCTAGACCGAAGCCCCCCCAATTGGAACAAGGCGGCACTGCAAAACCCCGCCCGCTCACGTTCGTGTGAACGCTGTGACGCGGGTTTGCGGCGCACAGTTGCAAAGCTGCAACAAGACTGCCCATGCCGGGCTGGCGATCCACTGTGCCCGGGCGGCGAGCGCGCCGCATTGACCAACGGCGCACCAACGGCCTATGGCCGGAGGTTCTGTCAATCGCGGAGCGCCCGAACCATGGTGGCAATACCCCCGGCCCAAAGCCAGACCTGGACCTATGTCGATGGCGATTGGCATGAAGGCAATGTGCCGCTCTTGGGCGCGCGGAGCCATGCGTTCTGGCTCGGCTCATCGGTCTTTGACGGCGCCCGCTGGTTTGAAGGCGTGTGCCCCGACCTCGATCTGCATTGCGCCCGCGTCAACGCGTCCGCCGTCGCGCTTGGCCTTGATCCAACGGTCCCGGTGGACGAGATGATGACGCTGGTAGACGAGGGGCTGAAGCGGTTTGACGGCAACACCGCCATCTATGTGCGCCCCTCTTATTGGGCCGAGCACGGCGGCTACATGATGGTCCCGGCCGACCCGGCCTCGACCCGCTTCGCACTGACCATGTGGGAAGCGCCCATGCCTGATGTCGCCGGCTTTTCGGTGACCGTCTCGCCATTCCGGCGTCCGACCATCGAAACCATGCCGACCGATGCCAAGGCCGGCTGCCTTTATCCCAACAATGGCCGGGCCATACTGGAGGCGCGCTCGCGCGGCTTCGACAACTGCCTTGTTCGCGATCTTCTGGGAAATGTGTGCGAGACCGGCAGCGCCAACATCTTCATGGTCAAGGATGGCCTCGTCATGACACCGGCGGCCAACGGCACGTTTCTCGCCGGCATCACCCGCAAGCGTGTCATCGACCTGCTGCTCGGCTTCGGCTTCAAGACCATCGAAAAGGCCTTGACGATCGATGACTTCATGAACGCCGACGAGATTTTCGCCACCGGCAACTACACCAAGGTCAATCCCGTCATCAGGATCGAAGACCGCGAGCTGCAGCCGGGCCCGATCGGCATGAAGGCGCGCGATCTCTACTGGCAATGGGCACACGGCTGAGGACCGAAATCGGAGCGGCCGTTATTGCCCTGAGCCGGCGCAGTCTCTAAATCTGCCCCGAGCGCGCGCTGCCCGATCCAGCGGCCCGCGACACCCGAACAGGAGAGGACACCCCGATGGCTTTCGAGCTTCCCGACTTGCCTTACGACTATGACGCGCTGGCACCTTACATGTCGCGCGAAACGCTCGAGTTTCACCACGACAAGCACCACCAGGCCTACGTCACCAAGGGCAACGAACTGGCCGCCGCGGCCGGCATGGACGGCCTGTCGCTCGAAGAGATCGTCGCCCAGTCCTTCGGCAAGAACCCCGGCCTCTTCAACAACGCAGGCCAGCACTACAATCACATCCATTTCTGGAAATGGATGAAGAAGGGCGGCGGCGGCTCGGCGCTTCCGGGCAAGCTTGCCACCGCGTTCGACAGCGATCTTGGCGGTTACGACAAGTTCAAGGCGGACTTCGTCGCTGCCGGCGTCGGCCAGTTCGGTTCGGGCTGGGCCTGGGTCGCGGTCAAGGACGGCAAGCTGGAAATCATGAAGACGCCGAACGGGGAGAACCCGCTGGTGCATGGTGCCAAGCCGATCCTGGG
>CAZSFA010000270.1:0-2835 GCA_964606055.1 uncultured Oceaniradius sp. | reverse complement strand
ATCGCCCATGGCAGCATGACGATCACGCGGGCGATGCCGCGGCCGTAGAAATCCTCATGCAGGATCATGGCGACCGGAAAGGAGACCACCAGCGCGCCGATGACGATGCCCACCGTCCAGATCAGCGTGCGCCACAGCGCACCGATGAAATCGGGATCGGCGAAGACGGCGATGTAGTTCTCGGTGCCTGCCAGCCCGCGCAACTGGCCGAACCGGTTGACCTCGCTGAGCGAGATGATGCCGAGCTGATAGAGCGGCCAGACAATGATGAACGCGCCGAGCAGGAAGCCCGGAAGAACAAGCGCATAGGGCGCAAAGGATTGCGTTCGCTGCATGGTCGGCGAGCCAGATGGTGCGGGGGTGGCGCCGCCGGCGCCATGCGCCGGCGGTCGGTCTTGCGGGCGCCGGACCACGCGGGCCCGGCGCGATGGACCTTACTGGCCGAGCACGCCGTCGATTTCGGCGGCAGCGGCGTTGAGCGCGTCCTCGATCTCGGCATCGCCCAGATAGATCGTCTGCAGTGCGTCGGAGGTGATCGAGGCGATCTCCTCCCAGCCGGCGATCACGGGGGCAAAGCGCGCCTGCGGCAGAAGCGCGGTGAACTCCTTCAGGTCCGCATTGTCCGCAAAGGCGGGCATGGCGGCGACTTCGGGGTTGACCGGCAGGAAGCCCTCACCCTCGGTGAACTTGGCGCGCCACTCGGTGGTGAAGATGAAGTCGAGGAACGCCCAGGCGGTGTCCTTGTTCTCGGCGTTGTCGAACATGATGATCGAGTCGGTCACGCCATAGGTGCCGCGATCGCCTTCGGGGCCGGCCGGAATGGCGGTGACGCCATAGTTCAGGTCAGGCACCTCGTTGGCGATCTGGTTCGACAGGAACGGCGCGGTGATCATCATGCCGACGCGGCCCTGCTTGAACAGGTTCTGCACGTCCTCGCGCGAGAACGCGGTGACGCCGGGCTGCGTGACGCCCGAATCGATCAGCGACTTGTACATCTGGGCAGCCTGATAGCCGGCTGGCGTGTCGAGCCCGGACGTGCCGTCCTCATCGACCAGATTGCCGCCATAGGCCCAGAAGGCATAGTAGAAATAGACGTCGGTCTCGATCTCGTTGCCCTGCAGGCCGAACCCGGCAATGTCATCGCCCAGCGCCGAGATCGCGGCGGCGGCTTCGGCCAGCTCTTCCCAGGTGTCGGGCGGCGTGTCGATGCCGGCCTGCTCCATCAGGTCGCGATTGTAGTACATCGCGCGGGCCGAGGCGGCGATCGGCAGGCCGTAGGTCTGGCCTTCCATCACCGACGGCGACAGGAACACGTCGAAGAAGCGGGCGCGGAACTCGTCGTCCATGTAGTCGTCGAGCGGGGCGGCGATGTCTTCCTGAACGAAATCGACGAGCCAGCGCGTGCCGATGATCGAAAGATCGGCATTGGCGCCGGCCGAGATGTCGGTGGTCAGCTTCTGCAGCATGACATCCCAGGGCACGACCTCGATCTGGACGTCGGCGCCGTCATTGGCCGCCTCGAAGGCAGCGGCGGCTTCCTCGAAATAGGGGCCGGTCTTGGAGCTGTATTCGGCAACCGTGACGCGCACCGTCTCGGCGGATGCCAGTGCGGTGGTCATGGCCAGCGCAAGCGTCAAGCTGCCCAGGCGCAATGTGGTGAGCTTCATGTGTGTAAACTCCATCTGAAGAAATCACTCCCGCCGGCTGTCGCGGCCTCCCGCCCCCGGCATGGCTGTAATCTTTTTACGTCTGAGGCGACATTGCAAGGGATTTCTCCAATTTGGTGTTGTGAAATTACAAACCGAGCGGTAGCGTTGGGCAGTGCCGGCCGCCGCCGGCGGCGATACATCCTGCGTGGGGAGACAACAAGGACATGCTCGATCTGGACGGCAAGCGTGTGGTGATCACCGGCGCGAGCGGCGGTGTGGGCGTCGCGCTGGTCGAGCGTTTCGCCGCGCTTGGCGCACACGTCATCGCCTGCGATGTGCCCGGCACCGATTTCGGCGATCTGCCCGTCGCGGAGACGCAATTGTTCGACCTGACCGACCGGGCGCAGGTGACCGAGGCGGCCGGGGCAATCGTCGATGGCGGCGTGCCGGACTGCCTGGTCTCCAATGCGGGATGGACGCGCGCTGAATCCTTCGGCCAGCTCGATGCGGACAAGTTCGACCATGAGATGACGCTGAATTTTCGCGGCGCGGCCGACCTGTCGTTCGCGCTGTTGCCGGCGATGCGCAACCGGCCCGGCGGCACCAGCATGGTGTTCGTTTCCTCGGTGAACGCGGTCAGCCATTTCGGCAATCCGGCCTATTCGGCCGCCAAGGCATCGCTGAACGCCTGGGCGCGGGCGATCGCCGCCGAGGAAGGCGGCAAGGGCGTCAGGGCCAATGCCATCATGCCCGGCTCGATCCGCACACAGGCCTGGGACCATCGCGCCGCGCGCGATCCGGGCGTGTTCGAGCGCATCTCCTCGTTCTATCCGCTGGGCCGCATGGTCATGCCCGGGGAGGTGGCCAATGCGGCCGCGTTCCTCGCCTCCGATCTTGCGAGCGGGATCACGGGCGTCGTGCTGCCGGTCGATGGCGGCATCACCGCCAGTTTCATGCCGTTCGTGCACCAACTGGACTGATTGAGCATATGAAACCGGGAGCGACACGTGGCGACGCTTGAACTGGCCGGCATCAACAAGAAGTTCGGCGCGGTCACCGTGATCGAGGACCTGTCGCTGTCGATCGACAATGGCGAGTTCGTCGTGCTGGTCGGCCCGTCGGGCTGCGGCAAATCCACGCTTTTGCGGATGATTGCGGGGCTGGAGCCGATCACCGGCGGCGACAT
>CAZSFA010000269.1:0-2839 GCA_964606055.1 uncultured Oceaniradius sp. | reverse complement strand
CGCGCCAAAGAACACCCGATCGGGCGCGCCGTTCAACACCTCCTGCCAGTGGACAGGCGGCCGCAGACGCGCCTCTTCGACCGCATCGCCGAAAGCCTCGGGCGCATCGGCAAGCGCCGCCAGCCGCAGCGCCCGGTAGGCGTCGGCATCGGCCACCGTCAACTGGCGGACCAGCGGTGTCACCCGGTCGCGTCCAGCGTTTCGACGATCAGATTGTCATTGGTGTAGACGCAGATTTCGGCGGCGATGCCCATCGCCTTGCGTGCGATGGCTTCGGCGTCGTGCTCGCTGTCGGCCAGCGCGCGCGCGGCCGCGAGCGCGTAGTTGCCGCCCGAGCCGATCGCCATGATGCCCTGTTCGGGCTCCAGCACATCGCCATTGCCGGTCACGCACAGCGACACGTCCTTGTCGGCGACCAGCATCAGCGCCTCGAGATTGCGCAGGTATTTGTCGGTGCGCCAGTCCTTGGCCAGTTCGACACAGGCGCGCATCAGCTGGCCGGGATACTGTTCGAGCTTCTTCTCCAGCCGTTCGAGCAGCGTGAAGGCATCGGCCGTCGCGCCCGCAAAGCCGGCGATGACCTGATTGTCCTTGCCAAGGCGGCGCACCTTGCGCGCATTGCCCTTCATCACGGTCGCCTGCCCCATGGTGACCTGTCCGTCGCCGGCGATCACCACCTTGCCGCCCTTGCGCACGGTGACGATCGTTGTCGCGTGCATGGATGGCAGTGAGTTTCGTTCTGTCATGGATCGTCCTCGATTGGCGCAGCGTGGCGCCGTGCGTCTGCATTTGCGCCCTATGTAAGGGGGCTTTCAGCGCATGCAAACCGTTGCGTGATCCGCTGGCCAATCGCGTGCGCGGTTGATAAGAGGCGCGGCGACATTCAATGCAGAGACAAAGACGATGAGCGCGCGCACCGCCCGCATCAGCCGCAAGACCAACGAGACCGACATTGACGTGACCGTCGATCTCGACGGCACCGGCCGGCACGACATCGCAACCGGCATCGGTTTCTTCGACCACATGCTCGACCAGCTGTCGCGCCATTCGCTGATCGACATGACCGTGCGCGCCAGGGGCGACACCCATATCGACGATCACCACACCGTCGAGGACACAGGCATCGCGCTCGGCAAGGCCGTTGCCCAGGCGCTGGGCGACCGGCGCGGCGTCATGCGCTACGCCAGCCTCGATCTGGCGATGGACGAGGCGCTGACGCGCGCGGCGATCGACGTGTCTGGCCGGCCGTTTCTGGTCTGGGACGTGGAGTTCACAGCGCCGAAGATCGGCACGTTCGACACCGAACTGGTGCGTGAGTTCTTCCAGGCGTTTGCACAACATGCCGGCATCACGCTGCATGTCCGCAACCACTATGCGGCCAACAGCCACCACATCGCCGAGACGTGCTTCAAGGCCGTCGCGCGGGTGTTGCGCACGGCGGTCGAGATCGATCCGCGCCAGGCCGATGCCATTCCTTCGACCAAGGGCAGCCTGAACGGATAGCGCCATGGCCCGTTTTGTGATCCTGCGCCACATCGATCCGGTTCCGTCGCGCGGCCGGTCGCCGGTCATCGCGCTGCGCGATGAATGGTCGATCCTTGCTTTTGTGCTGCCGCTCGTCTGGCTGCTTTTCCATCGTTTGTGGATCGCCGCGCTGCTCGTTCTGGCGGCAACGATCGCGCTCGGCATGCTCGCTCTTGAGCCGGCGTATCAATCCTTGATTTTGCCGGCAAATCTTCTGATGAATGCGTTCGTCGGTCTGGAAGCGTCGGGCTGGCGCATCGCAAGGGCGCGCGGGCAGGGCTACACGGCCGTCGATGTGATCGATGCCGGCAGCCGTGAGGAGGCCGAACTGCGCTTTGCCGAGGCCGCGCGGAACGCCGGGGCGATGACCGCGCCCCGGTCCGGCAATGACGCATCGTCGACCTTCGGCGCCGATCCGGTGCCTGACGTGCTGTTTGCGGCGCCTGACGGGGTGGGCCGGTGATGCGCGTTGCCATCATCGACTACGGGTCTGGCAACCTTCGCTCGGCGCAAAAGGCGTTCGAGCGCGCCGCGCGCGAGTCCGGCCTGACCGCGCGGATCGATGTGACCGCCGACCCTGAAACCGTCGCCGGTGCCGACCGCGTTGTCCTGCCCGGCGTTGGCGCCTACGCCGACTGTCGCTCAGGCCTTGATGCCGTGCCGGGAATGCACGCCGCGCTCGATGAAGCGGTGATCGCCCGGGCACGTCCGTTCCTTGGGATCTGCGTCGGCATGCAGCTGATGTCGACGCGCGGCCTCGAAAAATCGGTGACGCCCGGATTTGACTGGATCAAGGGCGATGTGGTCGAGATGGCCCCGTCCGATCCGGCCCTGCGCATTCCGCAGATCGGCTGGAACACGCTCGATGTCCGCAGCGACCACGCCCTGTTGGCGGGCATAACGACCGGCCGGGACGGTTTGCACGCCTATTTCGTCCATTCCTACCATCTGGCCGCCGACAATGATGCCGACGTGGTGGCGACCTGCGATTATGGCGGGCCGGTCACCGCGATCGTCGCGCGCGACAACATGGCCGGCACGCAGTTCCACCCCGAAAAAAGCCAGGCACTCGGCCTGGCCCTGATCGGCAACTTCCTTGCCTGGAAACCATGAGCACCACGAAAATCCTGTTCCCCGCCATCGATCTCAAGGATGGCCAGTGCGTGCGCCTGAAGCTCGGCGACATGGATCAGGCGACGATCTACAATGACGATCCGGGCGCGCAGGCCAGGGCGTTCGAGGATGCCGGCTTCGCATGGCTGCATGTCGTCGATCTGAACGGCGCGTTCGAGGGCGAGAGCGTCAACGGCGCCGC
>CAZSFA010000268.1:0-2855 GCA_964606055.1 uncultured Oceaniradius sp. | reverse complement strand
GACAGGACCTGGATGGCGCGGCGGATTTCCTCATCGCGCCCGATCACCGGATCGAGTTTGCCATCGCGGGCGTCGGCTGTGACATCGCGTGCATACTTCTTGAGCGCGTCAAAGCCCTGTTCGGCATTGGCCGTGTCGGCCGTGCGGCCCTTGCGGATGTCGTTGATCACCTGATTGAGCGCGGTCGGTGTGACGCCGGCCTTGGCCAGAATGTCGGCGGTCTTGGCCGATTTTTCCATCGCAAGCGCCAGCAGCAGCCGTTCGACGGTCACATAGCTGTCACCGGCCTTCTTGGCGATCTGTTCGGCGGTTGTGAAAACCTTGGCCAGAGGCTGCGCCAGGTAGAGCTGGCCATTGCCGCCTTCGACCTTGGGCAGGGCATTGAGTGCCGTTTCAACGCCGAGGCGCACGTCCTTGGCCTTGCCGCCGGCACGCTCGATCAGCGAAGCGGCGAGCCCTTCGGAATCGTCGACCAGCACTTTCAGGATGTGTTCGGGCGTGAACTGCTGGTGGCTTGAGCCCAGCGCATAGGTTTGCGCGGACTGAATGAAGCCCCGCACCCGTTCCGAGTAACGTTCCATATCCATGACGTCGTGTCTCCAATCTCCCGATCATCCCCGAAGGCAATGGTCGGATGCAATCGATGACGGACCCCCGCTTGGCGGCGGGTCCAGCTACGATCTCGATATGGGGAGCTGAAACGTGGGAAAAAAGGGGCCGCGCGGCACAGTGGCCGCAATTGCGCCCGTCATGTCGGCGTGATCGTGCCAACACCGTCCGCGTCGCCCGACCATGTCTGGCCGAAGGCGTGGATCTGTGCGTGAGGAGCCGGCCGCCTATTCGGCGGCGATCGGCGCTTCCTGGGTGTCTTCCGGGTTCGTAGCCGTTTCGTCGGCCGTTGCTTCCGCAGGCGCGGCTTCCTCTTCGCCGGCCTTCTTGCGCGGGCGGCGCTGGCGCGCGCGGCGGGGCTTTGGCGAATCGGCGACGGTTTCGTCCTGTTCCGCCTGCACTTCGGCGGGGGTGCCTTCGATCACCGGCTGTTCGTCGCCCACCGAGGGCTGTTCGGCAACGCTCTGATCAGCGGGCGTCCCGTTGGTGCGCTGCCGATCATCGCGGGGCCGGCGAGCACCCTGCGCGTTCTCGTCGCCCTCGTCCGCGCGGCCGTTGTCGGCACGGGCGCCCTCCGGTCGCGCATTGTCGGTGCGGCCATTGGCGCGATCGGGCTGTTCCTGATCGTCCTCGTTTTCGCGCGGTTGCGGCTGCGCGGCGAGAATGATCCGGTTGTAGTGCTCGGCGTGCTGGAGGTAGTTCTCCGCCATCACCGTGTCGCCCGACGACAGCGCGTCGCGGGCAAGGGTTGCATATTTGTCGGCGATGACCTGCGCATTGCCACGGATCTTCACGTCGGGTCCGTTGCTTTCATAGCTGCGCTGAAGCGGATTTTGATTGCGTCGGCCGCCTCCGCGATTGCGGGAGCGGCGTCCTTGCTGTTGTGGTCTCATCAAGCTCTCGTTGTTTGCCGTCCAAGCAAATGGTCAAGTCGCAGTCGTTGTCCCCATCGTCCGGGAAGGTCGTGTCGATTGGCAATCAGGATCGTGCGCTGTGACGCTGGTGCCTATTCGAACCGATGTCTGATCAAGACTGCCTGTTCGCCCCTGCGACTGAACAAATACGGCAACCTGTGTCGGGCGGCGGTCGCGCCGCGCACGGACGTCAACGGTCTCGTTTTCGGTTGCCTTGGTGCCGTGCATGTCAAGCGCCGGCTTCTTCGACAGTGGTAGCGAGCGCGGCGCTGCTTGCCAAGGCATTTTTTCGTCGTAGGCGGCGAAAAACGCCTATCGGGCAAAAAAAAGTGCGCGATCACGGCCATTTAGGTCCTTGGCTACCCGCATCAGGCGCATTCGCGCCGCCGCGAAAACACCGGTGACATCGTGCTTCTGACCTGCGCCGATCTCAACGGCAACGGCGCCGCCTTCGGCAAGGCAACGGTCGTATTGGGCCGCAATCGTGCGATAGGCCGCCAAGCCGTCGCTGCCGCCATCGAGCGCAAGGGCTGGATCGTGGTCGCGCACATCGGGTTCAAGCGTCGCGATGGCTGGCGTTGCGATGTAAGGCGGGTTTGAAACGATCAGGTCGAACGTGCCGTCCACGCCCGTCAACCAGTCCGACCGCCGCCATTCAACGCGGTCCGACAGGCCAAGAGACTGGGCATTCCGGGCGGCCATTTCAAGAGCCCGGGGCGCGATGTCGGTACCAACGGCGCGCGTGCCGGGCACGTTGTGCAGGATCGCCAGCGCGATGGCGCCGCTACCCGTTCCAAGGTCGGCAAACCGGCAGTGACCGGTTGTGCGCATCTTCTGCTGCACGAACGGCAACACCAAGTCTATCAAGGACTCGGTGTCGGGGCGCGGCACGAGCGTATGTGCGTTCAGCGACAGGGGTAGACCGTAGAACTCGCGCCAGCCGATGATCCGGTGGACCGGCTCGTGAGACATCCGTCGGGCGACGGCATCATCCAGCGCCCGCATCTGGCGCGGTGTGATGGGCTGGTCGGGACGGGTGAGGCGATCGAGCGCCGTCAGTCCGGTCGTGTGTTCGATGAGCAGGGTGACGTCGAGTTCGGGCGTTGGCGAGCCCGCGCGCGACAGATGGTCGATGGCCTCGGCGTGTGCCGACCGCAGCGTGCGTGTCTCAACCATCGCCTGTTTCGCTTTCGGCGGCGAGCAATCGGGCCTGATGGTCCGCGATCAGCGCATCGACTATATCGTCGAGGTCGCCTTCCATGACGCGATCGAGCTTATAGAGCGTCAGGTTGATGCGGTGGTCGGTGACGCGCCCCTGCGGGAAGTTGTAGG
>CAZSFA010000267.1:0-2905 GCA_964606055.1 uncultured Oceaniradius sp. | reverse complement strand
AGCCACATGCAACCGGCGACTGACGAGAAGCGCGGTTTCATCGAGTTGCCGCCCACGGCAAACCCGTTCGGTCATCGCAAGCCGCAATCCTAGACGCCGCGATTTGAGCCATGTCGGCCAGCTATGGCATGCATGCCCGGACTCGTCCGCGACCAATGAATGGTGATATCGTCGATCATGTCACGTTCGGCACAGCATCGGGTGCGCAGCCCGACCGCGACCAGTCCGCATGATGGTGCCGCGCTGCAATGGCGCTTCACCGGGCAACTCCACATTGCCGACATCGGCTACCGCGAAAACGCGCGACCCGTCCGGGTCGTCACGCGGCCGTTCGCGTTCGGCCTCACCGGACAGGACGATCCGAACCGCATCGTCGTGCCAGCCGGCTTTTGCTCCGATGGCGCCAGCGTGCCGCTGTTCTTCCGTGGCATGATGGACAGCTGGGGAAGGTTTGCCCAAGCGGCCATCGTCCACGACCTCATCTATTCGACCCACGTTCTCAGTCGTGCCACGGCGGACCGGATTCTGCACGACGCCATCGAAGCAACAGACGGCGTTGCGGGCCCCGACGGCGCCCCCGGAAACGCCAGACGGACCGCCGACCTTGCCTATTGGGGCGTGCGGGTCGGCGGCTGGTACGCCTACCGGTTCGGCAAGTCGCGTTACACGAGGCGCGCGCGACGGGCACAGCTAAGCGCGGAAAAAACCGACCCCGATCTGGCGCGGACCATCATCACGGACTGGCATGATCTTGCTGGCGCGCAGCCTGTCGGCGACCGCATGCCCGGGGCGACGAAATGGCGGCGATGGGCCTTTCGCCGGCGCGCGTAATCTCCTATAGCCAGCCCCCAGTCCGAAAGCTGCGACAGACACGCCGGCCGGCTCGCCGACCGGCGTTCGCACGCCAACGAAAGTCCGACCATGCCCAAACGTTCCGATATCGACACCGTCATGATCATCGGTGCCGGCCCGATCATCATCGGTCAGGCATGCGAGTTCGACTATTCGGGAACGCAGGCCTGCAAGGCGCTCAAGGAAGAGGGTTACCGGATCGTCCTGGTGAACTCCAATCCGGCGACGATCATGACCGATCCCGAACTGGCGGACGCCACCTACATCGAGCCGATCACGCCCGATGTCGTCGCCAAGATCATCGAGAAGGAGCGCACCGAGCGGCCCGACGAAACAATGGTGCTGCTGCCGACGATGGGCGGGCAGACCGCGCTCAACACGGCGCTTTCGCTTCAGGCGATGGGCGTGCTCGACCGGTTCGGCATCGAGATGATCGGCGCCAAGCCAGAAGCCATCGACATGGCCGAGGACCGCAAGCTGTTTCGCGAAGCGATGGACCGGATCGGGCTGGAAAGCCCGCGCTCGGTGCTGGTCAACGCGACAGAGATCAAGGAAGTGGACCGGCAGTCGCACGAGGCGCGCCGCACCCAGTTGCGGGCGCAGTTTGAAGGTGCCGAACGCGAACGCGCGCTTGACGCGTTGGAGGCGGAGTGGCGCGCGGGCACGTCCGATCGCAAGCAGCGCTACATGAACCACGCCATGGGCCTTGCTGCGCAGGCGCTCGAAGCGGTCGGCCTGCCGGCGATCATCCGGCCCTCCTTCACGCTGGGCGGAACCGGCGGCGGCATCGCCTACAACCGTTCGGAGTTCTTCGAGATCGTCGAGCGGGGGCTTGACGCGTCACCGACGACCGAAGTGCTGATCGATGAAAGCGTGCTGGGCTGGAAAGAGTACGAGATGGAGGTCGTCCGGGATCGCGACGACAACTGCATCATCGTCTGCTCGATCGAGAACGTCGACCCGATGGGTGTGCATACCGGCGATTCGATCACCGTGGCGCCGGCGCTGACGCTGACCGACAAGGAATACCAGATCATGCGCAACGCCTCGATCGCGGTGTTGCGGGAGATCGGCGTCGAGACCGGAGGTTCGAACGTGCAGTTCGCGGTCAACCCGGACAATGGCCGGCTTGTCGTGATCGAGATGAACCCGCGCGTTTCGCGCTCGTCGGCACTCGCATCGAAGGCGACCGGCTTTCCGATCGCCAAGGTCGCTGCCAAGCTCGCCGTCGGCTACACGCTCGACGAGTTGGAAAACGATATCACGGGCGGCGCCACGCCGGCCTCGTTCGAGCCATCGATCGACTATGTCGTCACCAAGATCCCGCGCTTTGCGTTCGAAAAGTTTCCCGGCGCCGAACCGATCCTGACGACGGCGATGAAGTCGGTCGGCGAGGTGATGGCCATCGGCCGAACTTTCGCCGAATCGCTGCAAAAGGCGCTGCGCGGTCTGGAAACCGGACTGACAGGTCTCGACGAGATCGACATTCCCGGCCTTGGCGAGGGCGATGATCGCAATGCGATCCGCGCAGGTCTGGGGACCCCGACGCCTGACCGGCTTCGCATGGTCGCGCAAGCCATCAGGCTGGGCGTGTCGCTTGACGACATCCATGCCGCGTGCCGCATCGACATGTGGTTCCTCGAACAGCTTGCGGCCATCATCGCCGCCGAGGACCGGGTCCGGGCGCACGGCCTGCCGGGCGATGCCGCCAACATGCGCATGCTCAAGGCGATGGGCTTTTCCGACCAGAGACTGGCAACGCTGGTGGGCGGCGAAGAGGCGCAGGTGCGCGATCACCGCCGGGCGCTCAGTGTCGTCCCCGTCTACAAGCGGATCGACACGTGCGCCGCCGAGTTCGCCTCGCCCACCGCTTACATGTATTCGACCTATGAGACGCCGTTTGCCGGCGAAGTCCACTCCGAAGCCGGCGTATCGGACCGCGACAAGGTGGTGATCCTGGGTGGCGGGCCGAACCGGATCGGTCAGGGCATCGAGTTCGACTATTGCTGCTGCCACGCCGCCTTCTCTCTGGCGGATGCAGGCTATGAATCGA
>CAZSFA010000266.1:0-2923 GCA_964606055.1 uncultured Oceaniradius sp. | reverse complement strand
CTCCTGATGACGTTCTTCTACTCCGAAATGCCGGACCTGATCCGCAACGGCCATCTCTATCTGGCCGTGCCGCCGCTCTACAAACTCACCCAGGGCGGCCGGACAGTCTACGCGCGCGACGATGCGCACCGGGCCGAAATTGTCGAGCGCGCCTTCAACAGCAAGGGCAAGATCGAGGTGTCGCGCTTCAAGGGCCTGGGCGAGATGCTGCCAAAGCAGCTCAAGGAAACGACCATGGACCCGGCGAACCGGTCGCTGCTGCGCGTCGAGATCGACGAACTCGACGCCGGCACGACCCGACGCACCGTCAGCGACCTGATGGGCACAAAGCCCGAGGCGCGGTTCCGCTTCATCCAGGAAAACGCGGCCTTTGCCGATCAGGAGATGCTGGACGTCTAGTGCGTCTTGTGACGCGCTCAACCGCCGATCAGCGTTTGGACGCTCCACAAAAGGACGGTCGCGTGGATCGCGCTGACCGCCACCAGCGCGGCCGCAAGCGCGAAACGCTCGATGCCGCTCATCGGCGTCAGCGGACGCTTGGGACGCACGCCGCCGCCCGCGGTCATCAGGCTCAGTGTCAGGATCACCGCCGCGCTGACCAACAGCATGCCGAACGGCAAGCCCAGTTCGAGGCCAAGCGCAATCAGGCAGATCAGCATCGTGCTGGCGGCGACACCCTGCCCGAGGCGCGATGAAAACAACTGGCGGATGATCTGGCCGCCATCGAACTTCCAGACCGGCGCCAGATTGCCCAGATTGAAGAAGGCGCACATCATCGCCGCGAAAACGATCAGATGGGTGTTCGGCACCGTCGACGCCGAAACGGCGGCTGCATGAGCGCCCATCAGCGCGACCGACAGGAACGCCGAAAACCCGGCGCCCATGAGTGCCGCAAAGCCGACCTCGAACCGGGTATCGTAGGGCCGGCCCCCGAGCGCGATTCCGCCAAGCACGGGAATGAAGATCATCCGCGCGGTGCGGTGCCCCATCAGGCGGAATGCCGCCATGTGGCCCAATTCGTGCAGCGCCACGACCGCCGTGAGCGTGACGGCGAGAAACAGCCCCATCGCCGTGAGCCCGAACAGAGGCCACAAGAGCACCGCCGACAGCGCGGCCAGTCCAACCTGCGTGGCGGGTTTCTCAAACAGGCCGCCGGCAACGAACGTGCCCTGTTCGGCCCAGATCTTCAGCTTCGATGTCATCCGGCGCAGCGCGAAATAGCGGAACACGAAGAACGCGCCGCCCTTGTAGATGTCGGTCTCAGTCACCGTCACCCGGCAGCGCATGGCGCCCATTTCGGTTATGGAAACATCCATGTGGTGATCGTGCCAATGGCTCTGGTCCAGCGCGCTGTCGGAGGTGTAGCGCAACCGGAAGCGGTGCGGCGCTGCCACCGCGTCCAGCGCGAAATCGCGCTCGATCGGCGTGCCGTCACGCCCGACATGTGTCGTGATCATCCGACCCGACGCGATGTCCGGATCGTCGGGATCGTATTCAAGCGCGTCGCCGGCGATCACGCGCGTCAGCGCCTTGTTCCAGTTGGCATGGCGCCCGAACGGATAGAGCGCCTGCCAGACCCGCCCGGCGGGCGCGTCGATCTGCACCGTGGCGCCGACGGCGCGCCGACCCAGCGGCGCCGCCATCAGGAACCAGATCAGAAAAACGGTGACGATGAGCGCAAAGACAGTGAACACGAACAGACGCCCCCAACGAGCGGCGCCCACCCTAGCGGCAAAGCGTTGCCACTTGGTTGCGTTCAGTCGAACTCGACGATGACAGCGTCAACGGCGAGGCTGTCGCCGACGCTGGCATGAACCGCCGCAACGGTGGCATCGCGCTCGGCGCGCAACACGTTTTCCATCTTCATGGCTTCGATCACCGCGACCGTGTCGCCGGCCTTCACCGCCTGCCCCTCGGTGGCGTTGAGGGCGACGACCAGGCCGGGCATCGGGCACAACAAGGAACGCGACGTGTCGGCAACCGCCTTCTCCGGCATCAGCGCCTTCAGTGCGGCGATGTGCGGCCGCAGCGCATGCACGGTCACCGAATAGCCCTGCCAGTCAACACGGACGCCATTGAGAACCGGCCTGATCTGCGCGGTGATCGTCTCGCCGCCGATCGTGCCCGTCCACAACGGATCGCCCATGCGATAATCGGTGGCCAGCAGCATCGTATCGCCGCCATCGACGGAGACGGACATATGGCTGCGCCCGCCGAGCACGGGATCATCGATCATGGCTTGGGTCGTATGCCCGCCCACTTCAATCACCCAATCCTGATGGATGCGCCCGGAATGCGGCGCGACGCGGCCCGCATGGCGATCGAGGCGATCCTTGCGGATGACCTCGATGGACAGCGCGATCGCCGCGATCACCTGCCGCGCCATGGCGTCGGGCTGCGGCGGCGTGAACCCGTCGGGAAACTCCTCATCGATGAAACCGGTCGTCAGCCGGCCTTCGCGCCAGCGCGGGTGGGCCATGAGCGTGGCAAGGAACGGCAGGTTGTGCGCAATGCCATCGATGACGAAGCCGTCCAGCGCGTCGCACATTGCTTCGATCGCGCGGTCCCGGCTCGGCGCCCACGTACACAGCTTGGCGATCATCGGATCATAGAACATCGAGATCTCGGCGCCCGGACCGACGCCAGTGTCGTTGCGCACGACCAGGTCCGCCTCGCAGCGCTCTGTGGGCGGCTGGTAGCGGGTCAGCCGGCCGATCGACGGCAGGAAACCGCGCAGCGGGTCCTCGGCATAGACGCGGCTCTCGACCGCCCAGCCATTGAGCGTGATGTCGTCTTGCGAGAGCGCCAGCGTTTCACCGGCCGCGACATGGATCATCTGCTCGACAAGATCGAGCCCGGTGACCAGTTCGGTGACGGGATGCTCGACTTGAAGCCGCGTGTTCATTTCAAGGAAGTAGAAGTT
>CAZSFA010000265.1:0-2996 GCA_964606055.1 uncultured Oceaniradius sp. | reverse complement strand
CGGCGCCCTTCCTGCAACCGTTGATGTTCCTTTCGGCGCTGACGCTGTTCTTTGCTGTTCTGGGCCCGTTCGCGGCGGCGCTGGCGCTCAAGGGCATTCAGGATTGAGGCAAGCGATGTTGTATTGCAAAAATGACATATTGCAGTTATGATATGGTCCATTGAGACGCTGGACGATCGCGTCGATCTCGAACTGGACGCGTTGCCGGCCGACATGCGCGCGAAGTTTGTCTGGATTGCCGAGCTCATCGAGGCCAAGGGTCTTCCCAACGTACGCGAGCCGTATGTCAAATCACTTGGCGACGGCCTTTGGGAGATCCGCATGAAGGGTCGCGACGGAATTGCGCGCGCAATCTACGTGACTGCCAGGGAACGGCGGGTCGTTGTACTGCGCGTGTTTCGCAAGAAGACGCAGAAGACACCACGACGGGAGATCGCTATTGCGCTCGAACGCGCAAGGGAGATTGAATGACGCAACTCAAGGACCTGAAGTCGAAATGGATGGCGGACCCGGAGTTTCGGGCCGAGTACGAAGCGCTGGAAGATGAGTTCACGCTGGCCGCCGCGTTGATCGATGCGCGCATGAAAGCGTCGATGACTCAAGAACAGGTTGCTGAAGCGATGGGGACGACGCAGGCCGCGATTGCACGCATGGAGAGTGGCAAAAGCCCGCCTTCGACGCGCACACTGCGACGGTTTGCGAAGGCGACCGGCACCAGATTGCGGATCAGTTTCGAACGCGATGACCCGGACCATCGAAATCACAACACATCTTGAGGCGCCGACCCATGTCGTGCGGCGGCACGTCATGCGATCCGGGCTTCTTCAACATGTCGCGCGGCCGGTCCTGCATTTCCGGCCGATCGAACCCGACACCTTTCCCGAAGAATGGACCGAAGGGCGCTACAAGGCGTCGCTGTGGTTGCTCGGCGTGCTGCCGGTCGGCTGGCAGGCGATCAAGATCGAGCCGCAACCGATGCGTGGCGATGTCTGGTCGATCCGCGACAACGGCCATGGCGCGATGATCCGCACCTGGGACCACATGATCGAAATCAAGCCCGAGGGTGACGGAACGCGCTATGCGGACCGGGTTACGATCGATGCCGGAGTGCTGACGTTTTTCGTCGTGGTCTTTGCCAGGTTCTTTTATGCCCACCGCCAACGGCGCTGGCGCCGCCTGATCGGAAACGGTTTTGATTACGCGGCCTGATCGCACGCGGGCGATTGCACCGCCTGGGAACCAAAGGACACACCGGTTTGAATTGCCGAGCCACAATTGCCCGATTAAGTAGGGTTCGATGAGCCAAGACGCTGCCACCAAGACACCGGGCTTTTTCGCCGGCCTCGCCAATCCCACACGGTTCATGGCCCTGTCCGCCGCGCTGCTGCCGTGGCTGTGGGGTGTGGCCGCCGTTCTGACGCTGGGCGGGCTCGCATGGGCCTGGAACGCGCCGCTCGACTACCAGCAGGGCGAGACGGTGCGCATCATGTACATCCATGTGCCGGCCGCATGGATGGCGATGTTCATCTATGGCGTGATGACGCTGTCGGCGCTGGGTGTCCTGA
Organism: uncultured Oceaniradius sp.; assembly: GCA_964606055.1. Lineage (GTDB taxonomy): Bacteria > Pseudomonadota > Alphaproteobacteria > Rhizobiales > Rhizobiaceae > Roseitalea. The sequence continues at coordinate 1,431 of CAZSFA010000265.1, read as the reverse complement.
TCTGGCGGCATCCGCTGGCCGATGTGTCGATCCGCGCCGCAGCGCCGATCGGTGCGGCCTTCACGCTGATCTGCCTGATCACCGGCTCGCTGTGGGGCCGGCCGATGTGGGGCACATGGTGGGTGTGGGACGCGCGGCTGACCTCGGTCTTCGTGCTGATGCTGATCTATCTGGGCATCATCGCGCTGCAACGGGCGATGGAAGACCCGGCCAAGGCGGCGCGGCCGGTGGCGATCCTGGTGCTGATCGGCTCGATCAACATCCCGATCATCCGGTTTTCCGTCGATTTGTGGAACACGCTGCACCAGCCCGCCTCGGTGATCCGCTTCGACGGGCCGACCATCCATCCGTCCATGCTGTGGCCGCTGCTGGTCGCCGCGGTCGGTTTCATGGTGCTGTTTTTCGCCATGCACATGCTGGCGATGCGCAACGAGGTGCAGCGCCGGCGGGCGGCGGCCTTGCGGCGCGCGGGTGCGCGCGGCCGGTCGGTCGCGCCCAGCACGGCCGTCCTCGAACAGGGCTGACACCGACCATGAGCCACACCGCCTTCGTTCTGGCCAGTTATGGCGCCGCCGTGCTGGTGCTGGGCATCGTCTTTGCCTGGCTGCTGATCGATCGCGCCACCACAAGGCGCGAACTGGAGCGGTTGCAGGCGGCCGGAATGCGGCGCCGGTCCGATGCCGCCGACGGGGACACGACATCATGAGCGTCAGCGAAACCCCGTCGGGCCGACCCGCGATCTCGTGGCCGCTCATGATCACCGCGCTGGCGGTGGTCGGCGTGCTGGGGTTCCTGGGCTACATGCTGATGATGCCCGATCGCGTGGCCGCCGTGGTGCCCTCGGCGCTGATCGGCCGCGAGGCGCCGCAGACATCGCTGCCGATGGTCGAAGGGCTGATGGCCGAAGACGGCGAGCAGGCGCCGGGCTTCGAGCATGCCTTGTTCGAGGGCAACATCTCGCTGGTCAATGTCTGGGCATCGTGGTGCGCGCCCTGCCGTGAGGAGCATCCCTACCTGATCGAGCTGGCCCGCGATCCGCGCATCCAGGTGATTGGCCTGAACTACAAGGACCAGCCGGGCAACGCGATCCGCTTCCTGCGCCAGCTCGGCTCGCCCTATGACGCGGTCGGCGCCGACCAGACCGGGCGCAGCGCCATCGAATGGGGCGTCTACGGCGTCCCCGAGACCTTCATCGTCGGCCCGGACGGTGTGATCGAATACAAGCATGTCGGGCCGATCAGCCGGGACATCATGGTGCGCATGTTGATGCCGGAGATCGAGCGGTTGGCGGCGGCGCAGTAGGCGGTTCGTCCGCCATCGGGCGATAACGCTGGCCTTTACGCCCCGGCCCGCCTATATGCGCCGCAACATCCCCCGTTTTTCGAGACACACCATGTCCCTTCGCAACATCGCGATCATCGCGCATGTCGA
>CAZSFA010000264.1:0-3003 GCA_964606055.1 uncultured Oceaniradius sp. | reverse complement strand
GTCGATCGCCGGCGTGACCACCTCGCCGCCGGCATCCTTGACGCGCTCCATCACCGTTTCCAGCGGTTCGCTGGCAACCAGATGGATCGTGTTGCCGGTGCCGCGGGGCGCGGGTTTGCCCGGATACAGGTGGCCGGCAATGCCCTGACCTTCTCTGGTCGGAATGGTCGCCATCGGGTTGGGGTCGCCATCGCTCTGGATCAGTTCGGTCTGCAAAACGGCATTGTAGAACGCGCTGGCCCGCGCCAGGTCCGTCACCGGTATTTCCGCCCAGCACAGTGCGTGTTGCTGAAGACTGTCGCTCATCGCCATTCTCCCATGTCAGGTGTGTCGTCTGCGCTCAGAGCTATGCCACACCCCTCCTGACAGCCTGTTGTCAGGAGCGCTTCGACCGCCATGCACCAGCGAACCATCGTGCCGCCGGCGCACAACGATCACACCGCCTCGTCGGGAACCTCGACCACATGGTTGAGCGCGGTGCGGCCGCCATCGGCATTGATGATCTGCCCGGTGATGTAGCTGGCCTCGTTGGACGCAAGAAAGGCGACCGTCGCCGCCACCTCGGTCGTGTCGCCGATCCGCAGGAGCGGCGTGCGCGACAGGAGCCGGCGCTTGGCCGCGTCATCGGTCGCCTCCTGCGTCAGAAGCTCGGTCATGATCGTGCCCGGCGCGACGGCGTTGACGCGAATGCCATGCGGCGCCAGCGCCAGCGCCATTGCGCGCGTGAGCTGGTTGAGCCCGCCCTTGGCGGTGCAGTAGGCGACCTGCCGGGGCGAGGCCAGCGTGCCGTTGACCGCCGAGACGTTGACGATCGCGCCGGCCGGGCCACCCTCCTTGACCTTGTCGACCATGAACTGCGCCGCCGCCTGTCCGGCCAGGAACGCGCCCTTGAGGTTGATGCGCATGATCCGGTCGAACTCGGCCTCGGTCACCGTCAGGAAGTCGCCTTCGGCCAGAAGGCCGGCATTGTTGACCAGCACATCGATGTCGCCCCATTGCTCGATCACGGCCGCGACCAGATTGTGCACATCCAGACGGTTGCCCATGTCGGTGGCGACGAACTCGACAGGCCCGAGATCCTCCAGCGACTCAACCGCCGCCTGACCGTTCTTCTTGTCGATGTCGGCGATCGCGACGCTCGCGCCGTCCTGCAACAGCCGCTTGGCGATGGCATAGCCGATGCCGCGCGCGCCGCCGGTGACGATCGCAATCTTGCCATCAAGGGCCATCGGTCAGTCTCCTTTGCGGGCGCTATGCCAGTGGTTGCCAGGCCGGAGCGTGCCGTGCGGCAAGGCCGGTCGGGTGTGGTCGACGCATGACAGATGCGGACATCTTGTGGCGGTCACCGGCGCGCTCGCTGTGTGCCAGTCGTCGCTCAGGCACTGCGCCGGAACGGCGTGACGTCCGAGGCGGCCGGATCGTCGTCCGCCTCGGGTTCATCGGTCACCGTCTCGGGCGCCGGTTCGGCCGCCTCAGGCGCGATCCAGCGTGCGAAATGGTCGCCCCAGATGCGATAGCCATTGCCATTGGGGTGAAAGCCGTCGCGCGCGAACGCATCGTCGGTGTCGATATGCACCGGATCGGTGACGATCGCGCCGCGCTCCTGGCACATGCGCGCGCCCATCTCGTTGATCAGTTCGGCGCGCGCGGCCAGAACGCGACCGAGCTGGTCCGGCAGGGCCGGGCATTGGCGCATGTCGGGGATCGGGCACCAGATCACCCGCGCATTGGGAAACCGCGTCCGCACCGCATAGATGAGAGAGCCGAAATTGCGCTTGAAGCGGCCCACGACATGGAAGTTCTTCATGTCGTTGATCCCGACCGAGATGACGACGTCGGTCCAGTCGCGCGGTTCGATGTGCGGCACGATGTGGTCGCGCAGATCGCCGGCCGTCGCCGAGTTGGCGCCCACCGTGCGCCACAGCACCGGGCCGCCGGTGCGTTCGTGCACCGCCCGCGCGATGCTGAAACCCATCGTGTCGTCGAGCTTTTCCATGCCGACGCTGGCAACGGTGGAGTCGCCGATCACGAGCAGACGCACTTCGGGGCTGTTGCCTTCGATCAGGCCGGTCGTCGGCACGCGCGCCGGCAGCATCCGCTCGATGCGCATGCGCACGCGGATGCCCTGCCAGACATAGACCGGCAGCATCGCCCACGAGAAAAAGGCGGTGATGGTCGATTTGATCAGCATCGCTGTTGTTGTCCCGACCGGCAGGGCCCGCTGAACCGGCATAGTACGGCTTTTCGGGTCGGCATGAAACCCATGAGCATCAGGGGGTGTCGATCAGCCGGGCGACCAGGTCGCGCCTGACGGCAAGCGGCCCGCCAACACCGTTGACGGGCCACATCCGGGTTTGATCGCGATCACACGCTACTGCGGTTGCGGCTCCATGCCGCCGGCATCCGGCTCGCCGCCCTTGTTGTCGCGGCTGGGCCGTTTGGCCGGCCCGGTCTTGGGCACCGCCGATCCGCGCGAGGGCGGCGTGTCGTCGCCCATGTCCCGGGACGGTTTCTTGCCGGCCAGCAGTTCCTTGATCTCATCGCCCGACAGCGTCTCGTATTCGAGCAGCCCCTCGGCCAGCGTGATCCAGTCATCCTTGCGGTCGGTCAGGATGTCGATGGCGGTCGTGTAGGCTACATCGATCAGCTTGCGCACCTCGGCGTCTATCGTCTCGGCCGTCGCCTCGGACATGTTCTGCTGCTGGGCCACCGAATGCCCAAGGAACACCTCCTGCTGGTTCTCGCCATAGGCCACCTGGCCCAATTCGTCCGAAAAGCCCCATTGGGTCACCATCGCGCGGGCCAGCTTGGTCGCCTGCTCGATGTCGGAGGAGGCGCCCGAGGTGATGTTCTCCTTGCCGAACTTGATCTGCTCGGCGGCACGGCCGCCCATCATGATCGCAAGGCGCGAGATCATGTACCTGTAGCTCATCGAGTATCGGTCGCCCTCGGGCAACTGCATGACCATGCCCAGCGCGCGGCCACGCGGGATGATCGTCGCCT
>CAZSFA010000263.1:0-3006 GCA_964606055.1 uncultured Oceaniradius sp. | reverse complement strand
AGAACTTCTTCAAGATCGATCCCGACGAGTTCTGGGAGATCGGCATGTTCTACGGCGTCGGCGGCCGCACCTTCGGCCCCACCGGATGGATCCCGTGCACCTACTGGGCGCGCATGACCGAAGGGCTCGATGCCATCGCCGAGCAATGCCGGTTGATCCGGCGCGAAGGAATCAAGACGGTCGAAATCGGCCGGCTGACCTAGAGACTTGACCGCACCTGTTCCGTTCATGACCGCCAAGAGGAGGGAATGCCATGACCACCCCGACAAAGACCAACTTCTCCACGATCGCCTGCGCCGGCGCTGCCGCGCTTGTCGCTTCCACCGCGCTGGCCAGCGCTCAGACCATCACAATCAATTCGTTTGGCGGTGCCTACGAAGAGGCGCACCGCGCCTGCATCATTGACCGGTTCGAGGAAGAAACCGGCGCCCAGGTGCAGATCGTGACCGCCTATTCGGCCGATGCGTTCGCGCAACTGCGCGCCCAGCGCGAAGCACCGCAGTTCGACGTCATCCACTTCTCGGGCGGACAGGAGATCGTCGGCGCGCAGGAAGGGCTCCTGTCACCGATCGAAGAGGGCCAGCTGTCGAACGCGGCCGACCTTTACGACTTCGCAAAGACCAATCTGGCCGCCGGCGAGGGCCCGGCCTACTCGATCGCCGCGCTGGGCCTCGTCTACAACAGCGACAGCGCGCCTTCCACGCCAACGAGCTGGGCCGACCTGCTCGACGACGAGTTCGCCAACCACACCGTGGTCACCGACATCGCCAACGGCTACGGCATGCTCAGCTTCCTGATGCTCAACCAGGTGATGGGCGGCGATCTCGACAACATCCAGCCCGGTCTCGACGCGATCACCACCATGCTCGACAACGGCGCCGTGGTGGTGAACACGTCACCCGAGATCCAGCAGGAGTTCGCGCAGAACGAGGCCTGGGTGGCGTCCTATGCGTCCGACTATGCCTTCACGCTGCGCAATGCCGGCCTGCCCGCCGTCTTCGCCCAGGGCGAGGAAGGCACGCCGGCAAGCTTCATCACGGCCAATCTGGTCGCCGGCCGCGACAACCAGGAACTGGCGCTGCGTTTCATCGACATCTCGATCTCCAAGGAGGCGCAGGAGTGTTTCGCCGGCGCGTTGCGCTACACGCCGACCAACGCAACCGTCGAACTGAGCGACGAGGTCGCCGCCGACGTCATCTACGGTCCCGAGGCGGTCGCCGGCCTGATCCGCTTCGACCCGCAGGTGATCGAAGCCAACCGTTCGGCCTGGATGGACGAGTGGAACCGCACCATCGCGCGCTGAGCGCCTCATGATGCTCGGCCAGCCATGCTGGCAGGGCCGTTGCCACAAAAGACGGCTGCCGGGTCATGACCCGGCAGCCGACACTTCTCGATGACAGATCGCACCGAAAACACGCTGCTTGTCCTGCCCGGCCTCTTGCTGCTGGCGCTGGCGTTCTTTGTGCCGATCGGGCGCATGCTGGTCCTGTCCGTGCAGGGCGAGGACGGCGTCACGCTGGCGCACTTCGCCCGGTTCCTGGGCGATCCGTTCTACCTGTCGGTCCTGTGGCGCACGGTGCGCCTGTCGCTGATCATCACGGTCATCTGCATGGTGATCGGCTTTCCAATGGCCTACATCATGGCCCATGTCGGCCCGCGTCTGCGGCTGTGGCTGATCGTGCTCGTCATCCTGCCGCTGATGACATCGGTCGTCATCCGCACCTTCGGCTGGATGGTGTTGCTCAGCCGCTCGGGCCTGATCCCCGAACTCATGCGCGATCTCGGCCTTGCCGATCGCAACTTCGCGATCATGCGCACCGAAGCGGCCATCATCATCGGCATGGTGCAGGTCCTGCTGCCGTTCATGACATTGTCGATCCTGGGCATCATCACCCGAATCGACCGGCGGCTGGAGGAAGCGGCGCGCACCATGGGCTGCTCGTTCCTGCAGACGATCCGGACGGTCGTGCTGCCGCTCGCCATGCCGGGAATCGTCGCCGGATCGCTTCTCGTCTTCACGCTGTCGGCCAGTTCCTTCGTCACGCCCAACCTTCTGGGCGGGCCGCGCATCCAGGTGCTGGCGGCATCGATCTTCCGTTCGGTCACGCAAACGCTCGATTGGCCGTTTGCCGCCGCCCAGGCCGTGATCCTGTTCGTCGGCGTGCTGCTGGTCCTGATCCCGTACGCGCACCTGTCGAGGCGTGCCGATGGTTAGGGCGATCCCATCCTGGTTGCGCGCCACCGCCTGGGTGTTCGTGCTGGCAACGGCGCTGTTCCTTCTGGCGCCGCTGGTCGTCGTCATCGGCGTCTCTGTGTCCGAGAACCAGTTCATCGCGTTTCCGCCGCAGGGCTTTTCATTGCGCTGGTACCAGCAAGTGCTGGAGTCGGACGCCTATCTGGCCGCCGCCTGGATCAGCCTCAGGGTCGCCGTTCTGGTCACGATCAGCGCCTGCCTGATCGGCGGCGCGGCGGCGATCGCCATCCATCGGCGCAAGCTGCCGTTCTCCGAAGCCATGGCGACCTTCTTCCTGTCGCCGCTGGTGCTGCCGACGATCATCTATGCGATCGGCATGCTGATGCTGTGGAGCGCGCTGTTCGGCCCCGTCGCCCTCATCACGCTGTGGATCGGCCATACGGTGATCGCGCTGCCCTTCGTCGTGCGCACGACGCTGGCGGTGCTCGCCGAATCCGATCCATTCCTTGAAGAGGCGGCGCAGACCATGGGCGCGGGCCGGTTGCAGCGGCTGCGGCTGGTGGTGCTGCCGCAATGCCTGCCCGGGCTGGCCGCCGGCGGCTTTTTTGCGTTCAACATTTCCTTTGACGAGGCTGTCCTGTCGCTGTTCCTGCGGCGGCCGGATGTCACCACGCTTCCCGTGCAGATCTACGGGCAGCTCGAGTTCAGCCCCGATCCGTCGGTGGCCGCCGTATCCTCCATCATGATCGGCCTGACGATCCTGCTGATCGTCATCATCGACCGGATGCTGGGCATCCAGAAATTTGCGAGCA
>CAZSFA010000262.1:0-3077 GCA_964606055.1 uncultured Oceaniradius sp. | reverse complement strand
CGCTGGTACTGCCTGTTCTGCACGGCCGCGGAGCACTTCTCCAAGGATCAGGCCGAACTCATCCCCGGCGGGCCAGTCACCGGCACGCACTACCTGATCGCGGACGATCCACGCGGGCCGTGGCGCATTGCGCCGGGCCGGTTCCTCGATGGCGCCCTGCCCTGCCGGCGCTATGCGGCCCGCATCGTCCAGACCGGCGACGGCATGGTGATCATGGGCTTTGCGGACCGGCCCGACGGCAAGCAGTTCATCGGCCATGTCATGGATCCCGAGCCTGTCATCGTGCGCAAGGACGGGCTGCTCGACATCGTCGCCCCGCAGATCGCGCCACCAAAGGAGGCCGCCCATGGCTGACGTTTCCCTCAAACAGGTGCGCAAGCGCTACGGCGATGTCGAGGTCATCAAGGGCGTCGATATCGACATCGAGGACGGCGAGTTCGTCGTGTTCGTCGGGCCTTCCGGCTGCGGGAAGTCGACACTCCTGCGCATGATCGCCGGCCTTGAGGACATCAGTTCCGGCACGCTGGAAATCGGCGGCCGGGTCGTCAACGACATCCAGCCCAAGGATCGCGGCATCGCAATGGTCTTTCAGACCTATGCGATCTTCCCGCACATGTCGGTGCGCGAGAATGTCGCCTTCGGTCTCACCATCGCCGGCGTCGGCAAGGCGGAAAAAGATCAGAAGGTGCAGGAGGCCGCGCGCATCCTGCAAATGGAGCATCTGCTCGACCGCCGCCCGTCGCAACTGTCGGGGGGCCAGCGTCAGCGCGTGGCGATCGGCCGTGCGATCGTACGCGATCCGCAGGTGTTCCTGTTCGATGAACCATTGTCGAACCTTGATGCCGCGTTGCGCATGGACATGCGCATGGAGATCGGCAAGCTTCACAAGGAACTTGACGCCACCATGGTCTATGTCACGCACGACCAGGTGGAGGCGATGACGCTGGCCGACAAGATCGTCGTCCTCAAGGACGGCATCGTGCAGCAGATCGGTGCGCCGATGGACCTCTATCACAACCCGGCCAACCTGTTCGTTGCCGGCTTCATCGGATCACCATCGATGAACTTCATGGATGTGAGCGTGATCGACCAGAAGGGTGACGGCGCCAAGGTGGAAGCCCTGGCCCTTGATCCGATCGTCATCCCGGCGCCGCAGGTCCACGACGCCGTAAAGGGTCGGGGAACGCTCGGCATCCGCCCGCAATACCTTTCCGTCGCAGCATCGGGCGATCAGGCCGCGCTGCATGGCAACGTGTCGCTGGTCGAACGGCTGGGCACCGAGACCGTCATCAACGTCGAACTGGACCGGGGCGGCCGCGTGGTTGCCGCCTTGGCGCAGGACACGCCGCTTGAACTGGGATCGGAGATCGCCCTGACTTTCGATCCCGGCCGCGCGCATCTGTTTGCCGAGGCGTCTGCGTGAACCGACCGACGATCGTCATCGACCCGCACTGGCGACGCATGGACGAGTTGTTCTCGCCGGACGCCCGCGCGGCGCTTGAGGACGCATTCGATGTCGTCTGGGCGCGGGACGACGCAATGCCCGAAGCGGATTTCGCGGCGGCGCTCGCCGATGCGTCATGCGTCGTGCAGGCCAAGCCGCGCTTTGATGCCGCCCGGCTCGACGCGGCGCCCGCGCTCACATCCATCATCGAGGTGTCGGGCGGGCTTCCCGAGACCATCGACTATGCGGCCTGCCGGGCGCGTGGCATCGAGGTGCTGTCGTGCGCGCCTGCCTTTGGCGATGTCGTCGCCGAAATGGCGCTGGCGATGGTTCTGGCCGCGGGCCGCGGCCTTGTCGACGAGCATGAGAACTTCCGGGCCGGCACTGAGACCTGGCTGGCCGATCGCGACGACACCGACTTCACGCTCTATGGGGCGCGGATCGGCTTTGTCGGGTTCGGGCAGATCGCCCGCCAGACGGCACGGCTGATGGCGCCATTTGCCCCCTCGATCATGGCCTACGACCCGTGGCTGCCGGCCGATGTGGCGGCGGCGCACGGCATAGCGCTCGCCGATCTCGATACGGTCATGTCGTCGTGCCGATGCGTGCTGGTGACGGCGGCGCCCACCACCGAGAATGCCGGTTTGATCGGGCGCGCGCAGATCGCGGCGATGCCTCCATCGGCGCTTCTGGTCCTCATCAGCCGCGCCCATCTGGTCGATTTCGATGCGCTGACCGATGCGGTGTGCGCGGGCAAGGTGCGCGCGGCGATCGACGTCTTTCCCGCAGAACCGCTGCCCGCCGATCATCCAATCCGGCGGGCGCCAGGCGTTGTGCTGTCGCCGCACCGGGGAGCGGCCGTCCGTGGCGGGCGGCATCGCATCGGCGACATGATCGTTGCAGACCTCAAGGCGATGGCGTCCGGCCAGACACCGTCGGCTTTGCAGCGCGCGGCCGACCTACCGGTCGACAAACTGCAGGGCGTCGGCGACACAGGTCTCGCCGCCAAGGGCGCTCGCACCTGATCACAGGTGCCGCGGATCGCCTACTCCCACTCGATCGTGCCGGGGGGTTTGGACGTCACGTCGCAGACCACACGGTTGATGCCGCGCACCTCGTTTATGATGCGGGTGGCGGTCGTGCCCAGAAATGCCATGTCGTAGGGGTAGAAATCGGCGGTCATGCCGTCGACCGAGGTGACGGCGCGCAGGGCGCACACAAATTCGTACGTGCGGCCATCGCCCATCACGCCAACGGTCTGGACCGGCAGAAGCACCGCGAACGCCTGCCAGATGGCATCATACAGGCCCGCCTTGCGGATCTCGTCGAGATAGATCGCATCGGCCTGGCGCAGAATGTCGAGCTTGTCGGGTGTCACGCCACCCGGGCAACGCAGCGCCAGCCCCGGCCCTGGGAACGGGTGACGGCCGATGAAGGCTTGCGGCAGGCCCAACTCCCGGCCGAGCGCGCGTACCTCGTCCTTGAACAGTTCCCGCAGCGGCTCGACCAGCGCCATGTTCATGCGTTCGGGCAGACCGCCGACATTGTGGTGGCTCTTGATCGTCACCGACGGCCCACCGGTGAACGAGACGCTTTCGATCACATCGGGATAGAGCGTGCCCTGGGCGAGGAA
>CAZSFA010000261.1:0-3078 GCA_964606055.1 uncultured Oceaniradius sp. | reverse complement strand
GAACCGCGTCCTGGCCCAGATGGTCGATCAGCGCGGCAACGATGTTCTGCGTGTAGACGTTGGTCGACGAACGGATGCAGATCTGGCCCGCGTAGTCGGGGCTGGCGAGATCCTGATAGGTCTGCGGCGGGTTTGCGACATCTTCCTTGTCGTAGAACAGGATGCGCGAGCGCTGCGAGAAGCCGAACCACTGGTTGTCGTTGTCCTGCAGATAAGCGGGAATGCGCGCTTCGAGCGTGTCACTGTCGACAGACTGTAGAAGGCCCAGATCCTTGGCGCGCGACAGTCGAACCGTGTCGACGGTCAGGAAGACATCGGCCGGGCTGTTGGCGCCTTCGGCTTCCATCCGCGTGATCAGTTCGTCGGCATTGCCTTCGATCCGGTTGATGGTGATGCCCGTCAGTTCCTCGAAGTCCGAGTAGAGCCGCTCGTCGGTGTCGTAGTGGCGCGACGAGTAGAGGTTCAGTTCGCCTTCGGCAAATGCGTATGACCCGGCAGGGACAACGAGCGCAGATGCCAGAAGCGCGGTTGTCAGGGTCTTGAGGGACGGCATGGTTGACTCCTTAATATGAGAATAGCAGTCATGTTTTGTCCAAGCCGATCGCCCGAGTCAATCCGTCGGGCGTCGAAAAGTTGACCGATTGAGACAGTTTTTTCTGGAACGATTCCAAACTATAACTGGACGTCGTAAGAGGACGCCATGAAACTCACCAAACAGACCGACTACGCGTTTCGCATACTCATGTTCTGCGCGGCCGGCGGAGACCGCTTGAGCCGCGTTGCCGACATTGCCCGCGCCTATGGCGCATCCGAGCCGTTCCTGTTCAAAATCCTGCATCCGCTGGTTGAGGGCGGGCTGGTGCAGACCGTGCGCGGCCGCAATGGGGGCATTCGGCTGGCGCGACAGGCTGACCAGATCACGCTGGCCGAGGTCGTGCGTCTCACCGAGGACAGCCTGGCGATGGCTGAGTGTTTCGACACCGAGACCGATTGCCCACTGGTCGCCAATTGCCAGCTGACCGGCGCGTTGCGCGAGGCACTGGATGCGTTCTTCGATGTGCTGTCGCGCTATACGGTCGACGATCTGGCGCGGCCGAGCGCGGCGGTCACCAATCTGGTGGCGATGATCGAAGCGGGGCCGCCCACGGGCGCCAAGGTCCAGTAGGCTCGGGCTCCTCGCACATCGTGTGTGATGTGCGGAAACTCGGCTAACACTTGACCACGCCGAAATGCATCAATACTCCATGATGAATTGATATGAATTCATTTTTTGGGGATTGATCCATGGTGACGTTGTCCCGCCGGCTGGCTGCCGAGTTTGCCGGCACCGCCTTTCTTCTTGCGACCGTCGTCGGCTCGGGCATCATGGCCGACCAGTTGTCGGATGGTCATGTGGCGTTGGCGCTGCTGGCCAATGCGATCGCAACCGGCTCGATCCTGGTGGTCCTGATCACGATCTTCGGCCCGATCTCGGGCGCGCATTTCAACCCGGCTGTCACGCTGGTGTTCGCGCTGCGGCGCGAGTTGGATGGGCGGGACGCGCTGCTCTACGTCGCCGTCCAAATCGTCGGCGCACTGATCGGCGTGTGGCTTGCGCATGTGATGTTCGAGGAAGTGGTGTTCCAGGCATCGAGCACCGCGCGCACCGGCCCCTCGCAATGGGTCGCCGAATGGGTGGCAACGCTCGGCCTTGCCGGAACGATCCTTCTGACGCTGCGGCACCGGCCCGAGATGATCGCGACCGCGGTGGGCCTCTACATCACCGCGGCCTATTGGTTCACCGCATCGACCTCGTTCGCCAATCCGGCGGTGACGATCGCACGCGGCCTTTCGGACACGTTCGCCGGCATTCGGCCGGTCGATGTGCCGATGTTCGTCCTTGCCCAGCTGATCGGCGCGGTCTGCGCCATGATCGCGGTCAAATGGCTCACCGAGGGCGATGGTGCGCCCGATCTCTAGCGCAGCAACCTGCGCTTCAATGATCCGGATCGGCTGCCGGCGCGCTTTTGCGCGCTAACCCTTTGCGCGGCCACGTCAAACGGTGCTAGCACTTCCCAAACCGCTTTGGGAGGCTGGAGATGATTGGCGGCGTGGAAGCCGACTACGACATCATGATCATCGGTGGCGGCATCAATGGATGCGGCATTGCGCGCGATGCGGCCGGTCGTGGCTATTCGGTCTGCCTGGCCGAGATGAACGATCTGGCGTCGGGCACCTCGTCGTGGTCGACCAAGCTGATCCATGGTGGGCTGCGCTATCTGGAACACTATGAATTTCGCCTGGTGCGTGAGGCGCTGATGGAGCGCGAGCGGCTTTGGGCGCTGGCGCCGCACATCATCTGGCCGATGCGGTTCGTGCTGCCGCATAACAAGGGCATGCGGCCCAAGTGGATGCTGCGCATCGGCCTGTTCCTCTACGACCACATTGGCGGGCGCAAGAAGCTGCCGCCGACCAAGGTGCTGGACCTTGCCACCGACCCGGCGGGCGAACCGCTCAAGCCGGGTTTCGGCACAGCGTTCGAATACTCCGACTGCTGGGTCAATGACGCGCGGCTCGTGGTGCTCAATGCGCGCGATGCCGCCAACCATGGCGCCGACATCCATGTGCGCACCAAGGTCACGGGCCTGAGCCGGAAGGACGGGTTGTGGCGGGTGTCGCTCGACGGGGAAGGGGGCGAGCGCACGGTCAGCGCGCGGCTCGTTATCAATGCCGCCGGCCCTTGGGTCGACGCTGTGCTGACCGGCGCGATGGGCGCCAACACGGCCAATGTACGCCTGGTGCAGGGCAGCCACATCGTGGTGCGCGGCAAGTTCGCCCATGACCGGGCCTATTTTTTCCAGAACGCCGATGGCCGGATCATGTTCGCCATCCCTTATGAGAACGATTTCACTCTGATCGGGACGACCGATCGTGACTATGAGGGCGATCCGGGCGACGTGGCGATCACGGAGGAGGAGACCGATTATCTTTGCGCAGGTGCGTCGGAGTATTTCCGCGAGCCGGTCACGCGCGACGACATCGTCTGGACCTATTCGGGCGTGCGGCCGCTCTATGACGATGGCGCGTCCAAGGCGCAGG
>CAZSFA010000260.1:0-3085 GCA_964606055.1 uncultured Oceaniradius sp. | reverse complement strand
CGCGATTGCGATTGACCGCCGTCATCCGTCTATGCTGACCTCAACACCATGATTCATCACCTGCGCACAGCATGTGCGGCGCTTTGGGTTGTTGCGGGCGTCGCCATCGTCGCTGCCACCGGAAACGCTGGCGCGCAATCGCCGCAACAGGCGATCGAAACCATCCTCGCCGAGGAACAGGCACGCAGCGGTGCGCCGGCCATGGCGGCCGTGGCGATCGCCGATGGCGCGATCGTGGCGCGGGCGACCGCCGGGGATGCCGATGCGGCAACCGCGTTTCCGGCCGGCTCGGTGACCAAGGTCCTGACGTCCTTAATCGTCATGCAGCAGGTGGAGGCGGGACGGCTCGACCTGGACGCGCCGGCCAACACCTATCTGCCCGAGCGCTTTCACCTGATCGACGAAGACGGCGCGCCGGTCGCGGCGACTCTTCGGCAGATGCTGTCGCACAGTTCCGGCATGCCGGTGGCCTGGGACGGGTTTCCGCCCAACCCGCCGATCGCCGATGCCGACGCCTATCTTGCCCGCAACCACACCGTGGTGCGCCCGCCGGGCGAAGCGGTCATCTATTCGAACTCGGCGATGGCGGCCGCCGGCCGGATCGCGGCACAGGCGGCCGGTTCCGATTTCGCCACATTGGCCGGGGAGACCGTGTTCGCACCGCTCGCCATGGCCAGCGCCTCGCTGGCCGCCCCCGACGCCTATCCCGGCACGCTGGCCGCCGGCCATCGCAGGGGTAATGACGGCGCGGTGGCCGCAAGCGAGCATCTCGACATGTCGGCATTCGCGCCGGCGGGCGCGCTGATCGCCACCGCAGGCGACATGGCGCGCTTCGCGCTGATGCTGCTTGATGGCGGCACGCTCGACGGCGCGCGTGTCATCGATCCGGCGTCGGTGGCCGAGATGATGCGTATGCAGGTGCCGTTCCATCCCGCCATCGACGAGGGCTTCGGGCTCGGGTTTGCCGTCCGCGACACGCCCGGGCGGCGCAAGGTCTGGTGGGACGGCACGACGACCGGCGCCGCCGCCCATTTCGCGCTGCTGCCCGATCACGGCGCGGCGGTCGTGGTCATGGCCAGCGTCGCCGACAACGACCCGACATCGGTTGCCGGGCGCCGCATCCTCGACGCGCTCGTGCCGGCCGAACCGGTGCCGGCCCACGTGCCCGCGCCCGGCGCACTGGAGGCGCTGGCCGGGGAGTACGGCACCATCGACATGGTCGACCCGCGCCTTTGGTTCCTGGGCACCGTCGCGCCGCTCGTCGTGCGCGTGGCCGACGATGGCCTGACCGCGCACTCGATGCTGGTGGGCGATCTGCGCCTGCGCCCCACCGCGCCGGGCCGTTTCGTGATCGAGGGATCGATGCTCGACGGCCAGACGGCGCTGTTCGAGGGAGACCGGTTCCATGCCGGCTTCGTGCGCGCCGAACGCCTGCCGTGGTGGGCGACGCGGCTCGCGCTCGGCCTTTATGCGGGCGCGGTCGTGCTGACCGTGCTTGCCGGGCTGGTCTGGATCGTCCGGCGCATCTGGCGCGCGCTGCGACGCCGCCGGGCGGCCTAGGCAACTCCGGCGAACCGGCGTTGGCTGTGAGCACGCGCGTCAGCCCGCATCCTTCATGTCGCACCAGGCGATGGTGATTGCGGCAAGCTCGGCGGCCCTGCCGTCAAGCGCGTCAAGGCTTGCCACCTTCATGGTCGCGGCGAACTTGGCGCCGGTCTCAAGGCCGGGATAGTCGCCGGGGATCGACTGGCCGGTATGAAACATCAGGCTGGCGTGCTTCCTGGCGCGCGGGAAGAAGCTTGCCAGATTGCCCTTGTAGGTGAAGGTCGGCGCCTGCCACTTGATGGTCTCGCCGATGCGCGGGTCGGCCCTGAGGATGACATCGCGCATGGCCATGACCACCGGCTTCATCGGGTTGTCATAGGCGGCAAGCCACGCCTCGACCTCAGGATCGGTGTTCATCGCCGCCCTCGCCCAGCGTGGTGACCAGTTCGGTGATCAGCCCGTCCTCGATGGTGAAGCGGTTGCGGCCCGACCCCTTGCCGCCCGGAAGCGAGGGCGAATGGCAGGTCCAGTCGACGAAGACCCGGCCGGCCTGGGTTGCGGCCGAGCGGATTTCGATGCGCGTGTCGAGCATCGGCAACTCCCAGCCCAGCGCCATCGCCTTCATGATCGCCGGCTTGCCGCGATGGGTGCGCGTCTCGCCGGTGAACGGCTCCACATAGACCGCGTCCTCGGCGAAGCAGGCCGCGATCGCGCCCTTGGCCGTCTCGCCGGCTTGCATGGCGAGGAAAAAGTTGCTCACCTCGACGGGAACAGGGATCATGGTCGGGTTTTGCGTCATGGCAGGGCCTCCGGAGGCGGAATGGACGAAACGACGGTCGACGAGTTGCGGCGCGCGCTAAATGGGCTGACCGCCAAGAAGGGCGGCGCCGGCGCCTGGGGTGCGTTGCCGAGCCTTGCGCGCCTCAGCGAGCGCGACATGGAACTGGACATCGATCTGGACGCCTCGCGCGCGATCGGCGCGCCGCTCGTGATCGCGCGACCGGGCCCCGCGCCGGCCCCGGCGCTCGATGCGCTGACCCCGCGCCAGCGCGAGGTTGCCCGCCTGATCGCGGACGGCCGTTCCAATGCGCAGATCGCGCACGTGCTCGGCATATCCATCGCCACCACCAAGGACCATGTCCACGCGATCCTGACGCGGCTGGGGCTCGCCCGGCGCCATCAGATCATCGCCGCCTTCCACGCCGGCACACTAGCGGGCGAGGCGACCAACGAACATCCATCCGAGGATGGATAGGATCGGCCGCACACCGCCGAATGGCGCCCAAAAAAGCGGCAGCGCCAGCGGTTGCACAGAAAATGTGATGGCTTAAGCTCGGCGCATGGACGCTGGCGGCACGCAGCACTTTGACGAAATGACCGGCAGGGGCGATGGCGTGCGCCCGCCCTATCGCGACTACCAGAACTGGCTGGACGGCGAGGATCCGGCGCGCATCAAGCGCAAGGCGGCCGAAGCGGAAACCTTCTTTCGCCGCATGGGCATCACCTTCAACGTCTACGGCGATGCCGAGGCGACCGAACG
>CAZSFA010000259.1:0-3099 GCA_964606055.1 uncultured Oceaniradius sp. | reverse complement strand
ACGTTTCGCCTGAGGACCAGTCGGTTGACCTGCGTCAAGCGGAAACCGGGCCAACTGACGGAAAATGCCCGCGTGCCGCGGCCATCGGCCTGCGGCGCTTCCTGATCAAATGGCGAGGCTGGCCATGGCGAGATCGAACAAGCAGGCCCGGAAGGCGCCGCCGACCTTGGCCGTGGTCGCCGCCGGCGATGGCGACGCGGCCGAGATGGCTGCGGACGATGTGGCGCAAGGCACGCAACGCGAACGCGCGGCGCTCGAAGACGCCTCGGGGCTGGTGGCCGAGCCGCCCGAACTGCAGGACGATCATCGATCGCCGCTGCCCGACCGATACAGCACGCACAGCCTTGACCGTGCCGCCAAGGCGCATCTGGCGCGCTTCACCCAGGGCGTGACGCCGTTTGGCGTCTCCGCTGCGTTCTTCAACTGGTGGGTCCACTTGTCGGGTTCGCCCGGCAAGCAGCTGCAACTGGCCGAAAAGGCGGCGCGCAAGTCCGGCCAGTTGGCCACGTACGCGGCGCTTGCCGCGCACGACACCGATGCCGAACGGCCGATCCGGCCGCTGCCCCATGATCGCCGCTTCGATGATGAGCGCTGGCGGGCCTGGCCATGGAACCTGGCGCACCAGAACTTCCTGCTCACGCAGCAGTGGTGGTACAACGCCACCAACGACATCGACGGACTGTCCCGCCGCGAGGAGCGCGCGGTGTCCTTCATGATGCGCCAGATGCTCGATGTGTTCTCGCCGTCCAACTTCATCGCCACAAACCCCGTGGTTGCTGAAAAGACGTTGAAGTCGGCGGGTGCCAATCTGGTCGACGGTGCGATGAACCTTCTCGATGACTGGGAGCGCGAGGTCACGGGAAAACTGCCGGTGGGCGCGGAAGACTACCAGCCCGGCAAGAAGGTCGCGATGACGCCGGGCAGGGTGGTGTTTCGCAACCACCTTCTGGAGCTCATCCAGTATTCGCCCACGACCGACGCGGTTCAGGCCGAACCGATCCTGATCGTGCCGGCATGGATCATGAAGTACTACATCCTTGATCTGTCGCCGCACAACTCGCTCATCCGCTACCTCGTTGGGCAGGGCTTCACCGTGTTTGCCGTCTCCTGGCGCAATCCCACGGCCGAAGACCGCGATCTGGGCTTGGCGGACTATCTGACGGCCGTCGGCGAAGCGCTCGATGCGATCGGCGCCATCGTGCCCGATCAGCCGGTTCAGGCTTTGGGCTACTGTCTTGGCGGGACGCTTCTGGCCGCCAAGGCCGCGCAGATGGCGCGCGACGATGACGCAAGGTTGCGTTCGCTCATCCTGCTGGCCGCCCAGACCGACTTTGAGGATCCCGGTGAACTGCAACTGTTCCTCAGCGAAAGCCAGGTCGCCTTCCTCGAGGACATGATGTGGGATCAGGGCTATCTGGACGCGCGGCAGATGGCAGGCGCGTTCCAGCTGCTGCGGTCGCGCGACCTGATCTGGTCACGCAACGTGTCCCGGTATCTGATGGGCGAGCGACAGCCCATGTTCGACCTGATGGCCTGGAACGCTGACACGACGCGCATGCCCTGCCGCATGCACAGCGAGTACCTGCGCCAGATCTGTCTGGACAACGAACTGGCCGAAGGACGCTTCCGGGTCGGTGGCGCGCCGGTTGCGATCAGCGACATCCGGGTTCCTGTGTTCTGCGTTTCAACGCTGACCGATCACGTCGCGCCGTGGCATTCGGTCTACAAGCTCCATCTTCTGGCCGACACGGCGATCACGTTCGTTCTGACCACTGGCGGTCACAATGCCGGGATCGTCAGCGAACCGGGCCATGCGGGGCGGCATTTCTGGATCCACACCCATGCGGCAACCGCGCGGCACATCCCCGCCGAGGACTGGATGACGACGGCCGAGCCGCGCGACGGATCATGGTGGCCCGCATTGACCGACTGGCTGCGCGCACGCTCCTCGGGCACGGCGAAACCACCGGCCATGGGTTCAAGCGAAGCCGGGTTCGCGCCGATGGAGGCCGCTCCCGGCACCTACGTCTTCCAGCGCTAGCGAATGACGCTATGATGCAGTCCAGCCGCGCACCCGCATCTTGATGTGCTTGGGCTGCAGATAGGCATCGAGCCCTTCGGGGCCGAGTTCGCGGCCGAACCCGCTCATCTTCCAGCCGCCGAACGGTGCCTGCAGTTCCGATGTGTCGTTCACATTGACGCCGACCGCTCCGAACTCGAGCGTTTCGGCAAGCGACCACAACTGTTCGAGATCGCGCCCGTAGATGTAGGCGGCAAGGCCAAAGTCGAGCCCGTTTGCCATGGCGAGCATCTCATCGATGCTGTCGAACGCGGCGATGCCGACCAAAGGCCCGAAGGTTTCCTCGCGCATCGGCAGGCTGTCGAGCGGTGCATCGTCGATCACGGTCGGGCGATAGAAATGGCCGTTCGCGAACGCTGGCCCGGCCGGCGTCATGCCGCCGGCGATCATCCGGCCGCCCTTGGCCACCGCATCGGACTGATGCGCGGCCACGCGATCGATCACCGAACGATTGAGCACCGGGCCATAGGCGATGGCCGGATCAAGCCCGTCGCCGATCACGGTCTCCTCGGCAAGCGCCGCAAGGCACTCGGCGAACCGCGTGTGCACCTTCCGCGCGACCAGCACGCGGTTCACCGTGATGCAGATCTGACCCATGTTGGAAAAGCCGCGCCGGTGGGCGGCCCTGGCCGCTTCCTCGATGTCGGCATCCTCCATGACGATGAAAGGGGCGTGACCGCCAAGCTCAAGGCTGAGCTTCTTCATGTTGCCAGCGGCCTCGCGCATGATCGCCTGCCCGGCCGGGATCGATGCGGTCGCAGACAGCACACGCACCCGTGGGTGACGGGCGAGGGCGGCCCCCGCGACAGGGCCCAATCCGGGCAGGTCGGCCAGCGTGCCCGGCGGCATGCCCGCCTCATGCAGGCAGTCGACCAGCATGGCGATTGCGAGCGGGGTCTCGTGCGGCGGCTTGACCACAAGCGGGCAGCCCGCCGCGATCGCCGGACCCGCCTTCCAGCAGTACAGGTCGACGGGGTAGTTCCATGGCACGATGGCCGCCGCGACGCCGGCGGGCTGGC
>CAZSFA010000258.1:0-3119 GCA_964606055.1 uncultured Oceaniradius sp. | reverse complement strand
CTGTTTGCACTGCACAATCGCAGGCGCTAAACAAACGCGTTGCGACCACGCACCGAGGGGATATTCGCCGTGGCCATTACCAAGATTCTCGTCGCCAACCGGTCCGAGATCGCCATTCGCGTGCTGCGGGCGGCCAACGAACTGGGCATGACCACGGTCGCGATCTGGGCAGAGGAAGACAAGCTCGCCCTGCACCGGTTCAAGGCCGATGAGAGCTATCAGGTCGGGCGCGGGCCGCATCTGGAGCGTGATCTGGGGCCGATCGAAAGCTATCTGTCGATCCCCGAAGTGATCCGTGTCGCCAAGGAATCGGGCGCGCAGGCGATCCATCCCGGCTATGGCCTTCTTTCGGAAAGCCCGGAGTTCGTCGATGCATGCGATGAGGCCGGCATCATCTTCATCGGGCCGTCGGCGACGACCATGCGCCAGCTCGGCAACAAGGTGTCGGCGCGCAATCTCGCCGTTGCTTCCGGCGTCCCAGTCGTTCCGGCCACCGATCCCCTGCCCGACGATATCGACACCGTAAAGGCGATGGCGGCCGAGATCGGCTATCCGGTGATGCTCAAGGCATCGTGGGGCGGCGGCGGGCGCGGCATGCGCGCCATCCGGTCCGAGGACGATCTGGAGCGGGAGGTCACCGAGGCCAAGCGCGAGGCGATGGCCGCCTTCGGCAAGGACGAGGTGTACCTGGAAAAGCTCGTTGAGCGCGCTCGCCATGTCGAGGTGCAGGTGCTCGGCGACACCCATGGCAACCGTGTGCATCTGTTCGAGCGCGACTGCTCGATCCAGCGGCGCAACCAGAAGGTGGTCGAGCGGGCGCCCGCGCCGTATCTCGATGCGGCGCAACGCGCCGAACTGGCCGGCCACGCGCTCAAGATCGCAGACGCGACCGACTATGTGGGCGCCGGCACGGTCGAGTTCCTGATGGATGCCGACACCGGCAAGTTCTATTTCATCGAGGTCAATCCGCGCATCCAGGTCGAGCACACCGTCACCGAGGAGGTGACGGGCATCGACATCGTCAAGGCGCAGATCCATATCCTGGAAGGCGAGAAGATCGGCGATGCGGCCTCCGGCGTGCCAGCGCAGGAAGACATCGCGCTGCACGGCCATGCCCTGCAATGCCGGATCACAACCGAGGACCCCGAACAGAACTTCATCCCCGATTACGGCCGCATCACCGCCTATCGTGGCGCGACCGGCTTCGGCATCCGGCTCGACGGCGGCACCGCCTATTCGGGCGCCGTGATCACCCGCTTTTACGATCCGCTGCTTGAAAAGGTCACGGCATGGGCGCCGACGCCGCAGGAAGCCATCCAGCGCATGGATCGCGCCTTGCGCGAGTTCCGCATTCGCGGCGTCGCGACCAACCTGACCTTTCTTGAAGCGATCATCGGCCACCCGGACTTCAAGGCCAACAACTACACGACCAAGTTCATCGATACGACGCCGGAACTTTTCGCGCAGGTCCGGCGGCAGGACCGGGCGACCAAGCTGCTCACCTATCTCGCCGATGTCACGGTCAATGGCCATCCCGAAACCAAGGACCGGCCGCGGCCGACCGACGATTCGCCCGAGCCCGATGTGCCGTTCCACGGCGGCGACGTGCCCGAGGGCGGCACCAAGCGCATGCTCGATCAGATGGGACCGGCAAGGTTCGGCAAGTGGCTGCGCGACCATGACCCGGTGATGATCACCGATACGACGATGCGCGATGGCCATCAAAGCCTTCTGGCAACGCGCATGCGCACCTTCGACATGGCGCAGATCGCCGGCACCTATGCCCGCGCGCTGCCCGATCTTCTGTCTCTGGAGTGCTGGGGCGGCGCGACGTTCGACGTCTCCATGCGGTTCCTGACTGAAGACCCTTGGGAGCGGCTCGACCTGATCCGCAAGGCGGCGCCCAACATCCTTTTGCAGATGCTGCTGCGCGGCGCCAATGGCGTCGGCTACACCAATTATCCCGACAATGTGGTGCGCCATTTCGTCAAGCAGGCGGCTGCCGGCGGCATCGACCTGTTCCGCGTGTTCGATTGCCTGAACTGGGTGCCGAACATGCGCGTAGCGATGGACGCCGTCGCCGAAGAGGGCAAGATCTGCGAGGCGGCGATCTGCTACACGGGCGATCTCCTCAATCCCGACCGGCCAAAATATGACCTCACATACTATGTCGGCATGCTGAAGGAGTTGGAGGCGGCCGGCGCGCACATGATCGCCGTCAAGGACATGGCGGGCCTCCTCAAGCCGGCGGGAGCAAGCGTCCTGTTCAAGGCATTGCGCGAGGAAACGGACCTGCCGATCCATTTCCACACGCACGACACGTCCGGCATCGGCGCGGCGACCATCCTTGCCGCGATTGATGCCGGCGTCGACGCGGTCGATGCTTCGATGGACGCACTTTCCGGGCTGACGGCGCAGCCCTGCCTTGGCTCGATCGCCGAGGCGTTGACCGGTACCAAGCGCGACCCGGGTCTCGATCCGGAATGGATACGCCGCATCTCGTTCTACTGGGAGGCGGTGCGCGCGCAGTACGCGGCGTTCGAAAGCGATCTGAAGGGGCCGGCGTCGGAGGTCTATCTGCACGAGATGCCGGGCGGCCAGTTCACCAATCTGAAGGAGCAGGCGCGCTCGCTGGGTCTGGACACGCGCTGGCACGAGGTCGCGCGGGCCTATCATGACGTCAACATGCTGTTTGGCGACATCGTCAAGGTGACGCCATCGTCCAAGGTGGTCGGCGACATGGCGCTGATGATGGTCAGCCAGGAGATGACCATCGCCGATGTCGAAAACCCCGACAAGGACATCGCGTTTCCGGACTCGGTCGTCTCGATGATGCGCGGCGATCTCGGCCAGCCGCCGGGCGGTTGGCCCAGGGGCATTCAGTCCAAGGTGCTCAAGGGCGAAGAACCCTATACGGACGTGCCCGGCTCGCTGCTGCCCGCAGAGGACATGGATGCGCGCCGCGCCGAGATCGAGGAGAAGATCGGGCGCGACGTGAACGAGTTCGAGTTCGCCGCCTATCTGATGTACCCCAAGGTGTTCAGCGATTTTGCGCTGGCCAACGACAAGTACGGCCCGGTGAGCGCGTTGCCGACGCCGAACTATTTCTACGGCCTGCC
>CAZSFA010000257.1:0-3120 GCA_964606055.1 uncultured Oceaniradius sp. | reverse complement strand
ACGGCGGAACTGCTGGTGACACCGGGGGACCGGGTGGTCACCATCGAGCCGAGCTGGCCCAACATCGTGGGCTGCTTTGCGACGCAAGGGGCTGACATCACGCGCCTGTCGCTGTCGCCAAGGGACGGATCGTGGTGGCTGGACCTTGATGCGCTGCGCGCCGCGCTGACGGCCGACACGCGGGTTCTGGTCATCAACTCGCCCAACAATCCGACCGGCTGGACGATGTCGGCGGCCGATCAGCGGACTGTCCTTGATCATTGCCGCGAACGCGGCATCTGGGTCGTTGCCGACGATGTCTATGCGCGGCTCTATCGGCACGGCAAACGGGCGCCGTCCTTCCTCGAACTGTCGCAACCGGGCGATCGGCTGATCTCGGTGAACTCGTTCTCCAAATGCTGGTCGATGACCGGATGGCGGCTGGGCTGGCTGGTCGCGCCGCCCGAACTGGAGGCAAGGCTCGGGCAGTTGACCGAGTTCAACACGTCCTGCACGGCGGGCTTCGTGCAGGATGCCGGCATTGCGGCGCTGCGCCATGGCGAAGACGAGATCGCCAGCCTGCGTGACCGCGTCGCGGCCGGCTATCGGGTCACCGCCGACAACCTGGCGCGGTTCGAGCGCGTGCGGTTTGTCGAACCGGACGGCGCGTTCTACTGCTTCTTCCGGGTCGATGGGCTGGACGACAGTTTCGGCGCGGCGCTTGAGATCCTCGACCGGACCGGCGTCGGCCTTGCGCCGGGCATCGCGTTCGGTGCAAGCGGCGAGGGGTATCTGCGGCTTTGCCATGCCCAGCCGGTCGCGGTTCTGCAAGCGGCGTTCGAGCGGCTTGCGCCATTCCTGTCGGCCGGTCGCTGATCCGCCCGTCCAGGGATCACAGATGATTGCGCCTCTCGCCGCCGCCGGGCTCAGGCTGCCATCACCAGGCTCAGTTTCGGCCGTTGATCGTTGAACATGATCACCCGGTTGCGGCCGGCGGCCTTGGCCTTGTAGAGCGCCTCGTCGGCGCGGCCAAGCGCTTGCGACAGGTTCGGTTCGAGGTCCGGCTCGGCGATGGCGACCCCGATGGACGCGGTCACGGTCGGGATGGCGGGATCGGCGGCGGTGGCCGCCTCGATGCGCAAACGCATCGCCTCGGTGCGGCTGTAAAGCGACTTCCGGTCACGCAGCGGCATCAGGATCAGCAGTTCCTCGCCGCCCCAGCGCGCGACCAGATCGGACACGCGCAGGTCCTCGCGCACGCTGCGCACGACCGTCTGGAGCACCTGATCGCCGGCCGCATGACCGAACCGGTCGTTGACCTGCTTGAAGTGATCGAGATCGATCAGGATCACGCCGGTGGGCTGCCGCCAGCCATTCTTGACGAAATGGGCGACCGCGGCGCGCCGGGTGGCGGCGCCGGTCAGGGGATCGGTCTTGGCTTCGCGCACAAGCTCGCGTTCGAGGCGCTTGGCGTTGTCCAGAAGACCCGAGAAACGCAAACCGAAATGCACGATACCGGCCAGAACGCAGGCCATCTGCGCGGTGTAGAGAATTGCGAACCCCGACCCGTCGGCCACACTGGTGGCACGCAGCAATGGGGGAAACACGCATGCCAGCAGGACCCAAAGCATCACGTGACGATGCACGAGGCGGCCGGCAGGTGATTCATGCAGGATGAGACGGAAACTGGGGTGCCGGGCGTAGCCGAGCAGATTGGCAAAGCCGAGGCCGAGGATCGACAAGGCCGTGGGAACTGCCATCTGGCCGTAGAAGTTTGCGTTGCCCAGCAACAGGCCGTTGATCGCCACGCCGCCGACAAAAATCCCGCCGATGGAGCATGTCAACGCCAGGTTGACGTTGAGCGAGCGAAGCAGTTGACCCAGTGCGACCAGAGTGAAGGCTAGACCGGTGTTCCAGCCCATGCTTCCGAGCCGCAGGTCGGGCGCCAGAGAGTCGATCACCGGGCTTGCCCAGGGCTTGATTGCCGCGATTGCAATCACACCGAGCCAAAGGGCGCGTTCGACGGGCGAGGTGGGTCGAAACATGCGCTGCCGGAGTGTGGCGACGATCGCCAGCAGCAGGCAGCTCCATGTCAGCGGGTGCGTGCGCGGGGCGGTGTTGTCCGCGTAAAAGCGGTCGAACAGGCCAAAGGCCGTGTCGATCGGCGCGATGACGAGCACCAGTATCGCGACCAGGAGACCGGTCGCACGGATGTAGCGGGCAGCGCGAAGGGGCTTCATGCCCGAGCGACCACCCAGTCGCGCCGCCCGGCTGGCGGCGCTGAACACACGAAGCATAATCATCGCCCGCAATTCAGTCGAGCTTTGAACTACTTAGCGCCGGATTAACAAATGGTTGAGACCGAAGGACAAGGCCGCATAATCGTACATCTTTTAAGACCAATTGGGCACAAAACCCATGGCGGACGGGCTGCCGGCCAGCCCGTACCGCGCGCGGTCTTGCGTGCCCGAAGGGCGGGCGGTGTCACTGCGTCCAGCGCACGCCCGTCACGTCGTTGGCTTGCACGGGCGAGTTCTCCCAAAGGCCCTCCAGCCGGGCGTCCCACACGCCGTTCTTGGCGAGTTGGAACAGATAGCCGTTGACCGCATCGTCGGCGATGATCTGCTGTGCCTGACGCCACAGTTCGTAACGGGCGCCCTCGCTGGCGGTGGTGGACAGTTCGGCGATGACGGCGTCGAACGCGTCATTGTCATACTGGAAATAGTAGTTCTCGCGGGCATAGATGCCGATGTCGTTGGGCTCGGTGTGCGAGACGATCGTCAGATCGAACTCCTTGTTGGTGAAGACCTGTTCGAGCCACTGCGCCCACTCAACGGGGATGATCTCCAGATCGATGCCGACATCGCGCAGTTGCGAAGCGATGATCTCCCCGCCACGCCGGGCATAGGAGGGTGGCGGCAGGTGGATGGTCGCCGAAATGCCGTCGCCATGGCCGGCCTCGGCCAGAAGCGCGCGCGCCCGGTCGGGATCGAACGGATAGGTCTCGATCAGTTCGACATAGGCCGGGTGGTGCGGCGCGAAATGGGTGCCGATGGGCGTGCCCAGACCGAACATCGCGCCGTCAATGATGGCCTGACGATCGATGGCGTGGGCGATGGCCTTGCGCACCTGGATGTTGTC
>CAZSFA010000256.1:0-3121 GCA_964606055.1 uncultured Oceaniradius sp. | reverse complement strand
CTTCTCACTGTCCTGTCTGGTCTCGATCACCGCCGAACCGCTGTCTCAGTCCTTCTGGCAGGCGCTCCTGATCGGCGGCGTCGGTGGCGCAATCGTGGTGTTCACGGTGCCCCTGCTCGACAAGTTGAAGATCGACGATGTCGTCGGCGCCATTCCGGTCCACCTGTTTGCCGGCATCTGGGGCACGCTGATCGTTCCGTTCTCCAACTCCGACGCCAGCTACGGGGTCCAGATCGTCGGCATCGCCGCCTATGGCGTGTTCACGCTGGTCGTCTCGTTCGTGGTCTGGTTCATCCTCAAGGCGACGCTGGGCATCCGCGCCAGCCAGGAGGAAGAGATGCAGGGCCTCGACATGGCCGAGACCGGCGTCGAGGGCTACCCGGAGTTCACACGGACCTGACCATTCGGTCCGGCACGCCGGGGGCGCGGTTTTCCTTCCGACCGCGCCCCCGGGTCACCAATCCCGTCGTGATGGTTTACCATCACACACTTGGCCCGGTCCTTGCGACCGGGCCCTTTTTTTGCCCAGGCAGTGTCAGTCCGCGTGCGTGATGACCTGCTGGCCGGTGACCACGCCGCCGTCGATGAGGAACTCGCCGCCCGTCGAATAGGTCGCCTCGCTCATCAGGAAGCGGACCAGCCGCGCCACCTCGACCGCCTCACCCATGCGCGGGATCGGCTGCGTCACCGTCATCTCGTCCGACAGGCCGGCCGTCATGTTGGTGCGGATCGGCCCGGGGTGGATCGAAACGACGCGGATCTTGTCGGCCGCCAGATCGAGCGCGGCGGCCTTGGTCAGGCCGCGCACGCCCCATTTGGTCGCAACGTAGCTGGCAATGCCCGCATAGCCGGTCATGCCGGCGGTCGACGAGGTGTTGACGATCGCGCCGCCACCGGCCCGCGCCATCGCCGGCGCGCAGGCGTGGATGCCCAGGAACACGCCGTAGAGGTTGATGTCCATGGTCTTGCGGAAGTCCTCGGGCGTGCTGTCCTGCACCGAGGTGAAGCTGACGATGCCGGCATTGTTGAACAGCGCGTTGACGCCGCCAAAGGCGCTCTCGGCCGCTTCGACGGCCGCCGCCCAATCCTCGGGCTTCGTCACGTCCAGATGCCGATACTGCACCTTGTCGCCCAGCGTGTCGGCCAGCGCCGCGCCTGCCTCGTCATTGATGTCGGCCACCAGAACATGGGCGCCGCCTTCGGCCAGAAGCGTGGCCGCCGCCGCGCCAAGGCCGCCGCTGCCGCCCGTTATGATAACCTTGAGGTCCGATACTGGAACCGCGTCCATTGTTTTTCTCCGGGTGTGTTGGGAAGACATCGGAAGTACGAACCGTTCGGCGCTTTTTCAATCCGCTAGACTTCGCCTCTTGTCATCGCAAAACAGCCGCTTGACAGAAAAAGACCGACGCCCAGCCGACGCCGATGGTTAATGGCCGCTTAACCATCGCCACCTAAAGTATCGGCATTCCCAAATCCTCGCCTGATACAATGGACGATCGTCAATGCCGGCCAATCGCCTGAGAACCCAGCCCGCCAGCGGCCCCAATGACAGCGACTCCTTCGCTGCCACTCTCGTCTCGGGGTTGGGCGGCAGTCCCCTGGTCGGCTGGCTGCGCGCCAAGGCCGACCCGGTGCTCGGCACGGTGCTGATCGGCTTCGGCCTGTTCATGATCGCGGCGATCCTGAGCTGGAACGTCGCCGATCCGAGCCTGAGCCACGCCACCGATGCGACCGTGACCAACTGGATGGGCTTTGCCGGCGCCGCCGCCGCCGACATCGCCATGCAGTTTCTCGGGCTCGGCGCTTTGGCAGCGCTGGTTCCGATCGCCTTCATCGGGCGCGCGATGATCCGCCGGCAGACCATGCCCATGCCGATGCGTCGCACTGGCGCGTGGATCGCCGGCGCGCTTGTCGCCGCCGCCGCCATCGGCTGCATTCCGGCGCCCGAAAGCTGGCCGCTGCCGTCGGGCCTTGGCGGCGTTCTGGGCGACATGGTGCTGCGCCTGCCCGGCCAGTTCCTGGGCGGTTACCCCAGCGGCATCGCCGCGTTCGTGCTGGCCTTGGTGCTGGCTCCGGTGGCCGGCCTTCTGCTGGCCGTCGCGAGCGGTCTTGACTGGCGCACCGCGCACAAGGCCGACGACCACGCGCACGAGGACGAAGAGCCCGGCGAGCACGGCCGTGACCCCTGGATCACACTGGGCGCGCTGATGCACGGCTTTTACGCGCTGCGTGCGAACCTGCGACGCCTTCTGCCGGCACGCCGGACCCCCGCACAGCCCGCATCGGTCGCGGCCGCACCCGCCGAACGCCTTGAGCCGGTCATGGGCGCACGTGTCGCGGGCCGCATCCCGCCGGCGCCCGACCACGGCGCCGAAATGGCCGACGATTGGGACGGCGTCGAGGACTGGGCGCCGCAGCCCGTGGCCGCGGCGGAGCGGCCGGCCCATGCCGCGCTCGACCCCTCGCTTGCGCCATCCCAGCCGCCCGCTTCGCGGGTTGCCGCACCCGCCCCCCGGCCCAAGCCGAGCGTGCGCGTGGTGCGCGAGGCACAGGCTTCGCTGATCGCCGAAGACACGTTCGAACTGCCCGCCGTGCATCTGCTCAGCGAACCCAAGGCGCTCGCCCGCGACGCCACCCTGTCTGACGACGCGCTGGAGCAGAATGCCCGGCTTCTGGAGGGCGTTCTGGAAGACTTCGGCGTGCGTGGCGAGATCATCCAGGTGCGGCCCGGCCCGGTCGTCACGCTCTACGAGCTTGAACCGGCGCCCGGCATCAAGTCGTCGCGCGTCATCGGCCTGGCCGAGGACATCGCGCGCTCGATGAGCGCCATCGCCGCGCGCGTCGCCGTCGTTCCGGGCCGCAACGCGATCGGTATCGAACTGCCCAATGCGCGCCGCGAAACGGTCTACCTGCGCGAACTGATTTCCTCGCAGACCTATGACAAGTCCAAGGCCAAGCTGTCGCTGACGCTCGGCAAGACGATCAACGGCGAGGCGGTGATCGCCGATCTGGCCAAGATGCCGCATCTGCTGGTCGCCGGCACCACCGGCTCGGGCAAGTCGGTGGCGATCAACACCATGATCCTGTCGCTCCTGTACAAGATGACGCCCGAGCAGTGCCG
>CAZSFA010000255.1:0-3141 GCA_964606055.1 uncultured Oceaniradius sp. | reverse complement strand
TCATCGAAAAGATGTCGCGGCCGAAATGGTCGGTGCCGAACAGGTGTTGCCAGGACGGCGCCTGCAACCGGTCGGGAATCGACAGCTGGCTGACATCGTAGGGCGTCCAGACGAGCGAGACAGCCGCCATGATCAGGATCACCAGCGTCAGCGCGGCGCCGGCAAGGAAGGAGCGATTGGCGCGCGCCTTTCTCAAAAACAGGCGCCAATCCTCATGTTCGGCGGCAACGAGATGATCGCTCATCGGCGTCTCAACCGGGGGTCGGCCCAAGCGTAGGCGAGATCGACCAGGAAGTTGACAATCACCACGGTCGCGACCAGCAGGACGACGACGCTCTCGACGACGATCAGGTCGCGCTGGTTGATCGCCTGGAAGACGAGCCGGCCAAGGCCGGGCAGATAGAAGACGTTCTCGATGATGATCGTGCCGGCCAGCAGGAACGCAAATTGCAGGCCGAGGATCGTCAGCACGGGGATCAGCGCGTTGCGCAGCGCGTGCCGCCACAGAACGATGTTGGCCGGCAGGCCCTTGGCGCGCGCGGTGCGGATGTAGTCTTCGGCAAGCGTTTCCAGCAATGCCGAGCGCGTGACGCGGGCGAGGATCGCCGCCTGTGGCAGCGCAAGCGCGATCGCCGGCAGGATCAACGCGGCGAGCGCCGGGCCGATGCCGGCCTGCCAGCCGGGAAAGCCGCCCGCCGGCAGCCATTGCAGCGTGACCGCGAAGACATAGACCAGCAGCAGCGCAAACCAGAAGTTGGGCACGGCGATGCCCAACTGCGTGCCGGCCATGGCTGCGGTGTCGGCGGGCCTGCCGCGCCGGGCGGCGGTGTAGATGCCGACCGGTATGGCGATCGCCGTCGACAGGGCCAGTGCCATCAGCGCCAGCGGCAGCGAGACCATGACGCGCTCGCCGACCAGTTCGATCACCGGCACCGAATAGGTCAGGCTCTCGCCGAAGTCACCGCGCGCCATGCCCGACAGCCAGGCGAAATAGCGCGCCAAAACGGGCTGGTTGAGCCCCATTTGCTCGCGCAGCGCTTGAACGGCGGCCTCGGATGCGTTGAGCCCCAGCATAAGCCGCGCCGGATCGCCGGGCACGATCTCCAGAACGAAGAAGACGATCGCGCTGGCGATCAGCAACGTGACGAGGACGATCAGCAGGCGGCGCGCGATGTAGGCGAGCATGCCGGGACGCTACCGGGCCGCCGGGGCCGGGGGGATTGGGGCCTTTTCGGTCCGGCCCGGTGTTGCTCGTTCCCGCATGTGCTTTGGCATGTCCCGCGTCCTCACCCGTGATCGAAGCCGATCCGCCAACCGATCCAACCCGATTGAGCCTTCAGGGTTAGCGCGGATCGCCGAAAGGGGGAAGGCGGGGTGCGTCGCTGCCCGACTTGAAGCCTTGATGGCGGCATTCTATGTTGGCGGTCTCTGCATTGGAGATTTCATGTCCCGGTAAGGCGGGGAGGCCAAAAGGGCCTCCCGACGCAAATCCAGCCTTGATGACGCGCTGCGCGGCTCCGCCCGTGCGCGCGGGTGATTTGCGTTTTCAATCCACCAAGACACTTACCGGCCCGAGCGCTGCTCGTGGCCACGACATGAAAGCTGACCCCATGGCACGGGATTTTTCCGCGTTCCTTCCGCCCGATATGAAAGGCGGCCCGTCTCAACGACACCGCACGCCACTTGAACAACTGGGCTGGCGGCCCTTCTTCGCGCAGCAGATCAGTACCGACGATCTTGCCGACAGGCCGCCGGTGCGCGTCGTCGAAGTGCATCGCAGCGCGCTGCATGTGAGCGGTGACGGCATCGACGAAATGATACCGCCGCTGACGGAAGTGACTGTCGGCGACTGGCTGCTGCTCGACCGGGTCCGTCCTCAGACCAGCGTGCTTCTCGAGCGAACGAGCCTGATGAAGCGCCGGGCGCCCGGGACGGATCGACAGGTGCAGCTGGTTGCCGCCAACATCGACACGGTGTTCATCGTGTCGTCGTGCAATCAGGACTTCAAGGTCGCGCGGCTCGAGCGCTACGTCGCGCTCGCGTTCGAAGCCGACATCACGCCTGTGATCGTCCTGACCAAGGCGGATCTGAGCGACGAGCCCGATGACTATGTCGCGAAGGCCCAGGCGATTTCGCGTCTGGTCCCTGTCGTCACGCTCGACGCGCGGGGCGATGAACCCGGTGAGAGGCTGGCGCAGTGGTGTCGTCCCGGCCAGACGGTTGCCTTTGTCGGATCGTCGGGCGTCGGCAAGTCGACACTGACCAACGCCCTTTCCGGCACCCAATCGATCGCGACCCAGCCCATCCGTGAAGACGACGCGAAAGGGCGCCATACGACGACGCGCCGGCAGTTGCATATCGTGCCGGGCGGCTGCATCGTTCTGGACACGCCCGGCATGCGCGAGTTGCAACTGACCGATGTCGCCGCCGGCATCGACGATGTGTTCGCGGACCTTGCCGACCTTGCGACGCGCTGCCGGTTCAACGACTGCCAGCATGTGTCCGAGCCCGGATGCGCCGTTCTGGACGCGATCGAGCGTGGCGATGTCGATCCGCGCCGGCTGGCGCGATGGCGCAAGCTGAAGGCCGAAGAGGCCTTCAACTCCGCAAGCCTTGCCGAGCGTCGCAGCAGGGACAAGGCGTTCGGAAAGATGGTCCGCAATGTGAAGAAGCTGAAGGACATCAGGGGAGGGGGACGATGACAGCAGACAAAAAGGGCCGGATTGTCTGGCACGACTTGTTCACCGGCGACCGGCAAGGCGCGATGGCGTTCTATGCCGAAGTGGCTGGCTGGACCTACCTGACCGAGCACGCCACCGATTATGCCTGGGGCGGCGGCGAGAGGGACTTCGTGCTGGCGCTGTCAGGCGACGAGGCCGGCGCGGGATTTGCCGAAACGCCGGCCGGCCTGGGCCCGGGGTGGATCGCCTATGTCGAGGTCGACGATGTCGATGCGACAGCCACTCTTGCGCAGGAACTTGGCGGTGCGATCGTGCGGGCGCCGTTCGACGTGCCGGGCGTCGGACGCAACGCGCTGGTGCGCGATCCACTGGGCGCAATGATCGGTCTTTCCTTGTCCCGACACGACTATCCAGCTCCCCGGCGGCAGTTCGGTTCGGAAGTCTGTCTTTGCGACATGGC
>CAZSFA010000254.1:0-3168 GCA_964606055.1 uncultured Oceaniradius sp. | reverse complement strand
TGTCGGCGTCGCCGGCATGGACGTCAACAAGGATGACGGCACCGGCGAAGCCACAGCCTTCGCCGAAGCGGTCGGCATTCCGGTGCTCGCCGCCATCCCGCAGAACGAGGACATCCGCCGCAAGTCGGCCAACTACCAGATCATCGGCCATCCCGAGGGCCGCTGGGGCGAGTTGTTCGGCGAACTGGCCGACAATCTCTGCGAAGCGCCCCCGCACCAGCCCGCGCCGCTCAGCCAGGACGGGCTTCTGGCGCTGTTCGACACCGAGGAGACCGGCGCCGACTTCGTGCTGACACCGGCGACGGTCGAGGACATGTGCGCAGCCGGCAAGGTCGAAAAGCCCTCGCTCGAAGTCATCTACGACGAGGTCTGAGATGGCAACGACCACGCTCATCAGGGACCCCCATGTCGATCCCGGTGCAGAACCGGCGCCAGATCCGGACGCCGAACTGGCCCGGCAGGCAGCCGAAAAACCGGTCATCGACGGCGCGGGCTGCCATGCCGGCCCCGAGCAGATGAAGGCGACCGCCAAGGCCGCCGGCAACGCCGAACTGATGGACGGCTTTGAGCGCGACTATCCCAAGGGGCCGCACGAGCAGCCGCAATCGATGTGCCCGGCCTTCGGCTCGTTGCGCGTCGGCCTGCGGATGCGCCGCGTCGGCACCATATTGAGCGGATCGGCCTGCTGCGTTTACGGGCTGACCTTCACCAGCCATTTCTACGGCGCGCGGCGCACGGTCGGCTATGTGCCGTTCAACTCCGAAACGCTGGTCACGGGCAAGCTCTACGAGGACATCCGCGACGCCGTCCACGAGATGGCCAAGCCCGATGACTATGACGCCATCGTCGTCACCAATCTGTGCGTGCCGACCGCATCCGGCATCCCGCTGCAGGCGCTGCCGCCGGAGATCGACGGCGTACGCATTGTCGGCATCGACGTGCCCGGCTTCGGCGTGCCGACCCACGCCGAAGCCAAGGACGTCCTGTCGGGCGCCATGCTCAAATATGCCCGTTCGGAAGCGGCAGCGGGGCCGGTTCAGGCGCCGCGCGACGGCGTTGCGGAACGGCCGACGGTCACGCTGGTCGGCGAGATGTTCCCCGCCGATCCGGTGGTCATCGGCCAGATGCTCGAACCGATGGGGCTGGCTGCCGGCCCGGTGGTCCCTGTGCGCGAATGGCGCGAACTGTATGCGGCGCTCGATTGCGCGGTCGTGGCCGGAATCCATCCCTTCTATACGGCCAGTTTCCGCGAGTTCGCCACCGCCGGCCGGCCGATCGTCGGATCGGCGCCCGTTGGCGCGGACGGTGTCGATGCGTGGCTGCAGGCCATCGGCGACAAGGCCAACGTCGCAAAGGCAAGGGTCGATGCGGCGCGCAATGCGATGGTGGCGGCAACCCGCGGCGCGCTCGCCGCCAATCCAATCAAGGGCCGCATCACGCTGTCAGGATATGAAGGCTCCGAATTGCTGGTCGGCCGGCTGCTGGTCGAAGCGGGCGCGGACCTCAGATATGTCGGCACCGCCTGCCCGAAAACGCCATACTCCGAGTGCGACGCCGCCTGGCTGGAAGCGCGTGGCGTCAAGGTGCAGTACCGCGCCTCGCTCGAGCAGGACCTCGCCGCTTTTGAGGAATATGCCCCCGATCTTGCCATCGGCACGACGCCGGTCGTCCAGCACGTCAAGGAGACCGGAACGCCGGCGCTTTACTTCACCAACCTGATCTCCGCGCGGCCACTGATGGGACCGGCCGGCGCGGGCTCGGTGGCGACCGTCATCAACGCAGCGATCGCCAACAAGGCCCGCTTCGACAAGATGACCGAGTTCTTCGACGGCGTGGGCGATGGCGACACGGCCGGCGTCTGGGAAGATACGCCACAGGTCAACACGGCCTTCCGCAAGAAATACGCCGCCCGCATGAACATCTCCAAGAACGCCGTCGATGCCGGCGAGGCGGTGGGATCATGACCCTGATCATCGATCACGATCGCGCCGGCGGCTACTGGGGCTCGGTCTATGCGTTCACCGCCATCAAGGGCCTTCAGGTGATCATCGACGGGCCGGTCGGCTGCGAGAACCTGCCGGTCACCTCGGTGCTGCACTACACCGACGCCCTGCCCCCGCATGAACTGCCGATCGTCGTCACCGGCCTTGCCGAGGAGGAGTTGGGGCAAAAAGGCACCGAGCAGGCGATGAAGAACGCCCGTGCCGTGCTCGATGCCGATCTGCCGGCCGTTGTCGTCACCGGCTCCATCGCCGAGATGATCGGCGGCGGCGTCACGCCCGAAGGCACCAACATCCAGCGTTTCCTGCCGCGCACGATCGACGAGGACCAGTGGCAGTCCGCCGACCGCGCCATCAAATGGCTGTGGACCGAATACGGCCCCAAGAAGGGCAAGGTACGCTCGGCACGGCCGGTCAAGGAGGGCGAAAAGCCCAAGGTCAACATCATCGGCCCGATCTACGGCACCTTCAACATGCCCTCAGATCTTGCCGAAATCCGCCGGCTGATCGAAGGCATCGGCGCCGAGGTCAACATGACCTTCCCGCTCGGCAGCCATCTGGCGGACGTGCCAAAGCTCGTCAACGCGCATGCCAATGTCTGCCTTTACCGCGAGTTCGGCCGCGGCCTGTGCGAAGCGCTCGACCGGCCCTACCTGCAGGCGCCGATCGGCATCCATTCGACGACCGCCTTCCTGCGCACGCTGGGCGACATGCTCGGGCTTGACCCCGAACCCTTCATCGAGCGCGAAAAGCACACCACGCTGAAACCGATGTGGGACTTGTGGCGGTCGGTCACTCAGGACTTCTTCGCCACCGCCAGCTTCGCCATCGTTGCCAGCGAGACTTATGAGCGCGGCGTGCGCAGCTTTCTGACCGACGAGATGGGCTTGCCCTGCACCTTCTCATTCCAGCGCCGCGCCGGCGTGAAGCCAGACAATCAGGCCATCCGCGAGGCGATCAGGCAGACGCCGCCGTTGATCCTGTTCGGCTCCTACAACGAGCGCATGTATCTGGCCGAGACCGGTGGCAAGGCGATCTACGTGCCGCTGTCCTTCCCCGGCGCCATCATCCGCCGCCACACCGGCACGCCGGTGATGGGCTTTGCCGGCGCATCCTGGATGATCCAGGAGGTCTGCAACGGCCTGTTCGACGCGCTGTTCAACATCAT
>CAZSFA010000253.1:0-3173 GCA_964606055.1 uncultured Oceaniradius sp. | reverse complement strand
GCGACGCGCTGGCGCTGGCCGCCCGAAAGCTGCTTGGGCCGGCGGTCGAGATAGTCCTCAAGCTTCAGGATGCGTGCCGCTTCGGCGACCTTGCTCGCAATCTCGGCCTTGGGCAGCCCGGCCGTCTTGAGCCCAAACCCCATGTTCTCGCCGACCGACATGTGCGGGTAGAGCGCATAGGATTGGAACACCATTGACAAACCGCGCTCGGAGGGCAGGGCGGACGTCACGTCGCGGTCGTCAATCAGCACCGTGCCGCGCGAGGTTTCCTCCAGTCCCGAGATCAGGCGCAGCAAGGTTGACTTGCCGCAGCCGGACGGGCCAACGAAGATGACGAACTCGCCATCCGCGATGTCGAGGTCGACACCTTTGATGACTTGCAGTTCGCCGAACCACTTTTCCACCTTCTGCAGCGTGATCGAGCCCATATCGCCTCCCCATGCACGCGCGCCCGTCAGGCGGCGGCCTCTGCGCCCCGCTCGGCCTCAAGCGCCAGATCGATCGCGGCGGTCCAGGTGAAGTCGGGGCCGCCAAGACCCTCGCCGGTGAGCGGATCGAAATACTCGAAAAAGCCCGACTTGCGCACCATCGCGCGCGTGTCGCGGCGGATGCGTGCGGCAAGGTCCGTATGGCCGTACTCATCCAGTCCAATGGCGATCATCCAGTTCATCACCGACCAGACCGGACCGCGCCAATAGCGGCGTTGCTCGAAGCGGTCATCGCGCGGATCCCAACTTGGAAAGCCATAATCGCACACCGCCATGATCGCGCGCGCCTGCTCGAGCGTTGCCTCATGCTGTTGCGGCGTGCCCGCTCCGGCAAAGAAGCACAGCATGGAGGCATTGGTCAGCGCGTGGGACAGTTGTCCCGAGCGCATTTCGCGGGCGACGAAGCCCCCGGCCGTATCGTTCCACAAAAGCTGCGCACCCTGCTTGCCCAGATCGATCCATTCACCGATCCGGTACTGGTCCGCCTCGGTGCCGAAGCGCTCGGCGAGCGCCAGAAGGTCGCGGTCGGCGCGCATGCGGGTGAACTGGACGCAAGGGTCAGCCATCAGGAACGGGCCGCTGCGATAGATGTGCTGGTGGTTCCAGCCGCACTCACGGCCGAATTTGACGATCGTCAGATAGCGATCATAGGTGTCGTGCGTCGGCCGCTCGGACGAATCGACCCAGTCCGTGTCGCGACGATGATAGGTGCCCAGATCGTCGGGCACGACCATCGGGTCCATGCCCAGATCCCAGTCGGGGCAATTGTCGCGCCCCGATTCCCAGGGGTGAATGATGGAGACGAGGCCCGTCCCGTCCGGATCGCGTTCGCGATGCCACCAGGCATGGCTCGCCATCAGCTTGGGGTAGAGCGCGGCGGCGCGCCTTGCGTCTTCGTCGCTGCCCGTGTCGAGCAGCCAGCGTACGACGGTCGCGGCCACTGGCGGCTGCGAATGGCCAGAAGTCGGCAGTTCGGTGCCCGACGCCCAGATCGACGGGCCGGGAAAATAGCTTGGATCGTCGTGGCGGAAGATGATGTGCGGCGCCATGCCGTCGGCCCACTGGCCCTCAAACACCGTTTCGATCTCGCGCCATGCCCGGCCGCGGTCGGTATAGGCAAACCCCAGCGCCGCAAAGATCGAGTCCCAGTTCCATTGATAGGGGTAGAGGCCGGCCGTCGGGACGGTGTATCCGCCCCGGTCGTTGTCGCGCAGGATCGCGATGGCCTTGTGCGTGACGTTGGCGGTCATCGTCAGCCCTTCACGCTGCCGGCGGTCAGGCCCGAGACCAGGAAGCGCTCGAACCACAGGAAAAGGACGAGGACCGGTATGGTCGCGATGACCGCACCGGCCATCAGGTGCTGCCGCGGCACCTCGGACGAGTTGAGCGAGACCACCCCTCGGGAAAGCGTGAAGATGTCCAGATTGTCCAGGAACATGAACGCAAACAGGAACTCGTTCCAGGCGATCATGAAGACGTACAGCGCCACCGACGCCAGCGCCGGCAGCGACAGCGGCAGGGTGATCTTGCCGATCACGCCGGCGCGGCTGAGACCGTCCATCAGGCCGGCCTCCTCCAATTCGGACGGGATGCCCCGAAAATAGCCCTGCAGCATGTACAGGGCCACGGGGATCGTCGTTGCCGGATAGACGATCAAGAGGCCGGTCAGCGTGTTGCGCAGGCCCAATTGCGAAAAGACCGCATAGAGCGGGATGACGAGCACGATCGCCGGCACCATGTAGATCATCAGGATCGAGCGCGACAGAAAGGCCTGACCGGGAAAGCGCATGCGCGCCACCGCATAGGCGCCGGGCACCGCAAAAGACAGCGTAATGATCACCGTCCCGACCGCGACGAAGGCGGTGTTCATCAGGAAGGTGCCGAAGTTGTACTGCGTGAACAGTTCGATGTACGAGCGGAACAGGCCCTCGGCGCCCTGTTGCAGATCGATGGAGAAATCGAGCGGGTTGGCGATCAGTTCCGCCTGGTTCTTAAGGCTCGTCATCACCATGACGTAGAACGGCAGGATGACCATCACCGAGAAGAACACCAACCCAAGCCCCTTGGCGAGGCGGATCGCGATCACCTCGAACTGATAGCGCGTCAGTTTGCCCGATGGCTGGCCCACGACCGTCAGATGTGTCGAGAACCAGACCACCCCGACCAGCGCCGCAATGGCGACGAACTGCGAGACCGGCGCCACCGACAGCGGCAGCCCAAGCGGCATGGCGAAGGTTGCAAGCGCGAGCACCATCGCCAACGACGCGATCGCCACGATGGTCAGGCCCGGCGTGCGTGCGGCGGGCGAAAACGCCATCATCAACCCGCCGCACACGGCCCCCGCCAACATGGCTGCGCCGATGGGTGGTGCGGTCGCCTGGCCGGTCACCAGCATGAAGGTGACGGCGATCACCATCATCCAGACCAGTCCCCAGACCGCGCCGGCAATCACGCCGGTTATCGTCCCCGCGCCCGGCGCCATCAGCCTTCGTCCTGCGGTGAGTATTTGAAGATCACCAGCGAGAAGCACAAAAGGACGAGGAAGACGACCACCGCGACCGCCGCGCCCGCGCCCAGGTTGGACAGCGCAAAGGCCTGTTCATAGACATTCACGGTCAGCGTGCGCGTGCCTGCCGCGCCTCCTGTGAGAAGGAAGATGTCGTCGAAATTGTTGAAGGTCCAGAT
>CAZSFA010000252.1:0-3185 GCA_964606055.1 uncultured Oceaniradius sp. | reverse complement strand
CCGCCAAGGCCAACGCCGCCACGCACAGCCTGGGTCAGGTTCGTCAGTTCCTCTTTTTCGATCTTTGACATTGTGATGATCGGAACGATCAGGTGCATGTCCTTGATGCCGGGGTCGGCGAAGGCTTCGGTGCTGTTGTGCACGTAGACCTTGAAGCCGTCCTGTTCGAGCATCTCACGGACGATGGCGGCGCCCTGCCCGGGTTCGTGTCCGTCCCAGCCGCCCCAGACAATCAGCGCTTCGCGCATGGTTTTCCTCCACGTGTTTGGCGTCGAACGGCATGCATGGCGCTGTGTCAGCCCAGCACGCCGTCGGTGATGGAATCGCGCAGCGGTGCCGGCCGCTGCGGTCTTGTTTCGATGGCGACACGCGCACCTGCCTTCGATGAGCGCTCGAACGCGGCCATGACCTCAAGGACATGCAGCGCCAGATCGCCGCTGGCGCGATGCGGCCGGTCGTTCGCGATCGCATGGGCCATCTCGGCGACGCCCAGGATGCGGAAGTTGCCGTCATGGTAGGGCATGTCGGGTTCGATCGACGTCCATTGCTTGCCATCGCGGTTTACGGCGATCGTGCCGCCGAACTGGTTGGGGTCCGGGACCATCAGTGACCCTTCGGTGCCGTAGAGTTCGATGTGATGGTGGCGATGGGCGATCACATCGAAGCTCATGGCGATCTGGATCAGCGCGCCATTGGCGAACTCCAGCGTGCCCGCAACATGGGTCGGCACTTCGACGGCGATCTGTTGTCCGCGCAGCGGCTCGCTCAGGATCGGCCGCGTCGCGCGCGGTGTTGCGACCGCGCCCGTGACGGCCGCGACCGGACCCATAAGGTTGACCAGATCGGTGATGTAGTAGGGACCCATGTCCATCATCGGGCCGCCACCGTGATGGTAGTAGAAGGCCGGGTTGGGGTGCCAGCGCTCATGGCCCGGGCACATGAAGTGGGCGGTGCCGGCGATGGGCTCGCCGATGTCGCCGGCATCGACCATGTTGCGGCAACTCTGATGGCCGCCGCCCAGAAACGTGTCCGGGGCGCAGCCGACGCGCAGGCCCAGTTCCCGGCCCTTGTCGACCAGTGCCCGGCCGTCCTCGACGGTGACCGCAAGCGGCTTCTCCGAATAGACGTGCTTGCCCGCCTCGAGCGCGCGCATGCCGACCGGCACATGCGCCTGCGGCGTGGTCAGGTTGACGATCACGGCGATGTCGTCACGGCTCAGCATGTCGTCGACGCTCATCGCCGCGACGCCGAACGCCTCGGCACGGCTCCGCGCGGCGTCCATGTCGATGTCGGCGACACCGCGAATGTCGAGGTTGCCGAACCCAGGCGCGGCCTCGAGGTAGGCCGATGAGATGTTGCCGCATCCAATCAGCCCGATGCCCGTCTTTGCTGTTTGTGTTGCCATTTTACCCTTCCAAGCTGCCTGACTGGCCCGTGCGCGCCGCGCCATTGTCGCTCCACGCCGCGCCGTACAGATCGCGCAATGCAAGGGCTGCGGCGGTGTCGATGACGTCGAGCAAGGGCTGACCGCGGCCAAGCGAGGTGCCCACGAGAATGATGCGCGGCGGCGCCATGGCGGGAACGTGTGTCTTCGAGGTGCTGATCTTGTACGGCCGGCCTACGCCTTGGCGGGCAGCCCGGCAAGGTCTCGTCACGGCCCCAATTGGCGGAGAAAGCGGATTTGTTGATCCGGAACGTTCCGCGCCAGCCGCGACTCGACGGCCGAGTGAGACCCTTTCGCTCACGCCAGCGCCTGAAACACCACACGTTCTGCCCGACGGCGCATTGTCGCCGGCGCGATACAGACGATGATGGATTGACCGGAACCGCGCGTCTCGGTGATACGGAGCCAGAAACAGAGCAGAACCTGTCTGTGCGCCGATGCGCACGGGACCTCCGGAATGCACCATCAGAACACTGGGCAAGCAGACATGACATCAACGCAAAAGCTCCTTGTCGGAACCTATACCGAACCCAGCGTCCCCGGACCGGACGGGACGCCGCATCGCAAGGGCGAAGGCATTCACCAGGTGCGGATCGACGCTGCATCGGCGGTGTTGGAAGAGAACGGGCCGGCCGCAGCGGCGCGCAACGCATCTTTTCTGACGTTCGATCCGGCCCGCCGGTTCCTCTACTGCGTCAATGAGCTGAACGGTGCCGATGGTCCCGTCAGCGGACGCGTGAGCGCTTACAGGATCGAGCCGGGCGGAGAACTGACCTTCCTCAACAGTCAGGCGTCCGAGGGAAACGACCCCTGCCACCTGACGCTGGACCGCAGCGGCAGCTTCGTCGTCGTCGCCAACTACTCAAGCGGCTGCGTGTCCGTGTTGCCGGTCACCGAGGACGGTGGGCTGGGCGCGGCCACGCAAGTCGTCAAGCACACCGGAGCCAGCGTGCATCCTGCCCGTCAGACCGAACCGCATCCTCACGGCGTGACGTTCGATGAAGCTGGCAGATTCCTGTTCGTGCCTGATCTCGGCATCGACAAGGTGATGATCTACGCCTTCAATTCGGAGCGCGGCACCCTTTCGCCGAACCCGAACCAGCCGTTTGTCGAGTTGGCGCCCGGTTCCGGCCCGCGTCACATCGTCATGCATCCGGCCGGCGCGTTCGCCTATGTCATCAACGAGTTGAGCTCGACCGTTGCCGTCTTTCGCTGCGATGCGGCAAGTGGCACGCTGCAACCGCTCCAGTCCATATCGACGCTGCCGGAGGATTTTTCGGGCGAAAGCACGACCGCGGAAATCGAGGTCTCACCGAACGGCGCGTTCCTCTATGCGTCCAATCGCGGCCATGACAGTCTCGCCATCTACGCAATCGACCAGGTGTCCGGCACGCTCGCACACATCGGCCATCAGGGCACGATGGGGCAGACCCCGCGCCATTTCAGCCTTGATCCATCAGGCAATTGGCTCGTGGTCGCCAATCAGGATTCCGATAGCCTGATCCTGTTCGAGGTCGATGCGAACACCGGTCAATTGACCATGCGGGGCGAACCTGTCGACATCGGCTCTCCCGTTTGCGCCCAGTTTCTGTAGGCGAGATCGATCCGATCGCTTGGGCGTCGCCAAAACGGCGCCGGTTCGGCGAAACGCTTGAGTGGAATGGCTGGCTGGGGCGGCAGGATTCGAACCTGCGCATGGCGGTACCAAAAACCGCTGCCTTACCGCTTGGCTACGCCCCAT
>CAZSFA010000251.1:0-3207 GCA_964606055.1 uncultured Oceaniradius sp. | reverse complement strand
GCCCGATCCAGGGCGACATGGTCCATCCCTACCTGCGCCGCCGCAATGGCGAGGAAGACGAGGTCTACCCCTCGCCCAAGCCACCGCACGACCCGGACGAGTTGCGCAACGTGCTCGGCCGGACCAAGGGCGTGCCGCTGTTTCAGGAACAGGCGATGAAGATCGCCATGGTCGCCGCGCGATTCTCGGCCGAAGAGGCCAACGGTCTGCGCCGGGCCATGGCCACCTTCCGCCATGTCGGCACGATCCATTCGTTCGAGGCGATGATGGTCGAGCGCATGGTCGAGCGCGGCTACGAACGCGACTTCGCCGAGCGCTGTTTCAACCAGATCAAGGGGTTTGGTGAATATGGCTTTCCCGAAAGCCACGCGGCCTCGTTCGCCAAGCTCGTCTATGTCTCGTCATGGATCAAATGCCACCATCCAGCGGTGTTCGCCTGCGGGCTGCTCAACGCGCAGCCGATGGGGTTTTA
Organism: uncultured Oceaniradius sp.; assembly: GCA_964606055.1. Lineage (GTDB taxonomy): Bacteria > Pseudomonadota > Alphaproteobacteria > Rhizobiales > Rhizobiaceae > Roseitalea. The sequence goes on along the minus strand of CAZSFA010000251.1, from coordinate 2,735 downwards.
TGCGCCGGCCCAGATCGTGCGCGATGCACGCGAGCATGATGTCGAGGTGCGCGCCGTCGACATCAATCACAGCCATTGGGACAACACGCTCGAAAAGCGCGATGACGGCGCGCTCGCATTGCGGCTCGGCTTCCGCCAGGTCGACGGCTTCCATGAGGATTGGGCCGACCAGTTCGTCGCCGCGCGCGGCACCGGCTATGACAGTGTCGAAGCGATCTGGCAAAATGTGCGTTTGCAAAAGCGTGCGCTCAAGCTGCTGGCCGATGCCGATGCCTTCCGCTCGATCGGACTGGACCGGCGCAACGCGCTTTGGGCCGTGCGCCGCCTGCCGGACGACGTGCCGCTGCCGCTTTTCGAGGCCGCCCGCCGGCGCGAACTGGGCGCCGAACCCGACGCCGCGCTGCCGGCCATGAACCTGGCCGAACATGTGGTTGCCGACTACCAGACCGTGCGGCTTTCGCTGAAGAGCCATCCCATGGCGCTGTTGCGGCCGATGTTCGATGCCGAACGGGTCGCAACGTCGCGCCAGGTCGATGCGATGCGCGACGGCGCCTGGGTCAGGACGGCCGGCGTCGTGCTGATCCGCCAGCGGCCCGGCAAGGGCAATGCCATCTTCATGACGCTCGAAGACGAGACCGGCATCGTCAATGTGCTGCTTTGGACGCGCAAGTTCGAACGTTTCCGCCGCGCGGTGATGGGCGCCAAACTGGCGCTGGTCTGCGGCCATGTCCAAAAGAGCAAGGAGAATGTCGTCCACCTGATGGCGACATCGGTGCATGACCGCACCGGCGATCTGGACCGGCTGTCGGACTGCCATCGCGCCGACATTGCGCTGTCGCCGGCCGATGAGGTGGCGCGGCCGGCCTACCCGCGCGGCAATGGCCGCCATCCGCGCAATGTGCGGATCATCCCCAAATCGAGGGATTTTCACTGACGGCGCCGGTTCAGCCGGTCATCGCTCACCGCTCATCAGTTCTGCGAGCAACGGATTGGGAAAGCGCCGCTCGACGGTCACGCCGTAAAACGCCTCGGTCATGTTCGGCAGCTTGGCGCTTTCCACCAGGACGCCGGCCGCAAGTTCATCGCGCACCGCGATCGGCGGCAGCACGGCAAGGCCGATGCCTTCACGCGCCAGAAGGCGCATCATGGCCATGTCATCGACCTCGGCGGCAATCTGCGGCTGCACGCCCAAACGGTCGGCGAGCGCGTCGAACCCCATGCGCAACCCGGTGCCGGCGGCCGGCAGGATCAACGGGGCAGCCGACAGCTTCCCGGTCAGCGTTCCATTGGCCGGGCACAAATCGCGAATGCCGATCAGGCTGACCGGTTGCTCATCAAGGCGCCGCACGATGAACGCGGTCAGCGCGTCGGCCGGCGGCGGCTGGTTGGTCAAAACCAGATCCAGATGCAGACCCGCCAACGCATTGTAGAGTTCAGCCGCGCTGCCCGAACGCAGGATGACCTCGACATCGGCGCGCCGCAGCACCGGGCGCAGCATGATCAACTGGAAATTGCGCGACAGCGTCGCCAGCGCCCCGACGCGCAGCGCCTGACGCGCTCCACCGGCCTGCTGCAACGTGGCGACAAGCTCGCGGCCCGTTGCAAAAATGGCGTCCGCATGATCGAGCGCGATGCGGCCGGCCTCGGTCAGATGGAGCATGCGGCCGTGTCGTTCGAACAGTGCCTGCCCAAGCCCTTGCTCAAGCCGCTGGATCTGCGTGGAGACCGCCGATTGCGACACGTTCAGCCGCGCGGCGGCGCGGGTCAGATTGCCCTCATGGGCAACGGCCTGGAAATAGCGCAGGTGGTGGTAATTGAGATCGGCCATATCGTTCTAAAAAACAGAACGAATTGGCAAACACAATGAATTTTTCTTTGCCATAGCGCTGCGATAGGCAGCGCCGATTGCCAACGAGCAGGAGAAAAACAGGCATGTGGCTTCCTCTGATCGCCTTGATCGCACCCGCGGTTCTGCTGGCCGTGGCGCTTTATGCGCGCGCCCATCCCGGTCGGCGTCCAGCCCGGCTGCCGGTTCTGGCTGAGGCGGCGGGCCTTGCATCACTGGCGCTGGCGCTCGTTGCGGCCGTCGTGCTGATGATCCATGGGCCGTCGACGGCGCCACTGATCGGCGCGTTCGGCATCGGCCTTGCCCCGCGGCTCGACTCGGTCAGCGTCATCATGCTGCTGCTCGTCAGTTTCATCGGCTGGATCGTGCTGCGCTATTCGGGGCCCTATCTGGACGGCGAGGAGCGTCAGGGCGCCTTTCTGGGCTGGATGGCGGTCACGCTGGCGGCGGTGCTGCTGCTGGTTCAGGCCGGCAACCTGGTGCATTTCGTTCTGGCCTGGATCGCCACGGGCCACGGCCTGCAACGCCTGCTCCTGTTCTATGGCGATCGCACGCAGGCGCGCCGTGCGGCCCGCAAGAAGCGCGTGACGACCATGCTGGGCGATGTCGCGCTTGTCGGCGCCGCCGCGCTTCTTGCCTGGGGATACGGCACGTTCGACATCGCCAGCATTCTTGCGGCAGCGCGCGAGGGTTTTGCGCCGGCCGCGGCGATCTGGGCCTCCGGCCTTCTGGCGCTGGCGGCCATCCTGAAGTCGGCGCAGTTTCCGACCCATGGCTGGCTGACCGAGGTGATGGAAACGCCCACGCCGGTTTCGGCGCTGCTGCATGCGGGCGTCATCAATGCGGGCGGCTTTCTTCTGATCCGCTTTGCCGATGTGATGCTGCTGGC
>CAZSFA010000250.1:0-3229 GCA_964606055.1 uncultured Oceaniradius sp. | reverse complement strand
TTCTGGCTGGCGATCTGCGACAGTTCGGTGAGCCGGTGCTGCTCGGTCATGTCGATGGCGATGCCGATCAGATGCGGTCCTTGGCCAGACTGCTCGGCGATTTCGGTGCGGATGCGCAGCCGCACATAGTGTCCCTTGGCATGGCGCATCCGCAGGATGCGGTCGACGCCGCGAATTTCGAGCGCCGCCGCCCGTTCGGCAAGGTCGAACAGATCCGCATCGTCGGGATGGACAAGTTGCACGACCTCGCCGAAGGACAGAACGTCCTGCGCCGACACGTAGCCGAGCAGATCGAACATCGACCGCGACCAATAGATGCGGCCACGCGCAAGATCCCAATCCCACAATCCGCAATGGCCGCGCGACAGCGCCACATCCATCCGCTTGTGCGTCTCGCAATAGACTTGGTCGGCCTCATGGGCCCGCGCGACCTGACCGAAATAGGCATAAAGCAGGACCAGCAGGATCGACGCCATCGCAACGAACAGGGCCACGTTCATCGATACCGTCTGACGCCAGGGCGCATAGAGCGCGACAAGGCTCTGGGCGGCAACGACCAGCATGTCCGTGTCGGCGACCCGGGCGGCCCCGGCCAGATATCGTCCATCCGCAGAGGTCAGTTCCAGAACGCCGGCGTCGGAGCCGAACATGACCAGCGGCTGGATGCCGTCGAACCGCGCCGAAAGCGTGGAGCCGTCCGGGCCTGCCGCGCCACGTTCGGCAATCACCACACCGGACGGCTCAACGATCATGAAGTGGCGACCGCGCGCCGTTGCGGCACCCGGCAGGCCGCGCGACAGAATCCGGTCATAGTCGGCGGCGTTGACCGGCGCGAACCCGTTTGCTTGCGCGGTGGCGATCGCATGGGCCGCATTGGCGGCAAGCAGCGCCAGCTGCATACGGGCGGTATCGGCGGTCGCGTCGCGGTCGGCGGCCAGCGACAAAGCACGGGCCGTGAAGACGACGGCCAGGAACACCAGGATCAGGATCGGGATCGAGCGCTTGAGCCAGGGTTCGAGCGCAAGCAGGCGTTCAAAGGCGGGTTCGGCGAGAAAGCGGGCAAGCCCGGTCATCCCTCCCGGTTCCGCCCTCGTCGTATCGCTTGCCGACACGCTCACCCCCTGGTTGATGACTGTCATCGCCGCTGCCCGAGCGGCCGCAATTGGCTGCCCGGCAGCACTGACGCGAACGCGAACCCGTACTGACGAATCGCTGACAATGAATCAAAAGCGATTCGGCGTGTCCACCCGTCGGCACCGAAATCTGAACACCGCCGCGGAACGGGTGAGGCCCGGCTTTCGCCGACAGCGCATGACGAGCCGGGCGCCGCGACCGCAATGAGGCTGCCGGCGGCGCTAGCCCAGCGTGCGATCGACGATGTCGCGCAGGTCGCGCGACAGGTGTTCGGCACGCGCCAGAGACTGGATCGCCGCGTTCGCCTTCTGGCGGCGACCGGGCTCCAGGTTGTGCCATGAGCGCATCGCCGTCATCAGCCTGGCGGCCACCTGCGGGTTGAACTGGTCGATGCGGCCGATCGCCTGGGTCAGCACTTCATAGCCCTTGCCGTCGGCGCGGTTGAAGGCGACCGGATTGCCGGTGGCGAACGCGCCGATCAGGGACCGCACGCGGTTGGGATTCTCCCACGCAAATCCGGGCGATCGCGCCAGAGCCTGCACGCGCTCGACCGTCTGTGCCGACGGCGTCGTCGCCTGGATGAGGAACCATTTGTCGAGCACGATCGGCTCGTTGCGGAAGTCGATGCGAAAGGTCTCAAGCGCCTCGGCGGTGGCCGGTGCATCGGGCGCCAGATGCGCCATCACGGTCAGGGCATGGGCGCGGTCGGTCATGTTGTCGGCGCCTGCAAGCGCCTTTTCGGCGAGTTCGGTGTTGCCAGCGGCGTGGCACAGCATCGTGGTCGCGATGTTGCGCAAGGCGCGCCGGCCGGCACCGGCAGCATCCGGCGCATAGGGCCGGCGCGGCTGCAACTCATGATAGATGCGCACCAGGATGCGCTCGCACGCCTTGGCCAGATGCCCGAGCAGCGCCATGCGCGCCGCATGGATGGCCTCGGGGTCGATGTCGCGACCGATTTCGCGGGCGATATCGGCTTCTGCCGGCAAGGTCAGGCACAGGGCGCGATAGGCATCGTCAAGAGCGGTGTCGGCGGCAACGGCGGAAAACGCTTCGACCAGCCTGTCGCTTGCGGACACGGCCGCGCCGCCACGCGCCGTTTCGGTCGCCGATTTGAGTTCCTCGACAAGCAGGCTGTTGAGCGCCTCCCAGCGGGAGAACGGATCGGTGTCGCGAGCAGCGAGGAACACGCGATCATCGAACGGCGCCTGCGGCACGCGCGTCACCGGCGCGGAGAACGCGCGCAGCGCCGACATGACCGGCCGCTCGGCAACGTCCTCGAAAACGATGCGGTGGCTGGGCGCGGTGACATGCAGCACCGCGTCATCGCCATGCCGGCTGACCCTGGCGCCGCCGACCGCACCGAACGGCACATGATTGCCTTCGGGACCGATCAGGGCAAAGCGCAACGGTATGTGCATGGGCGCATGTGGCTGGCCGGGGACCGGCGGCTTCAGCGACTGGACGACGGTCACGGACAGGCGCCTCGCCTTGTCGTCATAGCGTTGCGAGATGGCCACATTGGGTGTGCCGGGCTGGTCGTACCACAGCGCGAACTGCGTCAGATCCTCGCCGGTCGCCTCGGTGAAGCAGGCAAGGAAGTCCTCAATGGTCGCCGCGTCGCCGTCATGGCGATCGAAATAGAGGTCCATGCCGGCCTTGAAGCCGGCGGCGCCGAGCAGCGTTTCGAGCATGCGGACGACTTCGGCACCCTTTTCGTAGACGGTGGCGGTGTAGAAGTTGTTGATCTCGCGATAGGTGCGCGGACGGACCGGATGCGCCAGCGGGCCGCTGTCCTCGGGAAACTGGTGGGCACGCAACAGCCGGACGTCCGAGATGCGCTTGACGGCGCGACTGCGCATGTCGGCGGAAAACTCCTGATCGCGATAAACCGTCAGGCCTTCCTTCAGACACAGTTGAAACCAGTCGCGGCAGGTGATGCGGTTGCCGGTCCAGTTGTGGAAATATTCGTGCGCGATGATCGCCTCGATCCGTTCGAAATTCATGTCGGTCGAGGTTTCGGGGCTGGCCAGGACGGCGGAGGAGTTGAAGATGTTCAGCCCCTTGTTTTCCATCGCGCCCATGTTGAAATCGTCGA
>CAZSFA010000249.1:0-3255 GCA_964606055.1 uncultured Oceaniradius sp. | reverse complement strand
CGGCGCGATGACCTACGCCTCGCTCGCCGACCTGCCGCGGCCGGTGGACATGGTCGACGTGTTCCGGCGGTCGGCGTTCGTCTCCGACGTCGTCGACGCGGTCCTTGAGATGAACACCAAGCCCAAGGTGCTCTGGACGCAACTGGGCGTGCGCGACGACCGGGCGGCCGCCCGCGCAGAGGCCGAGGGCATCATCGTGATCCAGAACCGATGCCCGGCCATCGAGATGCCAAGACTGGGGCTTTGAGCGAAAACCCATCCCAATGATGCGGGCGATACCGGCGGCCGAACCTGCGCGGTGGTCCACCGGACGCAAAATCATGCTTTGCATTCGTCTTCATGCTCAACGATAACCGCGCCGACCCGCTCCGCATCCGGAGCCCAGCGGAGGACATGAAAATGGCAGAGCACACGCCGGGATTTGAAACACTGGCCGTTCACGCGGGCGCACAGCCCGATCCGGCGACCAATGCCCGGATCACGCCGATCTACCAGACGACCGCGTTCGTCTTCGACAGTCCCGACCATGCGGCCAAGCTGTTCGGTCTGCAGGAATTCGGCAACATCTACACCCGGATCATGAACCCGACCAATGCGGTTCTCGAAGAGCGCGTCGCCGCGCTCGAGGGTGGCACTGCGGCTCTGGCGGTCGCGTCCGGTCATGCCGCGCAGATGCTGATCTTCCACACGCTGATGCAATCCGGCGACAACTTCATCGCCGCGCGCCGGCTCTATGGCGGCTCGATCAACCAGTTCGGCCAGGCCTTCAAGAGCTTCGACTGGCAGGTGCGCTGGGCCGACACCGACAACCTGGACGAACTCGAAAGCCAGATCGACGAGCGCACGCGCGCCATCTTCGTCGAGAGCATCGCCAATCCTGGCGGCGTGATCACCGATCTGGAAGCCGTCGCCAAGATCGCCCGCAAGCACGGCCTGCCGTTCATCGTCGACAACACGATGGCGACGCCATACCTGACGCGGCCGATCGAACACGGCGCCGACATCGTGGTGCATTCGCTGACCAAGTTCATTGGCGGCCACGGCAACTCGATGGGCGGCATGATCGTCGATGCCGGCACGTTCGACTGGTCGGCGTCGGGCAACTACCCGATGCTGTCCGAGCCGCGCGAGGAGTATGGCGGCGTGGTGCTGCACCAGGCGCTGGGCAACATCGCATTTGCAATCGCATGTCGGGTTTTGGGCCTTCGCGATTTCGGCCCGGCGCTGTCGCCGTTCAACGCCTTCCTGATCCTGACGGGGCTGGAGACGTTGCCGCTGCGCATGCAGCGCCATTGCGACAACGCGCTGGCGGTGGCCGAGTATCTGAGCAAGCACGACGCGGTGTCATGGGTGCGCTATTCGGGCCTTGAGGGCGACGACTACAAGGATCGCCAGGTCAAGTACGCCCCGCACGGCGGCGGCTCGGTGTTCACGTTCGGGCTCAAGGGCGGCTTTGACGCGGGCGTCACGTTCGTCGAGGGCCTGGAGCTGTTTTCGCATCTGGCCAACATCGGCGACACCCGTTCGCTGGTCATCCATCCCGCTTCGACCACGCACCGGCAATTGTCCGACGAACAGCGCGCGGCGGCCGGCGCCGGCAACGATGTGGTTCGCCTGTCGATCGGCATCGAAAATGTCGCCGACATCATCGCCGACATCGAACAGGCGCTCGCCAAGGCGGGCTGACCGCGCGGCGCGAAGGCCGGGAGCGGCGCGCTCCCGGTCGATTGCCCGTTCGCACATTTGACCTGACGCAAAGCAAGGCTGCGTCCGCCATGGTGTTGTGCCCGCGAGGGGACACGACACCCAAAGGGAGGGCGCCATGCGCTTGCCATTCACATCACTTGCAGCCGCCGGCGCGGCGATCATCGTCGCGACGGCCCTTTCGGTGCCGCCAGCGCTTGCCCAGTCCACCGATCCGGCGTGGCTGGACGATGTGACCGAACAACTGGCCCGCGACGAGCAATGCGCGGTCGAGTTCTTCGTCAACATTCGCGAGGACGAGTTGGCCGGGCGACGCACCTACGAAGCGCGCGCGCAATGCGCGGATGGTCGCCAGTTCGATGCGGCCCGTACGGAACCCGAGGACGAGTTCATGCTCAGCGAGTGCGAGCAGGTGCGCGTGTGCTGATCAGGCGCCATCGCGGCGCGGGACGGACCGGTTTACCGCGTTCGGCCCCGCCGTGTTGGCCTCACTTGCGAACCGGGCGGGGCGCGCCCTATCTATGGGGCAACGACGAACCGATTCCCGATCAGCCGTCCGCATTCCCGGGCGCTTCTCAAAGGTAAAGCCATGCCAAGCCCCATCGAAACGACGATGAATCTCGTGCCCATGGTGGTCGAACAGACCAACCGCGGTGAACGCGCCTACGACATCTTCTCGCGCCTTTTGAAGGAGCGGATCGTCTTCATCACAGGTCCGATCGAGGATGGCATGGCGTCGCTGGTATGCGCCCAGCTCTTGTGGCTGGAGGCCGACAACCCGAAAAAAGAGATCGCCATGTACATCAACTCGCCCGGCGGCGTGGTGACGTCGGGACTGGCGATCTACGACACGATGCAGTTCATCAAGCCGCCGATCTCGACCCTGTGCACCGGGCAGGCCATGTCGATGGGGTCGTTCCTTCTGGCCGCCGGAGCCAAGGACATGCGCTTCGGACTGCCCAACTCCAACATCATGGTGCATCAGCCGTCGGGCGGGTATCAGGGGCAGGCGACGGACATTTTGATCCACGCCGAGTTCACGCAGAAGCTGAAGCGGCGCCTCAACGAAATTTACGTCAAGCACACCGGCCAGGACTATGAGGCGGTCGAACGCGCGCTTGAGCGCGACAACTTCATGAGCGCCGAGGAGGCCAAGGCGTTCGGGCTGATCGACAAGGTGATCTCCTCGCGCGATGCGATCGAAAGCGAAGCGCAGGGTGGCTGACGGTCAACCCTTTGCGATCATGCGACAAATTCGCAACGGTTTTGTGATGGCGCGACCGGTTCAAAATGCTAGCGTTTCCGGCATGTTAAGAGCTTGTTGACATGGCTCGGACTAGCGTTTGCGTGATTCGGGTGCGGGTTTGTGTCCGCTGGAGTTCGGTGTAGAGTTGTCGCGCGGCGGCGCATTTGTGACGGTGTCGCTGCATCCATGACGAGTTGGCCGGACCAGGCAAGGCCGCTCGGGGCAGGAAAGGACGAATTTCATGAGCAAGGTTTCGTCGAGCGGGGGCGGTGACGCCAAGAACACGCTCTATTGCTCATTTTGCG
>CAZSFA010000248.1:0-3266 GCA_964606055.1 uncultured Oceaniradius sp. | reverse complement strand
CGCACCTCTGCGCCGCCAACCGGTCCACCGTCCCCTTCCTCGTGCGTTCGGTTCTAGACCCGAGGTTCAGCGAAGGAGATGAACGCAGGATAAGGCGCGCGGCGGCGGGGTGGATAGATTGTTCGCGTATCGCGCCCACCCCGATCATCTGGCGACGCACATTCGCCGGGCGTCCAGACGCCAAACCAGCGTGCATTGCAACGGAATTCACGCAGACCCGCGCACTTCAGTAAAATGTTACGAGAATTAAGCAAAAATATTCCCTGCCCGCCCCACCGGCATATCTATCGATTACTGACTCAACGAATCCGTTAACCAAATGTTCATCATACAGATTGGCTGACTTTGCGAAATCTGCTCTCTATTTGGATTGAGGGTCCAAGTGACGGGCGATGACATGATGATTTCCATTGAACCGCGCAGGGTGCGCCAGGCGCTGTGCTTTGCAGCCTTCCTGCTGCTGGCTGCCGCAGCCCATTATCTGACACTGCAGGCCGGATACCGGACACTGGAGAAGTATCTGCCAGACTGGACGGCGATCGGCCTTGCCCGCCTGACGATCGGCGCGCTTGCCGCTTTCTTCCTTGTCGCGGCATTGCGGCCTTCGGACAGGACGCTGTCGGCGCGGGGCGATATCCCGTCCTGGCTGCTTGTCGCATTGTGGACCGCCTCCTTCGTGCTGCTGTGGTCGGCGGTCTTGGCGGTCCTCACCTGGCCGGACCGGTTGGCCGGTCATGTGCGGGAGGGCGGCTTTCTCAGCATCCAGACCGAAGTTGCCTTCGCGCTGGCGCTGATCTTCCTTCTGGTTGCGGCGCGGCGCGCGCGGCATCTCGACAATGCGCGACTTGCGGGCCTGAGCGCCGCGCAGGTGATCCTTGCCATTGCCGCCGTCGCGTTCATCGTCGTGATGGAGGAAGCCTCGTGGGGGCAGCACTGGATCGGCTGGGGCACGCCGCCGGTCTTTGACGGCAACATCCAGAACGAGACCAACATCCACAATTTCTACACCTACCGGTTCGAGATGGCTTATTATTCGGCGGCCGTCGCCGCGTTCGTGCTGCTGCCCTATGCGTGGCCCGACCAGCCGCCGCGGTTCCTGCGCGGCGCGAGCCTGTTTGTGCCGCCGCCGCTGTTCGCGGTCGCCCTTCTGCCGCTGTGCGGCTTCATGTTCTACAATTGGAACTGGGTGTTCTTCGGGATCTGGTTCTTTGCCGCCATCTTCATCGCGCTCGACCTTGCACGCAGGAGCACCGGTATCGCGGCGGTCGCGGCGCTGGTGATGGGCGCTTCCCTGATCGGTGCGCAGGCGATCTTCCTGACCTGGGGCATAACGCTCGACTGGGGCCATGAACTCACCGAGATCCGGGAGTTTGCGATCGCGGTCGCCGTGCTTGGCTACGCGGTCATGATCTGGAGCCGCACGGCCACATCGCCGCAACGCGTCGCACAGGCCGATCTGGACCGCGTGCTTTCCGCGCAGGCGCCGCGCCGCCCGGTCTGAACACGGGCGCGCGCACCCGCCGGGCACGGCGGAACCGGCGGCGAGACTGGTTGCGTTGCGCCTCGTTTGCGTCTATAGGCGCGCGGTCCGAACCGGCCGGCAGGGCATGCCGTGCCGGTTCATGAATGCCAAAGCCAAAAAGCCATCGGGAAACCGAGCGAAGCAAGGCGGGATCGACCGATCCCCGTTCGACTTTTCGAACGCCCTTGCGGAGCGCCTGCATCGCAGGCCGGCGCGAGCAAAAAAGATGGAGAGCAAAATGCCCAAGATGAAGACCAAGTCGTCGGTCAAGAAACGTTTCAAGGTGACGGCGTCGGGCAAGGTCAAGGTGCAGGCCGCCGGCAAGCGCCACGGCATGATCAAACGGTCCAACAAGTTCATCCGCAAAGCGCGCGGCACGATGGTGCTGTCCGAGCCGGATACCAAGATCGTCAAGAAATTCATGCCCTACGGCCTTTAAGGAGGAGCGATCATGGCACGTGTCAAACGCGGCGTGACGGCTCACGCCAAGCACAAGAAGGTTCTCAAGTCGGCCAAGGGCTATTATGGCCGGCGCAAGAACACCATCCGCATCGCCAAGCAGGCGGTCGAGCGGGCCGACCAGTACGCCTATCGCGACCGCAAGGTGCGCAAGCGCAATTTCCGCTCGCTGTGGATCCAGCGCATCAACGCGGCCGCGCGCGAGCACGGCATGACCTATGGCCGGCTGATTGACGGGCTGAACAAGGCCGGCATCGAGATCGACCGCAAGGTATTGTCGGACATGGCGATCCATGAGCCGGCCGCATTCGCCGCGATCGTCGCGCAGGCCAAGGATCAGCTCGCCTATCTGAAAGACACCACACCGGGTGCATTCGAAGCGGCCGTGCGCTGACGCGCGCCGGGCCGGCGCATCGATGACATCAGGGCCCGGCGGCGACGCCGGGCTTTTTTGTTGGCGATGTGGACGCACCCGAAAATCTTGATAAGACCGCGCTGGCGCCGCGCCGATCACGGGGGCGTCAGTGCACAAGCGGACGAAAAGACGATGGACGATCTATCCAAGCTCGAAGACACGCTGATGACCGAGATCGCCTCGGCCGACGACGAGACCGCGATCGAAGCAGTGCGCGTGGCCGCGATCGGCAAGAAGGGCGCGGTCTCCGAGCGCATGAAGACGCTCGGCAGGATGACGCCCGAGGAACGCCAGACGATGGGGCCGGCGCTCAACGGGCTCAAGGCGCGCGTCACCGATGCGATCAACGAGCGCAAGGCCGCACTGCACGCGGCGGCGATCGAGGCGCGGCTGGCCAGCGAGACCGTCGACGTGACGCTGCCGGTGCGGCCCTCGCCGGCGCAAAGCGGGCGCATTCACCCGATCAGCCAGGTGATCGAGGAGATCACCGCGATCTGCGCCGACATGGGCTTTGCCATCGCCGAGGGGCCGGAGATCGAGACCGACCACTACAACTTCACCGCGCTGAACTTCCCGCCCGACCACCCGGCGCGGGAGATGCACGACACGTTCTTCCTGTCGCCGAGCGAGAGCAACGAGCGCAAGGTGCTGCGCACGCACACCTCGCCCATGCAGATCCGCACGATGGAGACGCAGGCGCCGCCGATCCGCGTGGCGATCATCGGCAAGACCTACCGGCACGATTCGGACGCCACCCACACGCCGATGTTCCACCAGCTCGAAGGGCTGGTGATCGACAAGACGACCACGATCGGCAATCTCAAATGGGCGATCGAGGAGTTCTGCAAGGCGTTCTTCGAGGTGCCGCAG
>CAZSFA010000247.1:0-3316 GCA_964606055.1 uncultured Oceaniradius sp. | reverse complement strand
GCGCCGCTGCTGGAGTTCGAGAACGTCTCGAAGGTCTATGGCAAGGTGACGGCGCTGCACCCGATGTCGTTCAAGCTCGACGGTGACGTGCCCAAGATCATCTCGATCGTCGGACAATCCGGCTCGGGCAAGTCGACGATGGGCCAGATCATGCTCGGCTTCAATCCGCCCTCCTCCGGAACGGTCAAGTTCGAGGGACGCGATGTCCAGCGCATGTCACCGGCCGAAAGCCTCGAGTTCCGCAAGAACGTTCAGGCGGTGTTCCAGGATCCCTATGGCTGTTTCAACCCGTTTTACCGGGTCGATCATGCCCTGCGCTTCCCGTTCAAACGGTTTGGCCTGTCGCAATCGGCCGATCACACCGTCGAGAAGATGCACGAGGCGTGCCGTGCGGTGGGCCTCGACCCTGATCTCATCCTGAGACGTTTCCCGCACGAGTTGTCGGGTGGCCAGCGCCAGCGCCTGATCGTTGCCCGCGCGCTGATGCTGTCGCCGAAGCTGCTGATCGCCGATGAACCCGTCTCGATGGTCGATGCCTCGCTGCGCGCGACGATCCTCAAGAATATCTATGATCTCAAGGACCAGTACGGCATCTCGATCCTTTACATCACCCACGATCTGGCGACCGCATATCACGTGTCCGACTATGTGATCGTGCTCTATCATGGCCATATCGCCGAAGCCGGCCCGCCCAAGCAGGTGATCGGCGATCCGCAGCATCCCTATACGCAGATGCTGATCGACTCCATTCCATGGCCCGACCTCAACCGGACCTGGGGCTCCGACATCTCCGCCGAGGAAGACACCGCGCGATTGGCGGACATCGCCCGCAACCGGCAAACGGTGTTCCGCGGCGAGGTATCCGGCTTTGATCTGGCGGTGGCGTGATCGGGACGGCAAACAAACCCACGACCAACTCCATTTGAACCATTACCATGATGCGTGCCGGCAGCCGTCGGCGCGCTTTTTGAGGACGATATGGCCACCCACACCCTGCATTGGACGGGACAGAAGATCACCACGCGGCTCCAATTGATCGAGCCGCTGCAATACCGCCGCACCCATCCCCTGCCCCCGTTCCGTCACAAGGCGCTTGCCGACGCCGGCACCCGGGCGCCCGTCGGACCCGAAGTCGACGACAGCGATTGGACGCTGATCGAACCCAACAGCTATTGGGGCAAGTGGTACGAGAACTTCGTCATGCGTACCCGATTTGCGGTTCCGGCCGACTGGGAGTCCGACCGCCCGATCGCGCTGCACATGCCGCTTGGCGTTGCCGGCGACATCTTCGGCCATCCCGAGGCGTTGACCTATGTCGACGGCAAACCCCACGTGTCGACCGACCGGCATCACCACGAGATCCTGCTCGACGACACCATGAAGGACGGCAACAGCCATCTGCTCGCCCTGCACGGCTGGACCGGCATGTCGGGCTGGCCGCCCGACGAAACGTCCAGAACCAAACTGTTCATGCGCCAATGCGCGATCGTGCAGATCGATGCGCCGACCCGCGCCCTTTACATGCACGCAAAGATGATGCTCGACGTGGCGGAGAACCTCGACGCCAACCACGCGGTCCGCAACCGGCTGTTGAGCGCGCTCGACGAAGCGTTCAAGGTCCTCGACACGCGCGACCCGCTCGGCACCGATGCGTTCTACGACACCGTGCCTGCTGCGCTCGAGGCGCTCCAGTCCGGCATGGATGCGGCCGGCACCACCCATCCGCTCGACGTCATCGCGATCGGACATGCCCATATCGACATCGCCTATCTGTGGCAGGTCGAGCAGACGCGGCTCAAATGCGGGCGCACATTCTCCAACGTGCTGCACATGATGGACCGGTTCCCCGACTATCATTTCTCGGCCAGCCAGCCGCAGCTCTACAAATACACCGAAGAAGACCACCCGCATGTTTTCGAGGGCATCCGGGAACGTGTCGCCGAGGGCCGGTGGGAGCTGATGGGTGGCATGTGGGTCGAGCCCGACTGCTCGCTGACCGGCCCGGAATCGCTCGTGCGGCAGATGACGCTTGGCCGCAAGTACTACCGCGACAGGTTCGGCGATGTCGAAACGCCGGTGCTGTGGCTGCCGGACACATTCGGCTTCACCGCATCCCTGCCCCAGCTGATGAAGCAGGCCGGGCTCAAATGGTTCGTCACCAACAAGCTGAGCTGGAACCAGTACAACCCCATGCCCTACCAGCTGTTCTGGTGGCAGGGGATCGACGGTACGCAGGTGCTGGCGCACCTTCTGACCACGCCGCGGCCGGTGCAGTACCTGCCGTTCGCGACGACCTACAAGGCCGAACTGACGGCCGCCGAAGTGCTCGGCACATGGCAGGAATTCAAGCAGAAGGGCACGCACAGCGAACTCATCATCGCCTATGGCTATGGCGATGGCGGTGGCGGCCCGACCCGCGAACTGATCGAAAACGCCCACATTCTCAACGACATGCCCGGCGCGCCCAAGGTCCGGTGCGGGACGGTGCGCGAGTTCTTCGAAGGCATCGAGGCAACTTGCGCGCCCGACCTGCCGGTGTGGAACGGTGAACTGTACCTTGAACTGCACCGCGGCACGCTGACCAGCGAATCGCGCACCAAGCGCAACAATCGCCGCAGCGAGTTCGCGCTGCACGACACCGAGTTCCTGTGCGCCTTCGCCGCGCTGATCGGCGGTCACTACTACCCGCACGATGCGCTGAACAGATGCTGGGAACTGGTCTGCCTCAACCAGTTCCACGACATCCTGCCCGGCACGGCGACCAAGGCGGTGTTCGACGATGCCGAGCGCGACTATCTTACGGTCCGCGACACGCTCGAAAAGCTGCGGGAGGCCGCGATCGGCCATCTGGCCGCGCTGATGCCGCCGGAGACGGCCGCCGTCGCCATCAACCCCTCGCCCTTCACCGCCGATCGGGTCGGCTACCTGCCGGGCCGCGAACCGCCACCGCTGCGCAGCCTTGCGACCGGCGCGCCCATCCGCACGCAAAAGGTCTATGGCGGCACGCTGATCGACCTGCCGGCGATGCCCTGCTATGGCGCGCTGGCACTGGGCCTTGCCGGCGCCGACGAGCCCGTACCGGCGCCCGAAGGCGTGACGATCGCACAGACCGAGGACGGCATCGTCATCCATTCGCCGATGCTCGAGGTCGTCATCGGCCCGCACGGCGAGTTGACCTCGGTGTACGACAAACAGGCCAAGCGGCAGGCGCTCAAGCCGGGCGAGACCGGCAATCAGTTGCTCGTCTTCGAGGACCGACCGATGGTCTGGGACGCCTGGGACGTCGATGTCTTCTATGAGGACCGCTGCGAGAAGA
>CAZSFA010000246.1:0-3339 GCA_964606055.1 uncultured Oceaniradius sp. | reverse complement strand
GGCAACCAGTATCGCTTCATGCTGCCCGGCACGCAGTGGACGCAGGACAGCGAAAACCTGCTGCTGGACGCACTCGACAGCCATCTGGAACCGGGCGCCCACGTTGTGATTTCGGGCAGCATGCCACCGGGCGGCGATGCCGGCGTCATCGAGAGCATCCACGACAAGGTGCGCGCGGCGGGCGCGACGCTTCTTGCCGACACCTCGGGCGACGTGCTGTCGGCGCTTTGCGCACGCAACGGCCCGCCGCTTTTCGCCCTGCGGATGGACAAGGAAGAGGCGCTGACAACCGCGCAGCGCAAGCTTGAGTTGCCGCAGGATTTTGCCGCGTTCGGCGCCGATCTGATCGCCGCCGGCGTCGCCGAAAACGTGGTGATGGGCATGGGCGCGATCGGGTCGGTGGGTGTGACCGCCGGCGAACGGGTGATGACGGGCCGCCCGGTTCTCAAGCCGATAAGCGCCGTTGGCGCGGGCGACAGTTTCGTCGGCGGCATGACGCTGTCGCTGGCCCGGGGCGAGACGTTCGGCGCCGCGATGGCCAGCGGAACGGCGGCCGCCGCTTCGGCCGTGATGAGCCCCGGCACCGAGTTGTGCAGCCTCGAACAGGTGGCCCAGCTGCGCACCGAGGTGACGACGACGCACCTCTGAGGGCGCCTTGCCGGCCCCGCAGCCACGCGAGGCGCGTCCCATCCATCGTCGCCACACCCGACACCGGCACGGGCCGCCCCCTTCCCCCGCACGGCCAAATCTGCGACACCGGCGATCCGCGCAATTGGGGACGGACCAATGACAACGCTTTCATTTTACGGCGCCGCCGGCACCGTGACCGGATCATGCACCATGGTCGACACCGGCGCGCGCCGGTTCCTGGTCGATTGCGGGCTGTTTCAGGGCAACAAGACCGTGCGCGCGCTCAACGATGGCGCGTTCCCGTTCGACCCCGCATCGATCGAGTTCCTGATCCTCACCCACGCCCATATCGACCATTCGGGACTTCTGCCCAAGCTGGTCAAGCATGGGTTTTCGGGCCCGATCTTCGCCACCGCCCCGACCTGCGACCTGCTCGACTACATGCTGCGCGATTCGGCCAAGATCCAGATGTCGAACACCCGGCGCTGGAACCGCAAGCGCGAGCGCAAGGGCCTTGATCCGGTCGAGCCGCTCTATACAGACACCGACGCCGAAAACACGCTCAAGCTGCTGCGACCGGTCGGCGGATACGAGCAATGGTTCGAGCCCGGCGCGGGCATCCAAGTGCGCTACTGGAACGCCGGTCACATTCTCGGCTCTGGATCGGCGGAGGTGAAGTTCGACGACCCGGCGACCGAGAACACGATGCGGCTTCTGTTTTCGGGCGATATCGGCCCCGAGGAGAAGGTGTTCCACCCCGAACCCGATGCCGAAAAGGGCTTTGACTACATCATCTGCGAATCCACCTATGGCGACCGCGAACGCGACGACTACACGGTCGATCAGCGGCGCGAGGCGCTGCGCAAGGAACTTGTGCGGGGCCTTTCAGCCGGCGGCAATGTGGTGATCCCCGCCTTTGCGGTCGAGCGCAGCCAGGAACTGCTGCACGATATCGGCGTGCTGCTCGCCGAAGGCGCGATGCCCAACGCCACCGTGTTTCTGGATTCGCCGCTCGCCAAGAACGTCACCGAGGTCTTCATCAAGCATGCCGACACACTGTCCGATGTCGGCATGGAAACGAGCCAGTTGTTCCGCGATCCGCAGTTCCGCCTGGTCCAGAGCGTCGAGGAATCCAAGGCGATCAACCGCATCGACGGCGGCGCCGTCATCATCTCGGCTTCAGGCATGGCCGATGCCGGCCGGATCCAGCATCACATCAAGAACAACATCTGGCGCCGCAACGCGACGATCCTGTTCGTCGGTTATCAGGCGCCGGGCACGCTGGGCCATGTCATCACCTCGGGCGCGGACATGGTGCGCATTCACGGCAAAGAGTTCGTGGTCAACGCCGACATCCGCCGGCTCGGCAATTACTCGGCCCATGCCGACCAGAGCGAACTGGTCGACTGGATCGTCGAGCGCGGGCCGGTCGTGGGCGGCGTTTTCCTCAACCATGGCGATGACGATGCGCGCGCGGTGCTCAAACAGCACCTGGTCGAGAACGGATTCGACGCCGCGCACATCTTCGCGCCGCAGTTCGACGAGAGCTTCGACCTGGTGGCCGGCGACGCGCGCTCGAAGGGCCGCGTGGCCCGGCGCATTCCGACCGATGAGTTGCTGACCGACTGGAACAACGACTACGCCGCCTTCATCGTGGCGCTGACCATGCGGCTCAACACCGCCAGCACCGACGCCGAGCGCCGCGACATCATCGCAAAGCTGCAATCGGCGCTCTGAGCGGCCGGCAAGTGCCTGCCACACAAAAAAAGGCCGGCCCCGCGCGGGACCGGCCAGTGTGCTGAACCGATGGCGGGCTACTTGCGCGGCACGCGCGGCACCGCCGTGCGGCCGGACTTGCCATCGGACTTCTTGTCGCCCGGCTCGTCGCCACCCTCATCGGTCGCGGCGTCGGGCGCGCTTGCGGCCGGACCCGCATCGTCTTCGGGCTTGGCCGCCTCGTCCTTGGCCTTGGCCTTGGCGCGCGGCTTGCGCTTGTTGACCTCGGACTTGCCGACTTCCGATTTGGGCTTGACCGGCACCTCGTCGGCGACCGCCTCGAGCTTGAGCCCATCATCGCCCAGTTCGTCTTTTTCGACCGTGACCTTGACGGTGCCGCCGGTCTTCAGCTTGCCGAACAGCACCTCGTCGGCCAGCGGCTTCTTGATGTGCTCCTGGATCACCCGGCCGAGCGGCCGCGCGCCCATGCGCTCGTCATAGCCCTTGTCGGCAAGCCAGGCGATCGCCGCCTTGTTCAGGTCAAACGTCACGCCGCGCTCGGAGAGCTGCGCCTCAAGCTGCATGACGAACTTCTGAACCACCTTGTGGATCACCGGCACCGGCAGCGGACCGAACGGGACGATCGCGTCGAGCCGGTTGCGGAACTCGGGCGTGAACAGGCGGTTGATCGCCTCCATGTCATCGCCTTCGCGCTTGGACGATCCGAAGCCGATGGCGTTCTTGGCCATTTCGGACGCGCCGGCATTGGTCGTCATGATCAGGATGACGTTGCGGAAGTCGATCTGCTTGCCGTTGTGATCGGTCAGCTTGCCGTGGTCCATCACCTGCAACAGGATGTTGAACAGGTCCGGATGTGCCTTTTCGATCTCATCGAGCAGCAGCACGCAATGCGGATGCTGATCGACCCCATCGGTCAAAAGCCCGCCCTGGTCGAAGCCGACATATCCGGGCGGCGCGCCGATCAACCGTGAG
>CAZSFA010000245.1:0-3375 GCA_964606055.1 uncultured Oceaniradius sp. | reverse complement strand
CCGAATATGGTCAGCGGCGCCGAGAACATCTCGCGGCTGTCATAGAGGTAGACGCGCAGCGACGGGTAGAGTTCGTCGCACTTGTCGGCCATCCTTTCGATGCTTGAGACCCGCACCTCCTCCGGCACGCCCGTCCAGTAACCCCCAGCGCCGGCCAGCGCTCGCACCTCATGGATCGGCACACACATCTCATAGTCAGAGCCCGGCGATTCGAGCCAAGTGACCGTCGCCTCCGTCGCGTCATGCGCCTGCGAGGGCGTCTTGTCGTGGAACGACTTGTATTCCCATTCGAGCAGATCACGCGTCTTCAGGATGTCGGGCAGCGTCGCCGGCACATGGCGAATCTTCTGTCCGGCCGCCTCCCGATGCCAATTGATGATCTGGTTGTCGGACGGTGTGCGCGCCGCATCCTCCATCCCGATCCCCGCCATCAACATCTCGGCCGCCGTCTCGCGCCGGTCCGACAGCCCAAGCAGCCAGTCGGCACTGACGAACAGCGCCTCGGCGAACCCCGCCGCAACATGGGCGTTGGGCAGGCGCGGCTCGTCGTGATTGAGCAGTTGAACGACGGTCGATCGGTCAACGCCCGCGCGGCGCGCGAGTTCCGACTTGCTGGTGCCGGTTTCGGCCAGGCGTTCCGACAGGCGTTGACGAAACACCCGCGCACGATCCGATTTGTTCATTTTTCCTGCATTTGTTGAATTTTCACCGCGATGCTGTGGAAATGTTGCAAACATTCCAAATGCCGTCAACGTCCTCGAGCGCCTACAAGAGGATCACCTCGCCACACATCCAAAGGAGCTCACGGTGGACAGCCCCGGGCGCACGCTTGCAAAGACGATCACATGGCAGACCTTGGGCATAGTGACGATGACGCTTCTTGGGCTTTGGCAGACCGGCAGTCTTGGCGTGAGCCTGTCGATCGCCATATCCGCCGCGTCCACCGGTGTGATGATGTTCTACCTGCATGAACGTGTGTGGGCGCGTGTCCGTTGGGGCTTTCGGATGCCGCGCGGCGAAGACGCCTAAAGAAAGCTCTGCGGGTCGACATCGACCGCAACACGCACCGAGCCGCGCGGGGTGGGCGCGTTGGCGAGCATGGCGCGCAGATAGGCCTGCAGGTCCGCGCGCTGCCCCCCATGCACAAGAAGGCGAAACCGGTGCCGCCCGCGCAGCAACGCCAGCGGCGCTTCGGCAGGGCCGAGAACCGCAATATCGCCCGCCGCCGGCGCGGCCAGCCGCAGGGCGCGGCCATATGCCTCGGCATCGGCCCGGTTGCCGGCCGAGACGATGAACGCCGCAAGCCGTCCGAAGGGCGGCAATTGCCCGTGTTCGCGTTCGGCCAGTTGCGCCGCGTAGAACGCCTCGGCATCGCCCGCCGCGCACGCCCGCAGCACCGGATGGTCGGGTTGGTAGGTCTGGATCAGGCCATGGCTTGCCCGGCCCGAACGGCCGGCCCGTCCCGTCACCTGCGACAGAAGCTGAAACGTGCGCTCGGCGGCGCGCGGATCGCCATTGGCAAGGCCGAGATCGGCATCGACCACGCCGACGAGGGTCAGCAATGGAAAGTTGTGGCCCTTGGCGACCAGTTGCGTGCCGATAACGATGTCCGCTTCGCCCTTGGCGATCGCCTCCATCTCCATGCGCATGCGCTTGACCCCGCCGGCCATGTCCGACGACAGGACGATCACGCGGGCTTCGGGAAAATGGGCGAGCGTCTCCTCGGCGATGCGCTCGATGCCCGGACCGCACGCGACCAGATGATCGAACGTGCCGCACTGGGGGCACGCCTCGGGCACGCGCTCATGGTGCCCGCAATGATGGCATTGCAACTCGCCCCGGAACCGGTGCTCGACCAGCCAGGCCGAACAGTTCTCGCAGGCAAACCGGTGCCCGCAGGCGCGGCACAGCGTCAGCGGCGCATAGCCGCGACGGTTGAGAAACAGAAGCGACTGCTCCGACCGGTCGAGCGCTTCGGCCATCGCATCGAGCAGGACCGGCGACAGGAAGCCGCCTCGCGCCGGCGGGTTCTTGCGCATGTCGACCAATGCCACGTCGGGCAGCGCCGCATCGGCAAAACGACGCGGCAGGTGCAGATGCCGGTAACGGCCCTCACGCGCATTGTGCCGGGTTTCGACGGACGGTGTCGCCGACGCCATCACAGCCGGAAAACCGCCCAGCTTGGCGCGCACCACCGCCATGTCGCGCGCATTGTAGTAGACGCGGTCCTCCTGCTTGTAGGCGGCGTCATGCTCCTCATCGACGACGATCAGCCCCAACTTGGCGAACGGCAGGAACAACGCCGAGCGGGCACCGGCCACCACCTTGACCGTGCCGTCCGCCACCTGCCGCCAGACCCGCTCGCGCGCCTTGGGCGCCATGTCCGAATGCCAGGTGGCCGGTGTCGCGCCAAAGCGCGCCTCGAACCGGTCGGTGAAGCTCTGTGTCAGCGCGATCTCGGGCAGCATGACCAGCACCTGCCGATCGGCTTCGAGCGCCGCCGCGATCGCCTCGAAATAGACCTCGGTCTTGCCCGACCCCGTAACGCCTTCGAGCAGCGTGACTGAAAACCCGCCGGCACCGACTGTCCGGGTCAGCGCGGCGGCCGCGTCCGACTGCGCTCCATCGAGCGCCGGCCTGCCATGGCCGGGGTCGGGCGGCGCGACGATCGGGCGCGGCGGCAGCATGACCGGCTCGAACGCGCCGGCCCTGGCCAGCCCGTCGACCACGGTCAGCGACACGCCCGCGGCATGGGCAAGGCCCGAGCGCGTCCATGCCATCGGTCCGTTCTCGCCGGCCAGCGCCAGAACGCGCCGGCGTGCGTCGGTCATGCGGTCGGGCCTGACATCGGTCAGCCGCAAGCCTGGCACCGGCGGCTCGGGGTCGAACGCTGCGGGCACGCGCAGCACCATGCGCCCCACCATGCCCGGCGGCGACAGCGTGTAACGCGCCACCCAGTCGATGAAACGGCGCATGTCTTCGCCGAGCGGCGGGCAATCGAAGACCCGTGTCACCGGCCGCAGCTTGGCCGGATCGACAGGCGCTGCATCGTCGGCAGCGTCCCACACGACGCCGGGCACCTGACGGGGTCCGAGCGGCACCTGAACGATCGAGCCCGGTTCGACCGTCTGGTCGTCGGCCAGCGCATAGGTGTAGGGCGTCGGCGAAGGTGTCGGGACCAGCACCGCCGCGGTCTGGCCGGCCCGGGTCGAATCGGTGCTCATGGCAGGTGACCTTGCCGCCCGTTTGCTCTAAACGAAACCGCAAGAGGCCGGCACCGTCGGCAAACACATCCAAGGATACGGGACAGGATCAAGGCAATGAAGTTCTTTGTCGACACCGCGGACGTCGATGAAATCCGCGCGCTCAACGATA
>CAZSFA010000244.1:0-3440 GCA_964606055.1 uncultured Oceaniradius sp. | reverse complement strand
CACCGTCGGCAAGATCAATGGCTGGATCAGCCAGGCCGAAACGCTGGTCTGGAACGGCCCGCTGGGCGCGTTCGAGATCGAACCGTTCGATGCCGGCACGGTGGCCGTCGCAAGACACGCCGCCGCCGAGACCGCGAGCGGCAATCTGGTATCTGTCGCCGGCGGCGGCGACACCGTCGCCGCGCTCAACCGGGCCGGCGTGACCGACAGGTTCAGCTACGTGTCCGCCGCCGGCGGCGCGTTCCTGGAATGGATGGAAGGCAAGACGCTGCCGGGCGTCGCCGCATTGGAAAAATGATCAAGGAGAGCGGCCATGAGTGAACGTCTTGAGGACATCGCGGCCAAAATGATGGCACCGGGCAAGGGCATCCTTGCCGCCGACGAATCCACCTCGACGATCAAGAAGCGCTTCGACGACATCGATGTGCATTCGACCGAGGACACCCGCCGCGCCTATCGCGAACTGTTGTTCCGGTCCGACGAGGCGATGACCAGTTATGTGTCGGGCGTGATCCTCTATGAGGAAACGCTCTACCAGAGCGCTGTCGACGGCACCCATTTCACCGACCTGATCACAAAGGCCGGCGCCGTGCCCGGCATCAAGGTCGACGCGGGCGCAAAGCCGATGGCCGGCTTCACCGGCGAGACGGTGACGGAGGGTCTGGACGGCCTGCGCGAGCGGCTCGACAAGTATTATGACGCGGGTGCGCGCTTTGCCAAATGGCGCGCCGTCATCACCATCGCCGATGGCATGCCGACGCGGACCGCCATCGCCGCCAACGCCCATGCGCTGGCCCGCTATGCGGTTCTGTGCCAGGAACAGGGCATTGTGCCGATCGTCGAGCCCGAAGTGCTGATGGACGGCGAGCCGGCCACCCATGACATCGACACCTGCTTTGCAGTCACGCTGGCCGTCCTGCAGAGGACCTTCGAAGAACTGGTCGCCATGCGCGTGAACCTCGAAGGCATGATCCTCAAGCCGAACATGGTGATCGCCGGCCAGCATTGCCCCAAAAAGGCAAGCGCCCAGGAAGTGGCGGAAAAGACGGTCCTGTGCCTGAAGACGGCGGTGCCCGAGGCCGTGCCCGGCATCGCGTTCCTGTCCGGCGGCCAATCCGACGAAATGGCGACCGAGCACCTGTCGCTGATGAACGAGATCGGCGGAATGCCCTGGCCGCTGACCTTCTCCTATGGCCGCGCGCTGCAGGCCGCTGCGCTCGACGCCTGGCGCGGCAAGGACGAGAACGTGCCCGCCGCGCAGGCCGCCTTCACCCATCGGGCGAAGATGAACTCGCTCGCCGCCCACGGCAAATGGGCCAGGGATCTTGAAAAGGCCGCCTGAGGCGACCCGCCTCCGCATCGAGCCAACATCAAAAAGGGGCGCCGCGAGCGCCCCTTTGCAATCGGTCGGGTGATACGCTTGAACGCGGCGAGTTCTCGCCGCGCAACGGCAGGCCTAGATGCCCAGGCCTTCATAACGCTTCTGGAAGCGCGAGACGCGGCCGCCACGATCCAGCAGGCCCTGCTGGCCGCCGGTCCACGCCGGGTGCGAGGTCGGATCGATGTCCAGGTTGAGCGTGTCGCCCTCAGAACCCCATGTCGAGCGGGTGACGTATTCGGTGCCGTCGGTCATGACGACCTTGATCATGTGGTAGTCGGGATGCGTGTCGGCTTTCATTGTCTTTGTCCGTCCGGTGTTCTGGGTCCAAAAACCGAGCGTTGCCTTCAACGTCGGTGCGACAAGAAGAGCCGCGAACGCGCGCGCCCACGGCTTCAAAAACAGTCGGCGGCGCTATACACCAGCCAGAAAGACTGAACAAGAGCGATGCGGCCGCAATCGGCCGCCATGCCGATCGGCGGTTTCGGGGTACCCATGAGCACAGACACGTCGGTCAGCAATGCGGCCGCCACGGCCGGACACAACGGCGAGCGCGATACGCGCACGCTGCGCCCGCTGGCGCGGCTGATCCCGTACATGCTGCGCTACAAGGGCCTGATCGCCGGCGCGGTCGTCTTCCTGCTTCTGGCCGCGGCGACGACGCTGGCGCTGCCCACCGCCGTGCGCCGCGTGATCGACTACGGCTTCACCGGCAACGACGCCGCGCTGATCGACCGCTACTTCACCATGCTGATCGCCATCGCGGTGGTGCTCGCCGGCGCCAGCGCGCTGCGCTACTATTTCGTGATCATCCTGGGCGAACGGGTGGTGACCGATTTGCGCCGCGACGTGTTCGGCCACGTGATGACGCTGTCTCCCGCCTTCTACGACACCGCCAGGTCCGGCGAGATCGTCTCGCGGCTGACCGCCGACACCACGCAGATCAAGTCCGCCGTCGGCGCCACCGCCTCGCTGGCCCTGCGCAACTTCATCCTGGGCGTCGGCGCGCTGGTGATGATGATCGTCACAAGCCCGCGCCTGTCGGCCCTGGTGGTCGCCGCCATCCCGCTGATCGTTCTGCCGATCATCGCCTTCGGCCGTCGCGTGCGCGCCCGTTCCCGCACCGCCCAGGACACGCTCGCCGACGCCTCGGCCTATGCGTCCGAGGCGATCGGCGCGGTGCGCAGCTTTCAGGATTTCACCAACGAGCTGTTCGCCGGCCGCCACTACGGCGGCGCGGTGGACAAAGCCTTTGGCGCGGCCAGATCGGCTGTGCGTGCCCGCGCCGCGCTGACCGCATTCGCCATCTTCCTCGTCTTCTCCAGCGTCGTCGCGGTTCTGTGGATCGGCGCAGAGGCGGTGCTGGCCGGCACCATGTCGCCGGGCACGCTGGGCCAGTTCCTGCTCTATGCGGTGTTCGCCGCCGGCGCGCTGGGCGCACTTTCGGAGGTGTGGGGCGAGGTGCAGCAAGCCGCCGGCGCCGCCGAACGGCTGACCGAACTGCTGGAGGAAACACCCGACATCGCCGTGCCCGAAAGCCCCACGCCGCTGCCCGCGCCGCCGCTCGGCACGCTCTCCTTCGACGAGGTGTCGTTCTCCTACCCGACACGGCCCGAGGACCACGCCGCACGCGATCTGAGCTTTGCCGTCGAACCCGGCGAAACGGTCGCCATCGTCGGCCCGTCCGGCGCCGGCAAGTCGACCATCTTCTCGTTGCTGATGCGGCAGTACGACCCGCAGGCCGGCACGGTCTGCATCGACGGCATCGACCTGCGGGCGGTCGATCCGCGAAAGGCGCGCCAGCGCATCGCCATCGTCCCGCAGGATGTGACGATCCTGTCCGGCACGGTCGCCGAGAACATCGCCTTCGGCAAGGCCGACGCAACGATGGACGAGATCGTCGAGGCGGCGCGCGCCGCCCAGGCCGACGGCTTCATCGACGATCTGCCGCAGCGCTATCAGACCGAGGTCGGCGAGCGCGGCGTGACGCTGTAGGGCGGCCAGCGCCAGCGCGTTGCAATCGCCCGCGCGCTGCTGCGCGACGCGCCGATCCTGCTGCTCG
>CAZSFA010000243.1:0-3502 GCA_964606055.1 uncultured Oceaniradius sp. | reverse complement strand
CGACCTCATAGGCGTCGACGATGTTGGTCTTCTTGGCGCCGGCGAACAGCATGTTGGTGATCGTTGCGGACTGGCCTGCATTGATCGTCACCGCGTCCATCAGGAAATCGGCCTGATAGCGCGACGTGCCGTCGGTGAAGAAGTTGTAGCGCGGCTGAAAGCTCTGCCCCTGTTCGGGAATCAGCGCCGTCGCCCAGTATTTGTCGGTGATGCCCAGCCAGCCATCGCTTGATTTGCCGGGCGCCTCCTGCCCTTCCCGCTCGATCTCGTTGAAGGTGAGTTCGGTCAGGCCTTCCTCGCCGGTCACCCCGATCATGCCCTCATGCAGGATGAAGATCGGCGGCAGCGCCGGCTTGGTGTAACGCGTGCTCCGGCCGTAGTTCTGCACGGCCACCGCGCCAACGCTCTCGTTGCGGATCGTGTCGGCGATGGTGAACATGTACTGATCGTCGACCGCGACCGTGCGTTCAAAGACGATGCCGTTGTCCGACGAGTAGGTCAGCGTCACCGGGCTGTCCGGTGTCAGGATCGCACCCGCCGGCGCCTGCCAGACAGCATCCGGACCCGGCGCACCTTCCAGTCCGGTATAGCCGAACTCGGCGAAATAGGCGTCCGGCGCGCCGACCGGCGACAGCAGGCTCACGATCGGCGAACTGGGATCGACCTCGACGTGGTAGAGCTTCAGGGAAAGGTCATCGAAACGCGCGCCCGTCAGGTTGATCGAACCGGTCAGCGTCGGCGTGTCGATCGTCACGCGCTGCGCGGCGCTGATCGCCGCCTCACGCTCAAGGCCGGCGCCGGGCGCGGCCGCCGGTGCGTTGCCATCAATGGTGGCCTGGGGGATGTCACCGGGCGCTGCCTGGCCGACAACGGTTTCCGAACCGGCTTGCGCTTCGGCCTGTGCCTCGATCTGGGCCTGAGCCTCGATCTCCGCCTGCCGCTGCTCCTCGATCTGCGGATTGACGTACAACACCTGCCAAACCACCAGGATCAGCACCGAAAGGCCGATCGTCAGGAACAGATTGCGGTTGTTGGAATCCATGGGTCAGTGTCCGGTTCTGATTGTCTGGCGATCTGGCCTGCCCGGGGCCGTCCGTTTGAGGGCCTTTTTATGGGCGCGGCCAATCATTGCCCGCAGGTCTTCGCATAACGTGTCAAAACGGCCCGTCAACGCGTCGCGCCTGGCGATGATTACATAGTCATGATGGGGGCGCATGTCACGGGCAACCGAAAGGCGAATGGCCTCTCGAAGGCGTCTTTTGATGCGGTTGCGCTCGGTCGCGTTGCCGCACTTGCGGGTAACGGTCAGACCGACGCGCGGCTTGTCGTCGGCCTCGCCGTCCTTGCGTCGCCGCATCTCAAGCCGCGCGAACGTGCCGCTGGCCCGCGTGCCACCGCGCGCGGCCAGGAAATCGGAACGCTTTGTGAGGCGTGCGGGCAAGGGTCCGCTTGTGCCGGCGGTTGTGCCAGACCGACAACCGGCTTGGCCGACCGTGCTTATGCCGACAGCTTCTTGCGGCCCTTGGCGCGGCGCCGTGCCAGCACTTTCCGGCCGCCGGCGGTCGCCATGCGGGCGCGGAAGCCGTGGCGGCGTTTGCGGACCAGGCGGGATGGCTGATACGTGCGTTTGGTCATCGTCTTACCCGCCGTGTCGGGGGCGGCCTTTCAGGATCATCGCTTGCGTCTGTTTGCGGGCTGGCAGACCACACGCGCAATCGCGCCGGTCGCGGGGCCCGTCGTGGCGCGGCTTATCGAGCAGCCACGCGGCGATGTCAATGCCGCGCCGCCGCGTTCGCGCCGCCGTCGCACCGATCACCGATGCGTTACCGCATTGCGACCGGGCCTCACGGTTTGGAGCATCAAGCCGTTGTGAGTTGTTGTTGAGTGCCCCGATCGTCATCTGGTCGGTCAAGGCCGCACGCGCCGCTGCCAACGCAATTGGATGGACACACGATGACTGATAAACCGCTGACCATGGACCAGGACGCAACACCGCCGGTGGCCGGCGGCATGGTGAAACATCTGCGCCGTTTCGCGCCGCTTCTGGTGATCGTCGCCGGGTTGGCATTTGCCTATCTGATGGGATGGCAACGGTTCTTCTCGCTCGACTTCCTTGCCGAAAGCCGCGACGGGCTGACCGCGTTCGTTCAGTCGAACTATCTGCTGTCCACCATCGGTTTTGCCGCCTTTTATGCGCTGGCGGTGGCGTTTTCCTTTCCCGCGGCATCGATCCTGACCATCTTCGCCGGGTTCCTGTTCGGCTGGCACATCGGCGGCCTTTTGGTCGCGATCGGTGCGACCGTCGGTGCGACCGCGATCTTCCTGGCCGCGCGCTCGGCATTTGGCGACTTCCTGCGCGACAAGGTCGGCGGGCGCGTCAAGAACCTGGCCGAGGGCTTTGAGAAAGACGCATTCAGCTACCTGCTGGTTTTGCGGATCGCGCCGGTCTTCCCGTTCTTCATCATGAACATCGCGCCCGCGCTGTTCAACGTGCCGCTGCGCTCCTACGTGATCGCCACCTTCTTCGGCATTCTGCCCGGCACGTTCGCCTACGCCTATCTCGGTCAGGGTATCGGTTCGGTGCTCGATGCGGCCGAAGCGGCGGGCACCAGCGTTGCCGTCGGCGATCTGATCACGACCGAGATCACGCTGGCCTTCATCGCTCTTGCCGTCGTCGCCGCCATCCCGATCGTCGTCAAGCGCCTGCGCGCCGGCGGCGATGCGGCAGCCGACTGATCCAACCGCAATCCTGCCGGCCGCATCGTTCGGCCGGCCTCACACCCTGTCACCGCCGCCATTCAACGAGGGGAAACGACAATGGCTGAACTGCTCACACCCGACATCTGCGTCATCGGCGCCGGCTCCGGAGGGCTGACCGTCGCCGCCGCTGCCGCCGCATTCGGCGTGTCGGTCGTGCTGATCGAGGGCGGCAAGATGGGCGGTGACTGCCTCAACTATGGCTGTGTTCCGTCCAAGGCGATCATCGCCGCCGCCAAGACGGCCCAATCGATGCGCCATGCCGATCAGTTCGGCATCAAGGCCGTCGAGCCGGAGGTCAACTTCGGTCGCGTCCACGACCATGTTCATTCGGTCATCGGCGCGATCGCGCCCAACGACTCCGTCGAACGGTTCACGGCCCTCGGCGTCCATGTCATCGAAGCCTACGGCAAGTTCATCGACAAAAGGACGGTCGTGGCCGGCGACTACCAGATCAAGGCGCGGCGCTTCGTCGTCGCCACCGGCAGCCGCGCCTTCGTGCCGCCGATTCCCGGTCTTGACCAGGTCAACTACCTGACCAACGAGTCGCTGTTCGACCAGACCCGCCGCCCGGGTCACCTGATCGTCGTCGGCGGCGGGCCGATCGGCATGGAGATGGCGCAGGCGCACCGGCGATTGGGGTCGGACGTCACCGTCATCGAAGCCTTCAAGGCGCTTGGCAAGGACGACCCGGAACTGGCCGCCGTCGTTCTGGACCGGATCCGCGCCGATGGCGTCGACATCC
>CAZSFA010000242.1:0-3507 GCA_964606055.1 uncultured Oceaniradius sp. | reverse complement strand
GGCGCGCCTTTATGACCTTGAGATGAAAAAGCGCGAGGAGGCGGCCGCTTCCGCCCATGACGAGAAATCGGACATCGGCTGGGGCCACCAGATCCGCTCCTATGTGCTGCAGCCCTACCAGTTGGTGAAGGATCTGCGCACCGGCGTCGAATCGACCGCGCCGTCCGATGTGCTCGACGGGGCGCTTGACCCGTTCATGGAAGCGGCGCTCGCCCACAAGGTGTCCGGCGGCGCGGGCGACGACATCGAGGATGTGGCCTGACCGCGGCTATGGCCGCACCTTTGTGTCCTGCTCATTGGTCCGCCGATCGGGGTCGGGCGCCTCGCGCATGCCCGAGCGTATCAACAATGACAACCGACGTTGCGCAAGTTTGATGGTGCTGTTGACGTAGATCAACGCAGACTTTCTACTTTGTGTGTAGGTGGTTTGTATTGGTCTGAGACTTTGTTTTTCCTTTGCTTTTGATGCTTTGTGGCGCCGTCGATGCGGCGTCGAGTCCTTGAAAACGGAGGAAGAGACGATGGACGACGCGACCAAACAAAGCCGCCCGGCCGGTGAGCCGCGCTCCGAGGTGACACGCCGGCGGCTTTTGACGACCGGCGCCGCGGCGGTGGCGGGTGGCGCCGCACTTGCGGCGACAACGGCCCAGGCGCAGGCAGCGATGCCCGAAAGCTGGGACGAGGAGTTCGACGTCGTCATCGTCGGCAGCGGGTTCGCCGGTCTGGCGGCTGCCCACGAGGCGACCAAGGCGGGTGCATCGGTGGTCGTGCTCGAGAAGATGCGGGTGCCGGGCGGCAACTCCATCATCAACGGCGGCGTGTGGTCGCTGCCGGGCACACCGATCCAGACGGACGCCGGCATCGAGGACTCCGCCGAGCGTCTTGTCGGCGACATGATGGCGGCCGGCCTTGATCTCAACCATCGGCCGCTGGCCGAAAAACTGGCCGCCGAATCGCTCGATGCGCTGATGTGGTCGATTGATGATCTGGGCGTTGAGTATCTCGACAGCGGCTCGCAGTTGGGCGGCCATTCGGTGCCGCGTACCTACACCACGCACAATCAGAGCGGTTCGGGCATCGTGACCCGGCAACTCGCCGACCTTGCCGAACGCGGCATTGTGCCCCGGACCCAATCTCTCCTGCGGCAGTTGCTGCGCGATGATGACGGCCGGGTCAAAGGCGTCGCGATCGGTGAGGGCTATCGCCATCCCAACGACGACGACAGCCCCTCCAAATTCATCAAGGCCAACCGCGCGGTGGTGATGGCGACCGGCGGGTTCGGCAACGATCCGGCATTCCGCATGCTTCAGGATCCGCGGTTGACCGATGCATTCGACGCGACCAACCAGCCCGGCGCGACATCCGAGGGCCTGCGTCAGGCGCTGAGCGTGGGGTGTACGCCGGTGCAGTTGTCGTGGATTCAACTCGGTCCGTGGACGAGCCCCGATGAGCGCGGCATGGGCTTGGCGTGGACGTTCGCGGTGCTGTGCGCGCAGTGGGGTTTGTGGGTCGACACTCTGACCGGAACCCGCGTGGTCGACGAACTGGCCGACCGCAAGACGCGGGCCGACGCGCTGATCGCCGCGGGCAATCAGTGCATCGCGTTTTGCGACGCCGGTGGCTTCGCCTATGCCCAGGCGATTCCCGATGATCGGATGCAGCGCATGATGGAGCGTGAGGTGGTGCGCGAGTTTGATTCGCTCGAAGCGATGGCTGCGGCCTACGACATGCCGCTCGAACCGCTTCAGGAGACGATCGCGCGGTTCAATGCGTCCGTCGAGGCGGGCGAGGATGCCGAGTTCGGGCGCTATCTTCAGGCCGAACAGTTCCCGATCGGCGAGCCGCCGTTTTATGTCTCGCGCCTGTCGCCGAAGGTCCATCACACGATGGGCGGGGTTGCCATCAACACCGATGCGCAGGCACTGGATGTAGTGACTGGCGAACCGATCCCGGGCCTCTACGCGGCTGGCGAGGTCACCGGCGGCGTGCATGGCGCATCGCGCCTTGGCGGCGTGGCGATCGGCGATTGCCTCGTGTTCGGCCGTACTGCCGGCCGCAACGCGGCCGCCAACGAAGCCTGGGGCTGATCACCCGCGACCACGGGCGCGGCGGCATTGGCCCGCCGCGCGTTCGCCAT
This sequence comes from uncultured Oceaniradius sp., assembly GCA_964606055.1. GTDB lineage: Bacteria > Pseudomonadota > Alphaproteobacteria > Rhizobiales > Rhizobiaceae > Roseitalea. The sequence continues at coordinate 1,370 of CAZSFA010000242.1, read as the reverse complement.
TCCCCGCCAACTGGAGATAGCCATGCCATCGGAGCGTTACCGGAGCGTGTTGCGCGAGATGCGTTTGCCGCTGGTGTCTTTGATCGTGTTCGCCGTTGTCGCGGTGTTTGCCGGTTCGGTGTTCGGCAGTCCCGAAGACGGCGGCGACTGCGCCGCCTGCCATGCCGCTGGCGAACAGGTGCTGCCGGACAATCACCCGCCGACGATCGGCATGGATTGGGAAGGCTGCATGGCCTGCCATGTCGATGACACGCCCCTGGCGTTGCAGAGCACCATGCCGCTGAGCCACGCGCACATGCTGAGCGGTGTCAGCTGCGCCGACTGCCATGGCGAGGAACCGGTGGTCGCCCCCGCGCCGATGACGACGGGGCAGTGCCTGATCTGTCACGGCCCGCTTGAGGCGCTCGGCGCGCTGACCGCCGATGTCCAGCCGACGAACCCGCATCTGACGCCGCACGGGCCGACGTTTGCGCAATGCGACCTTTGCCATCAGGTGCATCAGCCGTCACAGAATTTCTGCGCCGACTGTCACGATTTCGAGTTCGTGGTGCCCTAGCGACGGGTGCGCATCGGCGCGCTTGGGCGCCGCGCGATCATCCCGCGTCAGCGATAGCCGGCCGCGCGCATCGTCTTGATGTGCACAAGCGCCGACAGCATTGCCAGTTGCATCGAGCCGGCATTTCCGATCCCGACGATCTGGTCGTCGTCGGGCCCTTGGGTTTCGCTGAGCTTGCAGCGCCATTTGGCATTGTCGCGCGGGCTGGCATGACCGTCGAGCGAGACGGCCCAGCCCGGGTGAAGGTGGCCGATCACGCGCAGCGCGCTCTCCGCCGATCCCAGAAGGCCGGCCAGCGCATCGGCCGCATCGAGTTTGCCGGCAAGACCATCGCCGATCATCGCAACGACATCGGCCGCGAGTGCCTCGTCGAGCGCGGCGGCCGCCTCCAACCTGTCCTTCAATGCCGTCAGTTGCGCGCTGTCCATCACCAGCCTCCCGATTGGATTGTCACGGTGCACGCAACATAGCCTCGTCAGATCGCGCACCCTTGACCCGTATCAAGGAACACATGCCCGACATCGTCAATTGTTGGCGGACCAATTGCACCGAGGGGAGTCCGCTTGTGCTTACGTCAACGCAGAACGTCATCTTTTTTGAACAATTGTCGCGCGGCGACGTAGCCAAGGTCGGGGGCAAGAACTCCTCGCTGGGCGAGATGGTCCAGCAGCTTGGCCAGAAGGGGGTTTCGGTGCCCGGTGGTTATGCCACCACGTCCGATGCGTTCCGTGCCTATCTCGAACACAACGACCTCAACAGTTTCATCCGCGACCAGGTTGAACGCTTCGACGATGGCCGGCTGACGCTGCAGCAG
>CAZSFA010000241.1:0-3511 GCA_964606055.1 uncultured Oceaniradius sp. | reverse complement strand
GCACCATTTTCGCATGATCATTGCCTTTGGGGTTCGCCACCCGCGCAAGCCCCTGCCTGATCGGGAACGCCCGCACGAACGGCACGCGGGTCACGAAGCCGGGTTCCAGCCAGCAGCCGATCGACCGTTGTCATCCAGGCACCGGGCCACCGGCCGCCGGTTTGCAAGTGAACGCCCGCGCGATCACAGGGCCTCGCACCATCAAGGAAGCCCTTTTTGCAAGCTGCGTTTGGAAGCCTTGGATTTCATTCGCCGTTAAGTCATCGGCGCTAGGCTGCACGTGCGGGGGTGCGCCCACCGGCCTGCGCCCGAATGTTTGATCAGGTCTGCGGCGGCTTGGAAACGACAGGATCCACGCCCGGCGTCAGCGCGAAATCAGGACCACAACATCGTGCGCTCCAAGCCCACCGCGTCGGCACCGGTCGACCTCACCCAGCCCAACATGCGGCTTTTGAACCTCATCGCCCTGGTCCTTGTCATCGGCTTCGCCATCCTGGCCGATTGGCGCAACCGCGAGGCCGCCCACTACGAGATGCGCCAGGCCGCAAACGAGCAGATCGGCCTGTTGCGCGCCAAACTCGAGGGCAACATCAATGGCAACATCCATCTTGTGCAGGGCCTGATCGCGACCATCCGCACCGAACCCGACATGTCGCAGGAGCGCTTTGCCACGCTGGCCACCGACCTGTTCACCGGCACCAACCAGCTCCGCCATGTCGCCAGCGCGCCGAACATGGTCATCGCCCATCTGTACCCGACGCAGGGCAACGAGGCCGCCTTCGGGCTCGACCTGACCGCCACGACCGGCTGGCAGGTCACCCAGGAGCGCGTCGTCGAAGGCGGAGAGATCGTCGTTGCGGGTCCGGTCGATCTCGTCCAGGGCGGTTCGGCCTTCATCGCCCGGCTGCCGGTGTATCTGAGCCAGGACCGGGACGCCCTGGCCTGGGGCATCATGTCGGCCGTCATCGACATCGACCGGCTCTATGCCGACAGCGGCCTTCTGGACCCGGACCTGCCGCTCGAACTGGCGCTCGTGGGCAGGAACGCCAGCGGCGCGGCGGGCGAACAGTTCTTCGGCCGGCCCGAAGTGATGGTCGCCGATCCGGTCACCGCCGACATCGTGCTGCCCAGCGGCTCCTGGCAGCTGGCCGCCGTCCCGCGCAATGGCTGGCAACTGGACACCGCCACCGTCTGGCTGCAACGGCTGGTGATCAGCATCGCCGGCACGCTGGTGATGCTCCCGCTGATCATCACCGGCCGCCTGACGCAGCAGCGCCGCCGCAATCTGAGCGAGTTGCAGGTCCGCGAGGCCAAGCTGCAACGCCTGTCGCGCCGTCTTGAACTGGCACTCGACGCCTCGCGCGTCGGCGTCTGGGAGTACACGATCGAAACCGACACGCTCGTCTGGGACGAGCGGATGCGCCAGCTCTACGGCATCCCGCCGCAAACCAGGCGGGTGGTCGTCGACGATTGGTCAAAGACCCTGCACCCGGACGATCGGCAGCGCGCCGAGCAGGACTTCCAGACGGCGCTGCACACGGGCGGAACCTACCGATCCGATTTCCGCATCGTCCTGCCCGACGGCGAAACGCGGCACATCCGCGCCAAGGCCGATGTGCACACCGATCCCGACGGTACCAACCGGATCGTCGGGCTGAACTGGGACATCACCGCCGACGTGACGCTGCACGAAGCGCTGGAGTCGACCACCTCGGCGATGGAACAACGCAATGTCGAACTCGAACAGGCCAAGGCCCGCATCGAGCACATGGCGTTGCACGACAGCCTGACCGGGCTTGCCAACCGCCGCTTTGTGGACGCCGAACTGTCCAAGACGCCGGCGACCGGCGTCAACGGCGCGCCGCCGCGCGCGCTGTTGATCGTCGATCTGGACCGGTTCAAGCAGATCAACGACACGCTGGGCCATACCGCCGGCGACGCGCTGCTCATCCACGTCGCCGAGATGCTGCAGGGTCTGGCGCGCCCCAACGACGTGGTCGCCCGCATCGGCGGCGACGAGTTCGTCATCGTCTGCCGCAGCAACACGACGCGCCAGGATCTGATGCTGCTCGCCCATTCCGTCGTGATGAGCGCGCGCGAACCGATGGTCTATCAGGGCAAGCAATGCGCCTTCGGCGTCAGTGTCGGCATCGCCGCGGCGGACGACGAGCACGAACCGGGTGCCGATCTTCTGATCAAGGCCGATGTCGCGCTTTATGAGACCAAGAACAGCGGCCGCAACGGGTTCGCCTTCTACACCCCGGACCTGCAGACCCGCACGCTCCTGAGCAAGGAAGCGGCCGACCAGATCTCCCTGGGCCTCGAACGTGGCGAGTTCATCCCCCACTACCAGCCGCAATACGATGCCAGGAGCCGCCGCGTGGTCGGCGTGGAGGCGCTCGCGCGCTGGCACCACCCCGAACGTGGCGTTCTGGCGCCGGCCGAGTTCATGGACACGGCGCGCGAGTACGATCTGGCTTCGCGCATCGACCATGAAATCCTCACACGCACACTGTCCGACCTGGCGATCTGGCGCGGCAATGGCATCGACGTTCCGCGCGTGTCGGTCAATGTGTCGGCGCAGCGCCTTCATGACAACGATCTGTTCGGCCGGCTCGAGGAACTGGTGTTCGAGCCAGGCACGCTGTCATTCGAGCTTCTGGAATCGATCTTCCTCGATGACAGCGACAGCGTCGAACTGGACCGGATCCGGCGCATCAAGGCGCTCGGCATCGACATCGAGATCGACGATTTCGGCACCGGACACACATCGATCATCAGCCTTTTGAAGGTCAACCCGAAGCGATTGAAGATCGACCGGCAGATGGTCTTCCCGATGCTGGAATCGCAGGCTTCGCGCAATCTGGTGCGCTCGGTCGTCGAGATCGGCAAATCGCTCAACATCGAGGTGGTGGCCGAGGGCGTGGAAACCGAGCGCCACGCCCGGCTGCTGGCCCGCATGGGCTGCGATGTTCTTCAGGGCTACGCCCTGGGCAAGCCGATGACCGCCGACCTGCTGGTCGAGCACATCGGCGGACCGGTCGCATGTACCGCCTGAGGCGCAACGCCGTCCCGCCTCTCGCCACCCAACCACCGGCGGCAGCCCGCAACGACATGGCTTGAGCACGCCCGCCGCTTCTCTTAAGGGAAGCGCGCGAGAGGGAGGACACCATGCTCAACGTCATCGTCACCGGCGGCAGCGGCAAAGCCGGCCGCGCTGTCTGCCGCCATCTGGTCGCCAAGGGCCATCACGTGCTCAATCTGGACACGCAGCCCTCGCCCGACCCTGTCTGCATGTTCCTGCGCACCGATCTGACCGACATGGGCCAGGCGATCGGATCGCTGCAGCCCGGCGGCGGGCCGGACGATCTGCGCGGCCGCTTCGGTGCCCCCGATGCGGTGATCCATCTGGCCGCGATCCCCGCGCCGGGCCTTCTGAGCGACATCGAGACCTTCCGCATCAACATGCTGTCGACCTATGCGGTGTTCGATGCGGCATTGCGCGCCGGCA
>CAZSFA010000240.1:0-3512 GCA_964606055.1 uncultured Oceaniradius sp. | reverse complement strand
TACACGCAGAACATCGTTGCCGCGCTGATCGACCATCTGGGCCAGGACGCGGTTCAGGGCTGGGCCGAGGCGGTTGTCGGCAACTTCGCACGTGACCCGCAGGGCGGCGACACGGACCAGCTGCGCGGCATCGTGTCGGGTGAGTGCGACATCGCCATGTCCAACACCTACTACTTCGCGCGCGCCGTACGGAAGCCGGTCGACGGCCTGTCCGACTCGCTCGACATGATCGGTTGGGTGTTCCCCAACCAGAACGACATCGGCGCCCACATGAACATCTCCGGCGGCGGCGTGGCAGCCAACGCCCCCAACCGCGACAACGCCGTCCGGTTCCTGGAATACTTGGCCTCCGATCAGGCCCAGGAATACTTCTCCGCCGGCAACGACGAATACCCCGCCGTTCCCGGCGTCGGCCTCAGCCCATCGGTGGCCAAGCTCGGCATCTTCCGCCCGGATACGATTGAGCTCGCCGACATCGCAGACAACATCGAAGCAGCCGTCGAAGTGCTCAACCAGGCTGGCTGGGAGTAATCCGCCTCCGGATGGCCGGCTTCCCCCGAGGCCGGTTTGTCCTTACTGCCCGCGCGTGCCAAGGCCGCGCGGGCTTTTTTTGTGCGCGGGTTTTTTGTGGATGGGCTCTGCGGAGGCGCGCCGGCGCAGAGGACGTTCGGGCCGGAGGACAACACCCCTGCCGCGAAACGGGCTATTCGGCGGCGCGCAGCGCGCGTTCGGGTTCGACAACGACCGCGCCGACCGCGATCTCCGAGTGGTGCCGGGGACGCGAACGGGCAATCGTCCGGCAAAGGACGATCACCGGCAGCAGGCCGAACGCGACGATGATCAGCGACGGCACCGCCGATTGCGCCAGCCGCTCGTCCGAAGCCAGCCGATAAGCCTGGACGGCAAGCGTATCGTAGTTGAACGGACGCAGGATCATGGTGGCGGGCAGTTCCTTCATCACATCGACGAAGACGATCAGGAACCCGGTCAGCAGCGAGGCGCGCATCAGCGGCAGGTGCACCTGCCACAGCATCCGTCCGGTGGATGCGCCAAGCGTCCTTGCGACGGCGTCCACATTGGACTTGATCTGGCTCATGCCCGTGTCGAACGACGACAGCGCCACCGCCATGAAACGCACCACATAGGCCATGACGAGGATCGTCATCGATCCCGTGATCAGCAGCCCGGTCGAAATGCCGAACTGCGCGCGCATGAACCCGTCCAGCGCATTGTCGAACCCGGCCATCGGAATCAGGACGCCGACCGCGACGACGCCACCCGGAATGGCATAGCCCATGCCCGCGATCATCTTGATGGTGGATGCGGCGCGGCCCGGCCGCAGCCGCGCCATGTAGCCGATAACCACCGCGCCAAACACGGTGATGGTTGCCGCGACGAAAGAGACGGTCAGCGAGTTGACGATGAAGCCCTGATAGCGCCGGGTGAAAGGGTTCTGGCCGGAATCGATCGCCATTTCCATCAGCACGATCAACGGGATGATGAAGCCGACCAGCACCGGCACCGCGCACAGCGCCACCGCGCCGGCGGCGCGCCAACCATCGAGCACATGCGGTGCCATCGCCTCAACCCGGCGACCGGCCTCATGGTGCTTGCGCGCACCGCGCTCGACCCGTTCCAGAAAGACCAGAAACAGCGCCACCAGCAACAAGCAGAACGCCAGCTGCGTCGATGCGGCCCGGTCGTTCATCGAAAACCAAGCCTGATAGATGCCCGTTGCGAAGGTCTGCACGCCGAAATGCGAGACGGTACCGAAGTCGGCGATGGTCTCCATCAGCGCCAGGATCGTGCCGCCGGCAATCGCCGGCCGGGCAACCGGCAACGACACACGGAAAAAGGCCTGCCACGGCGAATGGCCCAGCGTGCGTGCGGCAAAATAGGCCGTCGGCGACTGGCGCAGGAACGCCGCGCGCGCCAGAAGATAGACATACGGGTAAAGCACGAAGATCAGCATCAGTGCCGCGCCGGGCAGCGAACGGATCTCGGGAAACCAGTAGTCGCGCGGGCCCCACTCCATCGCCTGCCGCAGCGTGGTCTGCACCGCGCCGGGATGATCGAGCAGGTCGGTATAGGCATAGGCCAGCACATAGGCCGGAAAGGCGAGCGGCAGCGCCAGCAGGATCTCGAACACCCGGCGGCCGGGAAACTGGCAGATCGTCACCAGCCATGCCGCGCCCGTGCCGATTGCCGCCGTGCCGATCGCCACCATCACGACCAGTTGCGCGGTGGTCCAGGTGAAGCGCCACAGCACGGTGTCGGCAAGGCGAGACAACGTCTCCCACGACCCGGAGGAGGCCGTGACCGCGACCGAAACCAACGGAACGATGCACAGGGCGGCAAACAGCCACGCAACGGCGATGAAAAAACGGGTGCTCAAAAAAGGCCCACCCCACTCAAACATGGATAAAGTGGAGTATGGCAGACAGATTTGCGCGTCAATGTCGACGTTTGATGGCAGCGCGGCAATCGGGCGCGGGCCGCGCCTGTCACCGGAACCGGAGCTGAGCTAATTGTGATCCATCGACACCGGGGAGACCGCCGCGTGCCATCGATGGCGCACATCGACCGTCAGATGCATCGCCTTGCCGCCGCCAGTGCGCTCGCCGGCGGCGCGGTGTTGCTCGCGCTCGTTGCCATGACCACCGCCTCCGTTGCCGGCCGCGCCCTGGTCTTCGCCGGGCTTGGCCCTGTGCCCGGCGACTTCGAACTGGTCGAGGCGGGCCTGGCGTTCGCGGTGATCGCCTTCCTGCCGTGGTGCCAGATCAATGACGGCCATGCCCGTGTCGACCTCGTCGCCGCGCGCCTTCCCGCGCGCGCCCGGGCCGCCCTGCGGATCGCGAGCGACCTGGTGTTGCTGGCCGCTGCGATCGTCATCGCCTGGCGGCTCGGCCTCGGCCTGGTCGATCAGCTTGCCTTTCCGCAGACCACATTGATCCTCCAGTTCCCGCTGTGGTGGCCCTATCTGGTCACGTTCGGTGGCACGATCATCTGGGTGGCCGTCGCGGCATGGTGCGCGGTGCGCGGCGCATGGCGCCATCCAACAGGGCCGGCGCCGCGATGACGCCGGTCGGGATCGGCCTTTGGTCGTTTGCCGTCCTGCTCGGGTTGATCGGCCTGCGCATGCCGATCGGGCTGGCGATGATGGTTGTCGGGTTCAGCGGCTACTGGCTCGTCGAAGGCTCGCCGGCCGGCCTGCTCAACCAGCTCAAGTCGCTGACCTACTCGACGTTCTCCAACCATTCGCTGTCGATCATCCCGCTGTTCCTGCTGATGGGCCAGTTCGCCACGCGCGGCGGCATGAGCGCCGCCCTGTTCCGCGCCGCCGATGTCTGGCTCGGCCATCGACGCGGCGGCACCGCCATGGCCGCAATCGGCGCCTGCGCGGGCTTCGGCGCGATCTGCGGCTCGTCGTTGGCCACCGCCGCAACAATGGGCAAGGTCGCGCTGCCCGAACTGCGCCGACACGGGTATTCAGGCGGGTTCGCCACCGCAAC
>CAZSFA010000239.1:0-3528 GCA_964606055.1 uncultured Oceaniradius sp. | reverse complement strand
CGCATGCCGATGCTGTGGACCCATGGCGTCAACACCGGCCGGCTGACAATGAACGAATTCGTCGCCGTGACCTCGACCAACATCGCCAAGATCCTCAACATCTACCCCAGGAAGGGTGCGATCCTCGAAGGGGCCGATGCCGATCTGGTGGTCTGGGATCCGGGCAAGGAAAAGACGATCGCGGCGGCCATCCAGCAATCGTCGATCGACTACAACGTGTTCGAGGGCAAGCACGTCAAGGGCCTGCCGCGTTTCACGCTGACGCGCGGAAAGGTGGCGGTCCATGACGGCGAGGTGCGCACCGAGGAAGGCCACGGCAAGTTTGTCGAGCGTGCGCCGAACAACCCGGTCAACACTGCCCTGTCGACGTGGAAGGAACTGACCGCGCCGCGCAAGGTCGAGCGCACGGGCATTCCAGCGAGCGGTGTGTGATGGCACAAGCGCAGATCATCCGGATCGCCGCCGCCGCGATCACCAACGAAAAGCGACAGATGTTGCTTGTCCGGAAGAACGGCACGGATGCCTTCATACAGCCGGGCGGCAAGATCGATGCCGGCGAGACGGCGGTGTCGGCGCTTTGCCGGGAACTGCGCGAGGAGTTGGCACTCGACGTGGAGCCCGATGATTGCCGGTTTCTTGGCCGTTTCTACGCCGAGGCCGCCAATGAGATTGGCGCGACCGTCGAGGCCGACGTGTTTCGCGTGCGCTGCGATCAGCAGGCGACCGCACAAGCGGAGATCGCCGAGTTCATCTGGTATCCCGGCGATGACGAAGAGCCCGTTGTCCTTGCGCCGCTGACCCGTGACCGGGTCATTCCGGCGAGTGGCATCTGACATGGGTGGCCTGACGCCTGACGAAGCTGCGGCGATCGATGTCGCGCATCATCAGGCAGTTGCCTACCGGCAGTCCGTGCCCGAGCGCGGGCCGCGGCCGAGGATCGGCCTTGACGAGGCGGTCGGCCGGTTTCGCCGGCCGCTCGATGACCAGGGCGCGCCCGCAAGCGAGGTGATCGCGCGGATCGTCGCCGACGCCGATGACGGGCTGAACCAGATGAGTTCGGGCAGTTTCCACGGCTATGTGCTGGGCGGCTCGCATCCGGTCGGTGTGGCGGCCGACATGCTCGTTTCGGCCTGGGGCCAGAACTGCGGTTCGGCCTATGAGACGCCGGCGATGACCGGCATGGAACGGGCCGTCTGCGACTGGTTGATCGACCTGCTAGGCCTGCCGGCCAAGAGCGGCGCGGGCCTTGTCACCGGTGGGTCGGTCGCCAACATCGCCGGCGTTCTGGCCGCGCGCAATGCGCTACTGGCACGACAGGGATGGAATGTGGAAAGCGACGGTCTGTTCGGTGCGCCGGAGGTGCCCGTCCTGATCGGCGCTGACGCCCATTCGGCCGCGTTCGCCGCGTTGCGGATCGCCGGCTTTGGCGCTGGCCGGGCGCATCGTGTCGCAACCGATGATCAGGGCCGCATCGACGTCGCGGCGTTTGCCGAGGCACTCGAAGCTTGTGCGGCGCCACCGCTGGTCGTCCTGCAGGCCGGACAGATCAACACCGGCGCCTTTGACCGGTTTGCCGCGTTGATCCCGGCCGTCCACGAACGGGGCGGATGGGTGCATGTGGATGGCGCGTTCGGGCTGTGGCTGGCGGCCGTGCCGGAACTGGCACCGCGCCTGAAAGGTGTCGAACTGGCGGACAGTTGGGGCGTTGATCTGCACAAATGGCTCAATGCGCCTTTCGATGCGGGCGTCGTGATCTGCCGTGACCGGGCGCCGCTGGTCGCCGCGCTTTCGGCGCGCGGCGCTTACCTGCCCGAACCGACCGGGCATTGGGAGCCGGCCGATTCCACACCGGAACTGTCGCGCCGGGGGCGGGGCGTTCCGAGCTACGCGATCCTCATGCACCTGGGTCGCTCCGGCGTACGCGAAATGGTGTCGCGCCACTGCGCGCTTGCGTGCCGGATAGCCGAACGCCTTTCGGCCGAGCCGGGCATCGCGGTGCTCAACGAGGTGTCGGCCAACCAGGTCGCCGTCGCCTGCGGCGAGGGCGAGGACGCCAACCGCCTGACCAAGGCCGTCCTCGATGCGGTGCAGGGCCGGGGGCGGGTCTACCCCACCCATGGCGAGTGGCGCGGCCGGTTCATCATCCGCATCTCGGTGATCAGCTATGCGACGCATGCGATGCATGCCGACCTCGTCGCCGACGAGATCATTGATGCCTGGCGCAACGTGCGTGGCGGGTCCAATGGCTAGCGGTGCCCGATTTTGCTTTTATGGCGCCGGGCCGGCGAGGCGCACCGGTTCGGCCGGAAAGCGTTGCGGCGATCTCAAGCGGGGGTGTGAACTGACATGATCAAGGTCTACGGGCGAGCCAACTCGTCGAACGTGCAATTGGTGATGTGGGCCATCGGCGAACTCGGGCTGCCCCATGAGCGCGTCGATCGCGGCCATGTGCATGGCGGTCTGGACACGCCCGAATATCTTGCGATGAACCCGCACGGTCTGGTGCCGGTGATCATCGATGATGACGGACCGCCGATCTGGGAAAGCGCGGCGATCCTGCGTTACCTTTCGGCACGCTATGGCGACGACGCGTTCTGGCCTTCGGACCCGGTCGCGCGCTCTCAAGTCGACATGTGGGCCGAGTGGGGCAAGACGACGCTCGGGGCACGGTTCGTGGCACCGGTCTTCATGGCACGGGTGCGCACGCCCTTGCGCGATCAGGATCCCGAAGCGATCGCCGCGGCGGTGTCCGCGTTCGAGGCGCTTCAGGCGCCGCTGGCCGCCCAACTGGGCGAAGCGCCGTTCGTCTGCGGCGACACGCTGACGGCGGCCGACATCGTCATCGGCCATCTGTTCCACCGGTATTTCGCGATGGACATCGTGCGCCGGCCGCATCCGCGCATCGTCGCATACCACGACCGTCTCACGGAGCGTCCCGCCTACCGGGAGCACGTCATGGTCAGTTTTGACGCGCTGCGCGCGGAGGGGGTGTGATGCACGGCAGGGGCGAGACATTGAGTTCCGTTGTGTCCGCCGAAGCGCTTGATCTGGTCTTTCAGACAAACGACGGGCCGGTGCACGCGCTGTCCGACATCACGCTCGACATCGAGAAGGGCGAGTTCGTTTCGCTGATCGGCCCGTCCGGTTGCGGCAAGACCACCTTGCTGCGCGTGATCGCCGATCTCGAAAAGCCGACCGGAGGCGCGATCGCCGTCAACGGGCTGACACCGCATGAGGCGCGGCTCAAGCGCGCCTACGGCTACGTCTTCCAGGCGGCAGCACTGTTTCCATGGCGCACGATCGCCGACAATGTGGCACTGCCGCTTGAAGTGATGGGGCTCGACAAGTCCGAACGCGACAGCCGCGTATCGGAGAACCTCGAACTGGTCGATCTGGCCGGTTTCGAGAAGAAGTTTCCCTGGCAATTGTCCGGCGGGATGCAGCAGCGCGCGTCCATCGCGCGAGCGCTGTCGGTGCAGCCGGACATGCTGCTGATGGACGAACCGTTCGGCGCGCTCGACGAGATCG
>CAZSFA010000238.1:0-3570 GCA_964606055.1 uncultured Oceaniradius sp. | reverse complement strand
CGGGCGAGGCCTCCAAACCCCTTGCATCTGTGTGAATTGCCGTCGCCGGCGCCCGATCTTTAGGGCTGTGACGGCGACGTCCGGTGACTGCGGAGCGCGGATTCATGGGCCAGGATTTTGCCGAGATGCGGCGCGCCATGGTGGACAGCCAGGTGCGCACGACCGATGTCACCGAACTGACGCTGCTTGATGCGCTGATGGACGTGCCGCGCGAACGGTTCGTGCCGCCGCGCGCCCGACCATTCGCCTACATCGATGAGGACATCCTCCTCAACGCTGGCGATGACACGCCTCGCTATCTGATGGAGCCATCGCCCTTTGCGCGCATGGTGCAACTGGCCGAGATCGGTCCCAACGACCTGGTTCTCGATGTCGGCTGCGGCACCGGCTATTCGTCGGCGATCCTGTCGCGGCTGGCCGGCGCGGTGATTGCGCTGGAGACCGATGAGGCGCTGAGCGATTCGGCTGGCGCCACGCTCAGCGATCTCGGTTTTGACAGCGTTGCAGTGGTGCCCGGCCCGCTCGCCGCCGGCCTCGCTGACGAGGGCCCCTATGACGTGATCTTCGTGGGCGGTGCGGTCGATGCCGTTCCCGATGCCCTGCTTGATCAGCTCAAGCCCGGCGGGCGTCTGGTGGCCGTCGTCGGACGAGGGCCGGCCGGCTTTGCGACACTGCATCTGCGCGACGATGAGGGCATTCTGGCCAGCCGCCGGGCGTTCAACGTTTCGGCCAAACCCTTGCCGGGCTTTGAAAAAGCGCCCGAGTTCGTGTTCTGATCCTGGGACCGGCCATCCGCGCGCGATCGTTGCCGTGCCGCAACAATGGCAGCAAAAGCTGTCTGGTGAACGATTGTAACTTGAACCCGGTTGCGCTGTCCGCGTAAACACCATGTCGGCGGCTGGGCTCACGCTGTTTTTTGACACGCAGGCGACCGGGGTATGAGTATGCGACGCGTTTGGGTTAGGGGGGGCATCGCCCTGGCAATGGTGCTCGCGCCCCTTGGCGCGGCATCGGCCGATACGATCACCAGCGCGCTTTCGAGCGCGTATGAGAACAATTCCCAGCTCAACTCGGCGCGTGCCGGCGTGCGTGTGCGCAATGAAGGCGTGCCGCTGGCCAAGTCGGGTTTGCGGCCGCGCGTGACCGGAACCTCCGGCATCATCTACAACTTCTCCAACCAGGCGCGCGGCTTCAGCACCGCCAGCTTCGGAATCGAGATCAACCAGGCCGTCTTCGACGGGTTCCAGACCCGCTCCAATGTGCGTGCGGCGGAAGCCGGCGTGCGCGCCGAGCGCGAGAACCTGCGCAACACCGAGCAGAATGTGCTGTTCGACACCGCCCAGGCCTATATGGACGTTCTGGCCAACCGCCAGATTGCCGGCCTGCGCGCCCAGAACATCGAGTTCCTGCAAGAGCAGTTGCGTTCGTCGCGGGCGCGCCTCGAGGTTGGCGAGGGCACGCGCACGGACGTCGCGCAGGCCGAGGCGCAACTGGCCGCCGCCCGCGCGCAACTGGCCGCCGCCCGTGCAGCCGTGCAGTCCAGCGAGGCCGTCTACGCCCAGTTGACCGGCAGGCAGCCCGGCCCGCTGCGGCAGGCGCAACCCCTGTCGCGACTGCTGCCGAACTCGCTGGATTCGGCCTTTTCGATCGCCTTTTCCGGACACCCGGCGATCGAGGTGCGCAACGCGCTCGTCGATTCCCAGCTGTTTTCGGTCAAGGCTGCCGAAGGCGCGTTTCTGCCCAGCGTCGGCGTATCCGCGTCGCTCGAGCGGCAGTTCTCCTCATCGACCACACGTGGCGCGGGGCCCGCTTCGGCGGACAGTTCGTCATCGGCGACCGTGGGCACCGTCGGCGTTCAGGTGACGGTGCCGATCTATCAGGGCGGGCAGGCAAGCGCGACGGTGCGCCAGCGCAAGGAAGAACTCGGTCAGGCGCGGATCGAGACCGATGTTGCGCGCGACCAGGTCCGGGCCGCGGTCACGTCCTCATGGTCGCAGCTGGCGGCCTCGCGCGCCTCGGTATCGGCCAACCAGGAGAGCGTGCGCGCATCGCGCCTGGCGCTGAACGGTGTGATCGAGGAACGCAATGTCGGCCAGCGTACGACGCTCGACGTGCTGAACGCTCAAGGCACGGTGCTGGAATCGCAAATCGGCCTGGTGCAGGCGCAGCGTGATCTGGTCGTTTCGTCCTACGCTCTGGCCTCGGCCGTCGGTCGGCTCAGCGCGCAGCGACTGGGATTGAACGTGCGGGTGCACGATCCCAAGGAGCATTTCGAGCAGGTCAAGGACCTGTGGTTCGGTCTGCGTACGCCGGACGGCCGCTGACCCGAAAACGCGGGCGAGCCCGACCGGCCGTCAAGCCACTTGCAGCACTGATCCCCAGACCAATCCTGTTGGCGGCTTGCCTGCACTTCGCCGCACAATTCTCTTTTCGCGCGTCTTTTTGTACGGTTGTGGACAATGATTCGCGACCATGATGAGGCGGGGACGACATTCATGGGCCAGCCCAAACCAACGCAGGATCAGCCGTCCATGGACGAGATCCTGTCGTCGATCCGGCGCATCATCGACAAGAACGATGAAGCGCCCCGGCGCGAGCCACCGGTGATGCCGGTCTTCGATCCGCCGCCGCCTGCCGTCAACGATACCGGCCATTCGGAACGCGCGACCCCCGATCGCCCGCCGCTCAGCCGGGACGATCTGGACAGTTTTGCCGACGCCATCGATGCGCGTGCGGCCGCGCCCGCCGAGGCCCGACCCGTGCCGCAGCGTGCGGCCCAGGCGCGCAATGGCAAGTATCAGGCCCGTTTCAGCGAGGACGACAGCCGCGCCTTCGCGCGGGTTGCGAGCGCCCTTGCCGCGACCACGGGCACGCCGCAACGCCAACGCCCCGCGGCGACACCGGTGCGGGCACCGGCAAAACCCGCGCCGCCGGCACCGGTGCGGGCGGCGGCCGCGACGGTTGACGAGACGGCATTGCTGCGCGCGGTCAACGATCAGGCGCCCGATGTGGTGCCCGCCGGCACCGGAACAGCCGCGCAGTCGGCCCGTCCCGCGCCAGCACCCAAGCGGCAAGGCCAGGCCGCGCCGGCGCAGGGCCAGCCGATGACGGAGAAGAAAGTGGCGCCCGCAGCCGTCGAGGCCGCGCCGGTTGCCGCCATTGTTCCGCCGCCCACGCGGTCATCGCAGACCGCGGCGCATCCGGCGGCGCAAGCGCTGATGCCGCTGATTTCGGCGAGCGCGCAGAAGTCGGTGGGCAACTCGTTCGACGCGCTGTCGGAAACGCTCAAGCAAAAGGCCGGCCGCGATCTCGCCGAGATGACCGAGGACATGCTCCGCCCGATGCTGTCCGATTGGCTCGACAACAACCTGCCTTCGATCGTCGAGCGCCTTGTGCGCACCGAGATCGAACGCATTGCGCGCGGCGATCCGCGCCAGGGCTGACCTTGGCCACGCCGTTCTGTCTGCGGCCTTTGTTGACAGGGCGGCGCCCATCCGGTTTACACCGCGTCGGATTTTGACCGACGCCGATCGGATTTTCTGATGCTCGACAAGACGTTTGACGCGGCCC
>CAZSFA010000237.1:2152-3606 GCA_964606055.1 uncultured Oceaniradius sp. | reverse complement strand
GTTCACCGACCGCACCCAACTGTTCATGGAAGCGCTCGATGTCGACGAGATGGTCGGCCAGGTGCTGGCGTCCGAAGGCTTTTCGACCATCGAGGAAGTCGCCTATGTCGAGCCCGAGGAAGTCGCCGCCATCGAGGGCTTCGACGATGAGACCGCCCAGGAAATCCAGACGCGCGCCCGCGAATTTCTCGACCGCATCGAGGCCGAGAACGACGCCAAGCGCCGCGAACTGGGTGTCGCCGACGAGATCAGGGAAGTCCCCGGCGTCACCACCGCGATGATGGTCGCGCTCGGCGAGGACGGCGTGAAGTCGCTGGAGGACTTTGCCGGCTGCGCGGTCGACGATCTGGTCGGCTGGCGCGAACGCAAGGATGGCGAGACCAAGGTGTTCGACGGCATCTTCACGCCGTTCAGCACCACGCGCGCCGAAGCCGAGGAGATGGTCATGGCCTCGCGCCTGGCCGTCGGCTGGGTGACCGAAGAGGATCTGATGGCCGATGAGGAGCCCGAGGAGGGCGAGGCCGTCGAAGGCGAGATCGAGACCGAAGCGCCGGCACCGGCGCCGGCTTCGGTCTGACGCCGGGCGCGGGAAGGATGACCGGGCAGAATGCAGGCTGGGCAGGCACACGCAGTGAACGATCGCAAATGCATCGTCACCGGCCGGAGCGGCGAAGCGGATCGGCTGATTCGGTTCGTGGCCGGGCCGGACGACATGGTCGTGCCCGACCTCAAGCGCACGTTGCCCGGACGCGGCTGCTGGGTGACAGCATCGCGCGCCCATGTTGACAAGGCGGCCGCCAGGAACCATTTCTCGCGTTCGCTTCGCCGCAAGGTCACCGTCCCGTCCGATCTGGGCGCGCTCGTCGACCGGCTGATCGCGGATCGCGCGGTCGGCGCGTTGTCGATGGCGCGCAAGGCCGGCGACGTCGTCGCCGGCGCCGCCAAGGTTGACGGCGCGCTGCGCTCGGGTCGTGCGATCGCCGTTCTGCACGCGGTCGAAGCCGCGCCCGACGGGGTGCGCAAACTGGATCAGGCGCGCCGCGCCACGGTCCATCTTGGCGGGCCGGACGCGGCCATCTTCGATCTGCTCTCGACCGAACAAATGAGTTTGGCATTCGGGGGTGGAAATGCAATACATGCCGCCGTGCTCGACGGGCAGGCCGGCCGTGCCGCGTTGCGGCGGCTGGAGGCTTTGCGCGATTACCGCACCAGCGGGGATCCGCGCGCAGGGGCAAGCGATGCTCCGTCGAGCGGTTCGGCGACATTGGCAGAACAGCGCAAGGCCGGAAACGAAACGGATCAGGAATGAGTGATACAACCTCAGACGACAAGAAAACCGGTGGACGCACGCTTTCCATGAAGCGGGGCGACAAGGGCACGGTGCGCCAGAAAATGGGCGGCGGCCGGACCAACACCGTTGTCGTCGAAACCCGCAAGCGCAAGTTCACCAAGCC
>CAZSFA010000237.1:0-2052 GCA_964606055.1 uncultured Oceaniradius sp. | reverse complement strand
CAAGCCGGCCGGTGGCGGCTCGCTGGCGTCCGGTGTCAAGCCGCGCACCCGCCCCGCGCCGGAGGTGTCGACCGCGCCCAAGCCCGCGCCCGCCGTCGCAGACCGGGGCGGCGCGGTGCTCAAGGAACTCTCGCAGGGCGAGATCGAGGCCCGCCGTCGCGCGCTGAGCGCCGCCAAGGCGCGCGAAAGCGAAGACCGCGCCCGCATGGCCGCCGACGAAAAGCGCCGCACCGAAGAGGATGAGCGCCGCCGCCGCGAGAAAGCCGAGCGCGAACAGCGCGAGGCCGAGGAGGCCGCGCGCCGCGCCGCCGAAGAGGCCGAGGCCAAGGTCAAGGCGGAAGCCGCGCAACAGGCCGAACAGGCCGCCGCCCGGCGTGCCGCGACCGAAAAGCCTGCCGAGACGCGCGAGCAGGACCGCCGTGGCGGCGCTGCCAAGCGCCCGGCCCGGCCCGACGCGAACGCCAAGCCTTCGCGTGGCCGCAACGACAATCGCCGTCGCGGCAAGCTGACGCTCTCCAACGTCGGAGCCGATGGCGAGGGCCGCTCGCGGTCACTGTCCGCGTTGCGCCGGCGTCAGGAGAAGATCAAGCGCGCCCAGATGGGCTCGTCCGAGCCGCGCGAGAAGATCGCCCGCGAGGTACAGCTTCCCGAGACGATCACCATTCAGGAACTGGCGCAGCGCATGGCCGAACGCGCCGTGGACGTCGTCAAGTTCATGATGAAGCAGGGCCAGATGATGAAGCCCGGCGACCTGATCGATGCCGACACGGCCGAACTGATCGCCGAGGAGTTCGGTCACACCGTGCGCCGCGTGTCGGAGTCCGATGTCGAAGAGGGCATCTTCAACATCGAGGACAACACCGATGACATGAAGCCGCGTGCGCCCGTGGTCACGATCATGGGCCACGTCGACCACGGCAAGACGTCGCTGCTCGACGCGATCCGCAACGCCAATGTCGTCTCCGGCGAAGCCGGCGGCATCACCCAGCACATCGGCGCCTACCAGGTCGACCGGGACGGTCAGAAGATCACCTTCCTGGATACGCCCGGCCACGCCGCGTTCACCTCGATGCGCGCACGCGGCGCGCAGGCGACCGACATCGCCATTCTGGTCGTGGCGGCCGACGATTCGGTGATGCCCCAGACGATCGAATCGATCAGCCACATCAAGGCGGCCGAAGTGCCGATGATCGTGGCGATCAACAAGATCGACAAGCCCGAGGCCGACCCCAACAAGGTCCGCACCGAACTGCTCCAGCACGAGGTGTTCGTTGAAACGATGGGCGGCGAGGTCCAGGAAGCCGAGATTTCCGCCCTCAAGGGCACCAATCTCGAGGGCCTTCTGGACGCCATCCTGCTGCAGGCCGAACTGCTCGAACTCAAGGCCAATCCGGATCGCACCGCCGAGGGCGTGGTGATCGAGGCCCAGCTCGACAAGGGCCGTGGCGCGGTGGCAACCGTTCTGGTCCAGGCGGGCACGCTCAAGACCGGCGACATCGTCGTCGCCGGCGATGAATGGGGCAAGGTGCGCGCCATTCTCAACGATCGCGGCGACAATCTCGATGAGGCCGTGCCGTCGCAGCCGGTGGAAATCCTTGGCCTCAACGGCACGCCGCAGGCCGGCGACAGGCTCGCCGTCGTCGACAGCGAGGCGCGCGCCCGTGAGATTTCCGAATATCGCCAGCGCAAGGCACGCGAAATCGCCGTCGCCCGCCAGGCCGGTGCCCGCGGCTCGCTCGAACAGATGATGGCCGCCGCCCGGGAACAGGAAACGGCCGAGTTTCCGCTGCTCATCAAGGGCGACGTGCAGGGTTCGGTCGAGGCGATCATCGGGTCGCTCGAAAAACTGGGCACCGACGAGGTGCAGGCGCGGATCGTGCATTCGGGGGCCGGCGGCATCACCGAAAGCGATGTCGTTCTGGCCGAGTCGACCGGTTCGGCGATCATGGGCTTCAATGTCCGCGCCAATCGGCAGGCACGCGATGCGGCCGAGCAGGCCGGCGTCGAGATCCGCTACTACAACATCATCTACAACCTGCTCGATGATGTGAA
>CAZSFA010000236.1:0-3672 GCA_964606055.1 uncultured Oceaniradius sp. | reverse complement strand
CAGGACCGGGCACGCTCTACAAGGATCAGGACCTGCACTTCATGGGCCGCGCCTACGCCGGCGATGAACTGACGGTGCGAGTCCGGGTAATCGACAAGAAACCGGGCAATGTCGCAGTCTTGGCGACCTCGGTTACCAAGGCCAATGGCGTCCCCATCGTCGAAGGCGAAGCGACCGTCATCGTGCCAAGGATCGCGCTGTCGTCCGAAAAGGGCGAACTGCCGGGCCTGACGGTACGGCGCCATGTCCATTTCGACAGGCTGATCGAACTGGCCCTGCCGCTGCCCCGGCTGCCGACGGCCGTCGTCGGACCGCACGATGTCAAGTCGCTCGGCGGAGCGCTCCTCGCCCATGAGAAGACGCTCATCGAGCCAATCCTGGTCGGACAGAGAAAGAAGATCGAGCAGGCCGCGCGCCAGCTCGGTGCCGATCTGTCGCCCTTCGAGGTGATCGACGTCGCCGACAAGCCGGCCGCGGCGGCGCGCGGCGTCGCCCTCGTCAACGAAGGCCGCGCCGGCGCGGTCATGAAGGGCCATCTGCACACCGACGAGCTGCTGCGCGAGATCGTCAAGTCCGATGGCGGCCTGCGCACGCATCGGCGTCTGAGCCACGTGTTCGTGATGGACGTGCCCGGCATGAACCGCCTTCTGATGATCACCGATGCGGCAATCAACATCGCGCCCTCGCTCGAAGACAAGGTCGACATCATCAAGAATGCCATCGACCTGGCGCTGTCGCTGGGCATCGCAAAACCCAAGGTCGCCGTGCTCTCGGCGGTCGAAACCGTCACCCCGCGCATTCCCTCCACGCTGGAGGCGGCGGCGCTGGCGATGATGTCCGAACGCGGCCAGATCAAGGACGGCATCGTCGACGGGCCACTGGCGATGGACAATGCGGTCAGTCCGGACGCCGCGCAGACCAAGGGCATCCGCTCCGAAGTCGCCGGCCATGCCGACATCCTGGTCGCGCCCAACCTGGAATCGGCCAACATGATCGCAAAGCAACTGACGTTCATGGCCTACGCCGAGGCGGGCGGGCTGGTGGTCGGCGCCAAATGCCCGGTCATCCTGACCAGCCGGGCCGACGACGATGAGGCGCGCCTTGCCTCATGCGCGGTGGCGGTGCTGCACCATGAATGGCTGAGCAAGCTCTGACCGCCATGTCCGACACCGCAATCCTGACGCTGAACGCCGGCTCGTCGTCGATCAAGTTCGCCGTCTATCGCAATCCCGGCGACCTGCGCCTGACCGTGTCGGGCCAGGTCGAAAACCTTGCACCCTCCCAGCAGTCGCGACTGATCATCGACGACGATGCCGGCACCGACATCGCTATCGACGCCAACGATCACGCCGGCGCGCTCGCCGCGATCCTTGCCCATTCGGAGCGCCTGTTCGGCGATGCCGATGTCGTCGGCGTCGGCCACCGCGTCGTGCATGGCGGGGTGGAGTTCGATGCCCCGGCCGAGCTGACGCCGGACACGATCGCCCGGCTGCGCCGGTTCGAGCCGCTCGCCCCGCTGCACCAGCCGCACAATCTGGCCAGCGCGCAGGCGGCCATCGCGGCCTTTCCCGGCGCGCTGCAAATGGCGTGCTTCGACACCGCCTTTCACCGCACCCACCCTTTCGTCAACGACACCTTCGCACTGCCCAAGGAGTTCTACGAGGAAGGCGTGCGCCGTTACGGCTTTCACGGCCTGTCCTACGACTACATCACGTCTGAAATCGCCCGCACCGAGCCGGTGCTGGCCCGCGGGCGCATGGTGATCGCCCATCTGGGCAATGGCGCGTCAATGTGCGCGGTCAGGGACGGGCGCAGCGTCGGCTCGACCATGGGCTTCACCGCGCTGGACGGCCTGCCCATGGGCACGCGCTGCGGCCAGATCGACCCCGGCGTGCTGCTCTACATGATGCAACACAAGGGCATGGACGCCGAGCAGATCACCGATCTCCTTTACCGTGAGAGCGGGCTCAAGGGCATGTCCGGCATCAGCCACGACATGCGCACGCTGGAGGCGAGCGACGACCCGCGCGCCGCCGAGGCGATCGACTACTTCGTCTTCCGCATCCGGCGTGAACTGGGCGGCATGTCGGCGGTGCTGGGCGGGCTTGACGGGCTGGTCTTCACCGGCGGCATCGGCGAGAACGCGGCGCTCGTGCGCCGCAAGGTCTGCGCCGGCATGGAGTGGCTCGGCATCGGGATCGACGCCGTCGCCAACGCCGACAGCGCTCGCGACATCGGCACCGGCAAGGTGCGGGTGATGGTGATCCCCACGGACGAGGAAGTGGTGTTGGCCCGCGCGGTCGCCGACCGGCTCAGAAGCTGAAGACCAGCGTCACCAGTGCGATCGACAGGCCGAGCAGCACCAGCGTTTCGCCAACGATGATCAGCGCGTGGCGCGGCCCGACATCCAGCATCGCCTTGAGCGAGGTCTTGATGCCAAGCGCGGCGATCGCAACGACCAGCAGAAAACGTGAGAAATCGGCGACAAGCGTCTGAATCGACTCCGGAATGACGCCCGTCGAGTTGACGATCACCAGCACGATGAACGCGATCAGAAAGCCCGGCACCCGCACCGCGCCGCCGCCCTCGCCCGCGCGCAGCGCCAGCATGAACACGATCAGCACCACCGGCAGAAGCGCGACGCGCTGAAGCTTGACGTATGTCGCAAGATCACCGGCGCTCTCGGAGACCGAATAGCCGGCACCGACGACCTGCGCGACGTCATGGATCGTCGATCCGATCAGGAAGCCGGTCTCGGCGTCGGACAGGCCAATCGTCCGTGCGACGATCGGATAGGCGATCATCGCCACCGTCGACAGCGCGGTGACACCGACCACCGTGAACAGCGTGTCGCGCTCGGAGATCGCCTTCTTGGGCAGCACGGCCGAAATCGCCAGCGCCGCCGACGCCCCGCAGATCGCCACCGCGCCACCAGTCAGAAGGCCAAGATGGACGGACTTGCCGGCAAGCCGCGCAAGCAGCAGCCCGACGCCGATGGTTGCGACCACCAGGGACACCACCCCCACCACCGGCCACAGACCAAGCGAGGCCATGTCGGCAAAGCTCAGCCTGATGCCCAGGAGCGCAACACCGATGCGCAGCACCGTCGTCGCAGCAAAGTCCACGCCGGTCTGCCACGGTTGCTCTTTGGCCAAAAAGTTGAACGCCATGCCGATGAGCAGCGCAAACAGCATGGCCGGCGCGCCATAGTGCTCGGACAGAAACAGCGCGGCCAGCGCGATCAACACCGCAAGAGAAAGCCCGCGCGCCACAACGCGGATTGGGTCCAACGACATGGCCGCCGCTTACACCGCCCAAGGGCGGCGCGCACCTGCTAATTGACCGAGCGATACCATTGGACGATCGCGCGGCGTTCCTCGTCTTCCATCCACGACACATTGGCCGGAGGCATGGCGTGCGTCACGCCGGACTGGATGTAGATGTCATGCGCGTGCTGGGCGATCTGCGCCTCGGTCTCGAGCCGCACGCCCTTGGGCGGCCAGACAATGCCCTGCCAGACCGGTTCGGCTGCATGGCACATGGCACAGCGGCCAAGCACGATGGTTGCCACGTCCTCGAAGCCGTCCGACGCCATCAGCCGGCTCTGGTGGGCGGTCACGCGGGCCTCTTCGGGGTTGTCGGGTTCGGCATCGAACATCGGCGCGGTCGACA
>CAZSFA010000235.1:0-3698 GCA_964606055.1 uncultured Oceaniradius sp. | reverse complement strand
AGCGAGTTGGGCAGGCCCCAGGTGCGGCCGGTGCCCAGCCAGGTCAGGAAATCGGGCACGACCGAGCCGGTGGCGATCACCGTGCGCTGGTAGACCTGCAGGCAGCCGATGCCGATCAGGCCGGTGCCTAGCGTCATGATCAGCGGGTGCACGCGGGCGAACGCGACGCCGATGCCGTTGAAAAGCCCGATCAGGATCGCCGGGATCAGCGCGACGACGATCGCCGCGCCGGGACCGATGATCGGCGTCTGCGTCGCCATGACGAAGGCGCTGATCGTGGCAACAATGCCGGCCGACAGATCGATGCCGCCGGTCAGCATGGTCAGCACCTGACAGGCGGCGAGCATCGCCAGCGGAATGGCGAACTTGATCGTGTTGCCGGCCCAGCGCTCGTTGACGATGCCCGGGCGCATGATCTCCAGCGCCACCACCAGCAACACCAAAAGGACGATCAGCGGGATCAACGGGTTTTCGCGCAGGAAACGCTTGATGCGCACGCCAAGCGTGTCGCGATCAACCGTATCAGGTTCGCCGGTTGCGCTCATCGCTTCTGCCCCCTTATCGCCAACACGCCGCCCAGCATCACCACCGCGACCATGATCGTGCCTTCGACGATGGTCGTCACATTGGGATCGACCGCCAGAAGCGTCAGGATGGTGCGGACCAGCCGCAGGATCAGAACGGCGACGATCGGCCCGAACAGGCCGCCCTTGCCGCCACCCAGGACGACGCCACCAAGCACCACCGCCGCCACGCTTGCCAGAAGGTAGGGCCCGGGAATGGGCGCGCCGATGCCGGTGCTGGCGGTCAGCACCAGCCCGCCCATGCCGGCGAACAGGCCGCACAGCGCGTAGGCGGCGATCTTGGTGCGGTTGACCGGCACGCCGGTCCGGTAGGCCGACAGGCTGTTGGAACCGATGGCGTAGATCGCAAGACCAAGCTTGGAGCGCCGCAGCGGCACCCAGACGACCGCCACGCAGACGACCAGCAGAACGAAGGCCTTGGGCACGAAGGCGGTGACGGTCTCCGGTATGCCGGGAACCGCAATCGGGCCGACCAGCAGGTCCTTGAGCCATTGCGCGGCGGCGCCGCCGGGCGCGTTGAGGATCAGGAGCGCCACACCTTCCCAGACGAACAGCATGGCGAGCGTGACCACGATGTCGGGCACGCGGGTGATGACGATCAGCGCGCCGTTGAGCGCGCCCATCGCGGCACCCAGCGCCAGAACGAAGATGACGATGGCAATCGCCTCGGTCTCGGTCGCGCCCTCCATCAGCAATGCGGCGGTGACGCTGGTCACCGCCATCATCGATGCAATCGAAAGATCGATGCCGCCGGCGATCACGACGACCGCCTGGGCGGCCGCGGCAAAGGCGAACGGCAATGCGGCGCGCGCAAGGCTCTCGACGCCGGAAGCGCCGTATTCGGGCTGCACCGCGCGCGTCAAAACGAACAGCAGCCCCAGCACCACGCACAGGCCGATGTTCCAGGCATTGCGTTGGAGGAAGCGTCTCATGGCGCTGCCGGCTCCGCACCGTTGGCGTGACCGGCGGCGGCGCCGTTGTCGCGGCTCAAGCCGTAGGCCGCGCGCATGAGCGTGGGCTGGTCGGCGTCGGCGGCCTCGATCGTGTCGACCACCGTTCCGCCGAAGATGACGACGACGCGGTCGCACACCAGCGGCACCTCCTCCAGTTCGGATGTGTAGAGCAGGATCGCGGCGCCCTGCCCGGCCAGTTCGCGCACCAGCGGATAGATCTGGTGCTTGGTGCGCACGTCGATGCCGCGCGTTGGATCAAAGCACAACAGCGTCTTGACGCCGGTCGCGATCCAGCGGCCGATGGTGACCTTTTGCTGGTTGCCGCCGGACAGGCGTTGCGCCTCGCCGAGCGCGCGCGTGTCGATCTGCAACTTGTCGATCGCTTCGTCGACGCGCTCCTTTTCGCGGCGCATGTGGATCGGTCCCCAGGCGCGCAGCCGGGCCGAGAACGGCAGCGCGATGTTCTCGCGGACCGAACGCTGCATCAAAAGCGCTTCGGCCCGGTTGCCTGGCACATAGGTGTGGCCGGCGGCGATCGCGTCGGCCGGATGGCGGAACTGCACGGGTTTGCCGTCGATCTCGATGGTGCCGCCATTGGGGCGCTCGAAACCGGCCAGCACCTCGAACAGTTCGTCCTGTCCCTGCCCTTCGAGCGCGACGACGCCCAGCACTTCGCCCGGATGCAGCGCAAACGAGACATCGGTCAGCTTGGTGCCGAGCCGCAGGCCCGATACGCGCAGCGACGGCGTCCCGTCGGCCGGGGGTCGGGCATGGCGGGGCGTCCTGCCATCGGTGCGCGATGGCCGCGCCGCATCGCCGAGCATCATCTCGACGGCGCGGTCCTCGATGCCCTCTTCGATGGCGAGCGTGCCCACGGTGTCGCCGTCGCGCAGCACGGTGGCCCGATCGCACAGGGCGGAGATCTCGGGAAAGCGGTGCGAGATGTAGATGATGCCGCGATCGCGCGCCTTTTGCTCGCGCATCACTTCAAGCACCTTGTCGACCAGATTGGTCGGCAGCGCGGCGGTCATCTCGTCGAGCAGCAGCACGTCGGGTTCGCTGGCGAGCGCGCGCGCCAGATCCATGATGCGCAGCGTCGCCAGCGGCAGGCGGCCGACGGCGTCGTCCAGCGACAGATCGCCGATGCCCAGCGCGTTCATCCATTCCAGAAACGGCGCCGGCTGCGTATCGGTCAGCCGCAGATTGTCGGCCACGTCGAGATCGGGGATGAGCGAGGGTTCCTGATAGACCGGCACAAGGCCGGCGCGCCGCGCCTGGCCGGGCGAATGCATGCGCCGCTCCTCGCCGCGAATGCGGATATGGCCAGCGTCGGGGCGCAAGGCGCCGGTGAGGATCTTGACCAGCGTCGACTTGCCGGCGCCATTGGCCCCCATCAGCGCGACGATCTCGCCGCTGCGCACGTCCAGCGAGGCGTTCTTGAGCGCCCTGACCGCTCCGAAACTCTTGGCGATGCCGGTTGCCTCAAGCAGCGGACGGGCGCCGGTCATTTGGCTCATGGGGTGTTTGCCGGAAGCTGGTGATCGCGCGATGACACCCGGCACGATCGCCGGGCGTCGCAGTGATCGAACGGCGCGGGTTTACTCACCCGGACCGGCGCACGCGATGATCTGCTCGCGCGAATAGGTCGTCCAGTCCGGGATCATGATGGAAACCGGCCATTCGGGGTCGATATTGGGATCGGCCGCCGCTTCCAGCATCGCCATGCCGTCCGAGGTTTCGTTCTCCCAAAGCTGCGGATCGACCAGAACCGTGCGCTCGGCCGGCGTTTCCCCGTCGAGCAGGCGGATGGCGAGCGTCACGCCCGCACCGCCGACCGAACCGGGATTGGTGACGGCTGCACCGACAAGGCCGTCGACCGAGTTGAGCTGACCGACGAAGCCGGCATTGTCCGCACCGACGATCGGCACCAGCGGCACGTCCGATTCAAGGAAGGCGTCGACGATCACATTGTCGATGCCGGACGTCCACACGCCGTCGAACGGGATGCCGGTCGCGATGAAGTCGAGCATCTGCTGCTTGCCCTGGTCCTGCTGCCAGCCGGTGAAGACCTCGTGCACGACATTGACGTCCGGGAACTCGGCGAGGGCACGGTCGAAGCCGGCATCGCGGTCGTCGTCGGCTGCGGCACCGGCCGCGCCGC
>CAZSFA010000234.1:0-3709 GCA_964606055.1 uncultured Oceaniradius sp. | reverse complement strand
GTCGCCATTGACGTCTTCACGCACCATGAACTCGATGAACTTCCAGGCCGCTTCCCTGTTCTGCGAGCTTTCAAAGACCGCAAGGTTCCAGCCGCCGAATGTGCCGACAGCCGTCATGCCCTCGGGTGCCGTGCCGTTGACGAAGCCCCAGTTGATGTCGCTCTGCTGCAAAGTGGGCTGTTCGAGCGCCGGCCAGAACTCGATGGCGAGCGAACCGTTGAGGAACAGCTGGCGCATGTCGCCCGAAGAGGCGTTCAGGATGCCCTCGGGCGCGAACTGCGCAAGGTCCTGAAGGTAGGTCATCGCCTCGACGGCCGGCGCTTGGTCGAGCGCGCACGCGCCGGCTGCGTCGAGAACCTGCCCGCCATTTGAGAAGATGAACGAGTTGACCACGACCACGGTGTCCTCGCCGCGATGGCCGAACAGGCCCACGCCGAACTGGCCGTCGCCGGTCAGCGCTTCGGCGGCCGCCCTCAAGCCTTCAAACGTCGTCAGGCTTTCGGCCTCGACGCCAGCGGCGTCCAGCAAGTCCTGATTGTAGAACGAGAACTGCCACACATCGACGTTGAACGGGATGCCGTAGAGCCCGTCGTTGAAGCTGGCGCTGTCCCATGCGCCGGGGAAGAACTGGTCACGGGAAAGGCCGCTCGCCTCGGCTTCGCCGGACAGATCGGCAACCGCGCCGGCCTGGGCGAACGCGCCGACCCAGATCTGGTCGAGCGTTGCGATGTCGGGCGCATTGCCGCCCTGCACGGCGGTCAGAAGGCGCTGCTGGTACTCGGGATAGGGAATGGTCGTTACCTCGACGGCGATGTCGGGGTTTTCGGCCATGAAGCGATCGACCGCCTCCTGCTGGAACTGCGACAGGCCGCTTTCGGTCTGCTGGTTGTCCCAGAACTGGAGCGTGACCTCCTGTGCGCCCGCCGTTGCGGCAACAAGCATGGCGCCGGCGGCGACGGAAGCGAAAAGCGATGTCCTCATAGTAACCTCCCTTGAAGACGGTGCATTGGGGCGTTCTGCCCGGCTAGATGGATATGGCCGCATTGACGGCGGACATATCGGTTGAAAAACGGTCGGCCTGCTGCTCGCCGGCGATGAGCACCTCAATGCCCTGACCGCGCAGTGAAAGGCGGTCGGCCGGCAGTGCATCGGCGTCGGTGATCACCTCGTCGACCGCTTCGATGCGCGCGGTGCGGTGATTGGCATCAGCGCCGAAAAGGGTGTGATCGGCCATCACGATCACGCGGCGGGCCGCGTCGATGAAACGGCTGCCGGCGAGTGCAAGGCGTTCGTTGGGCGAGGAAATCCCGAACTTCGACGAGATGCCGCCGACGGACAAAAACGCGGCATCCGCACGGATGCGCTCGAACAGGGCGCCAAGGCTGGGACCGACCAGGCAGCGGTCGGCGGCCTGGTATTCGCCGCTCGTCAAAAGCGTGCGCAAACCCGGCGCATCCTCAAGCCGCTCAAGGATTTCAAGCGAGTTGGTGATCACCGTCAGGCCGGCAAAGCGGGCCGGATCGTCAAACACACCGCGTCGCAACGCGTCGGCAAGGCAGATGCCGGCTTCGCCCTCGCCAATGATGATCGTCTGGCCCGGCGCGATGCGCTGGCAGGCGAGTTCGGCAATGGCGCGGCGCAGGCGCGAAATCTCCGCGGCGATGCCCTGATGCGGCGGGGCGACGACGAGTTCGCAGTTGAGCGCCTCGCAGCGCGCCTGCATGGCGCTGAGCATGGTGCGGTACCAGTCATGGGCCGGATAGTGCGGCAGAAAGCCGATGCGCGGTCGGCGCGCCAGCGCCGCGGACGGCGGCGCGAGCGCTTGGGTGAGCGCGGTGCGCACGTCATCGCGCAGCGCCCATCCGCTTCCGTCGGACATATAGGTCTGGTCCAGATTGTGCCGTTCGATGATGCGATGCGGTGTGATCAGCGTGTCCGGCAAATCCTGGCCGGACAGGCGCGCGGCGATGGCATCGATCGCAACGGTCCCGACGACCTCGGGAAAGAAGGCGGCGATCGCGCGTATCTGCGGGCTTGCGGCGACTTCGGCGACAAATTCGGGACGCTCGCCGCCGGTCGCGTAGATCAGCGCCTTGCTGCCCGCTTCCCGCGCCGCATCGCGGCCGGCGATGGCGGAGTGATCGTTGACGCCGAAGATGACAGCGATGTCGCCATTGGCCTGCAGCGCTTCGCGCGCGACGCGCAGGGCGGACCGGTAGGTGCCCTGCCCGTTGACCGTCAGGATGCGCGGTTCACCGTCAAATGTCTCGCGCAGCCCGGCCTCGAAGCCGATGCAGCGCTGGCGCGTGTTGGGCAGGTCGGCAAGCCCGATCAGCAGGATTGCGGCCGACGTCCCATCCAGATCGCGTCCTGCGATCCGGCCAAGGTCACGGCCGGCATTGTGATTGGATGGCCCCAGATAGATGCCGCCGTCCTGTGGAGCGGATTCAGCGAGAAACGGTATGCCGCGACGGCGCACCTGGCGGCGCAGCGCGCCACCGCCGGGCCCACCAATGGGCGGCAAGACGATTGCATCGACACCATCGACGACGGAGGCCAGCGCCCCACCGGCACGCGGTCCGGGCGGTGCCGCCTCGTTCGCGGTTGGCGCACGCAAGACCTCGGCGTCGGGCAGAACGGCGCCGCCACGGGTCCGCTTGAGCGCGCCGGCATCGGCCAGTTCGGCCAGATCGCGGCGCAACGTCACCAGCGAGATCTCCGGCATCACGCGCTGCAACTCGGCAATGGCAACCATGCGCTGGTTGCGCAAAATGCCGACAATGCGCCGATGCCGTTGTTCCTTGATCATCATGCCTCCCGTGATCGCAATACATGATCATATTCCGGCGCGATCAACTCCATGCGTCACCAATGAGGGCATAAAGGATGCAATTCCGATCAAAAATGATCAAATGAACGGCCTATCGATCATATTTGATCATCCCTGAAGGGTCGGCCACCAAGGACGCGAACGAGGCAACGGCAGCGCCAACAGCGCGGCGATTGAAGCAACGCACGGCGCGCCACACGAACAAACGCGCGCAAACGCTGGAAATCCATTGCAATCGCCAGCAAACTGCGCCCTATTGCTTCATCAAACAAAATGAATGCGATACTGTATGAGCGAGCAGCGCCCGGTTATTGAAATCCGCGATCTGCACAAAAGCTATGGCCGGCTTGAGGTTCTCAGGGGCGTCGATATCACAGCATCGGCCGGTCACGTCATATCACTGATCGGCTCATCGGGGTCCGGCAAGTCGACGCTTCTACGCTGTGCGAACCTGCTCGAGGACAGCCAGAAGGGCGAGGTCGTCTTCTGCGGCGACCCGGTGCGATGGCGCGGTCAGGGCCAGGATCGGCAACCGGCCGACCGGCAGCAGATCATCCGCATTCGCACGCGCCTTTCCATGGTCTTCCAGCAGTTCAATCTGTGGGCGCATCTGACGATCCTACAAAACGTCATGGAAGCGCCGGTCACGGTTCTTGGCCGCAAGCGGGACGAGGTCGAGGACGCCGCGCGCGGTTATCTGGACAAGGTCGGCATCGGCGACAAATGCGATGCCTATCCCGCGCAGCTTTCGGGCGGCCAGCAGCAGCGGGCGGCGATCGCGCGGGCGCTGGCCATGGAACCCGATGCGCTCCTGTTCGACGAGCCGACCTCGGCGCTCGACCCCGAGCTCGAACAGGAGGTGGTACGGGTCATCAAGGA
>CAZSFA010000233.1:0-3712 GCA_964606055.1 uncultured Oceaniradius sp. | reverse complement strand
ATTGTCGCGAAGGCGGGCGAGGGTGGTCTCATCGGCGAAATAGTTGCCGTCATGATGCGCCACGGGGCAGTCGATCACCTGGCCCTGCCGGTAGCCGCGCGTGAACGCGGTGTCGGCATTGGCGATCTCAAGCCGGACCTGCCGGCAGACGAAGTTGAGCGAGGCATTGCGCATCAGCGCGCCCGGCAGCAGGCCCGCCTCGATCAAAAGCTGGAAGCCATTGCACACGCCCATCACACGCACGCCGCGCCGTGCGGCATCGGCCACGGCGCGCATCACCGGCATCCGCGCGCCGATCGCGCCGCAGCGCAGATAGTCGCCGAACGAAAACCCGCCGGGAATCACGATCAGGTCGACACCGGCGGGGACCGCGGTTTCGGTCTGCCAGAGCGTCAGCGGCGGTGTGCCGGCGATGGTGGTCAGGGCCGCCATCATGTCGCGATCGCGGTTGAGGCCCGGCAGCAGGACGACGGCGGCCTTCATTGGTCAGTCAAGCTCCACCGCGTAGTCCTCTATCACGGTGTTGGCGAGCAGCTTCTCGCACATCTCGGCCAGTTCGCGGCTCGCGCGGGCGCGATCGTCGTGATCCAGCGCGACGTCGAACACCTTGCCCTGCCGCACCGCGCCGACCCCGCCGAAACCGAGCGAGGCGAGCGCGCCTTCGATGGCCTTGCCTTGCGGGTCTAGAACACCGGCCTTCAGCGTGACGGTGACACGCGCATTGATCATCGCTGGTGCTCCGCGCTCAGTGCAGCTTGTCCTTGGAGGCGACCAGAACGGGACCGCTTGGCCGAGGCCGCTCGTTCTCGTTCATGATGCCAAGCCGGCGCGCGACTTCGGCATAGGCTTCCACCAGCCCGCCCATGTCCCGGCGAAACCGGTCCTTGTCCAGCTTGTCCTCGGTGTCTATGTCCCACAGCCGGCACGAATCAGGCGAGATCTCGTCGGCGACGACGATCCGCATCATGTCGTTCTCAAAAAGCCGGCCGCACTCGATCTTGAAGTCGACAAGCTGGATGCCGATGCCCAAGAACAGCCCCGACAGGAAGTCGTTGACGCGGATGGCGAGCGCCATCATGTCGTCGATCTCCTGCGGATTGGCCCAGCCGAATGCGGTGACGTGTTCCTCCGACACCAGCGGATCGCCGAGCGGATCGGACTTGTAATAGAATTCGATGATCGAGCGGGGCAGCACGGTGCCTTCCTCAAGCCCCAGGCGCTTGGAGAGCGAACCGGCCGCGACGTTTCGGACCACAACCTCAACCGGAATAATCTCAACTTCGCGAATGAGTTGCTCGCGCATGTTCAGCCGCTTGATGAAATGATTGGGGATGCCCATCCGGTTGAGCGCCGTGAAGATGTGCTCGGAGATCCGGTTGTTGAGGACGCCCTTGCCCTCGATCACGTCATGTTTTTGCGCGTTGTAGGCGGTCGCGTCATCCTTGAAGTGCTGCACCAGCGTGCCGGGCTCGGGGCCCTCGTACAGAATCTTGGCTTTGCCTTCATAGATGCGGCGGCGTTTCATAGGCTGACCCTGTCATGGATATCCGCGATCGTTTATCCGAAGCGGGGCGGCAAAACAAATGGCGATTTTGTTGCCCAAAGACAAATGCGATCGCGCCAAAATCGGGTTGGCTTGGCCGGTCCCGATGATTACATACCGGCCACCATGCATCGTCTCAGCCGTCAGGAGCATTCACCATGAGCATCAAGGATCGCAAGGACGCCTTCGAGAACAAGTTCGCCCATGACGCTGAGTTGCGCTTCAAGGCCGAGGCGCGCCGCAACAAGCTTCTGGGCCTTTGGGCGGCCGAAAAGCTGGGCAAGACCGGCGACGAGGCCGAAGCCTATGCCAAGGAAGTCATCGCCGCCGATTTCGAGGAGCCGGGCGATGAGGACGTGTTCCGCAAGGTGCGCGGCGATTTCGATGCGGCCGGCATCGACCAGTCCGACCACCAAATTCGCCGCACGATGGATGAACTGATGGTGCAGGCCGCCGAGGAAGTGCAGAGCCAGTGACGGTCCGGCACCAGCGCGGCGATCGCGCCCAATGACGAAGTTCGAGTACACGTTCGCCGACCGCCTCAGGCGCGGCGAAACCGCGCTGGCCGCCTGGTCGTCGGTGCCCGACACCGGGCTGGTCGCCATGTTGGCGCGCCAGGACTTCGATACCGTCGCGCTCGACATGCAGCACGGCGGCCACACCGAACAGTCCATCTGGACCGGTGTCGAGGCTGTGATCGGCCAGCGCAAGCCGGCTGTGGTGCGCGTGCCCGTCGGCCGCTTCGACATGGCCTCCCGCGCACTCGATTTCGGCGCAGACGTTGTGATTGCGCCGATGATCAACACCGTCGCCGATGCCGAGCGGTTCGCTGAAGCGACCAAGTTCCCGCCCGTCGGCCTGCGCTCGTGGGGGCCGACGCGCAGCGTTGCCGTGCGTGGCGTGCCCAGCGGGCAGGCCTTCCTTGACAGCGCCAACGGCAACACGCTCGCGCTGGCGATGATCGAGACCAGACCCGCCTTCGACGCCGTCGAGGCGATCGTCGATGTGCCCGGTATCGATGGCGTGTTCGTCGGGCCCGCCGATTTCTCCATCGGCTGGACGGACGGCGCGACATACGATCCCAAGCACGAACCGATGATGGAGGCGGTCGCGGCGATCGCCGCCGCCGCTCGTGCGCGCGGCAAGGTCGCCGGCATCTTCGCCGCCGACCCGGCAATGACACCGCGCTATGTCGCGATGGGCTACGCGCTCGTCGCCGTCGGCTTTGACCATGGACTGGTCAAGGCCGGTGCCCTGGCGGTGCTGAACGCCGCACGCGGGTAGGGATCGCCGCGCCGGGCGCAGAGTCCTATTCGACCGGCGTGCTTTGCGGCGCCGGATTGCCCAGATCAGGCCCGTCGGTCGGGGCGCGATCCGCCCCGATGACGAAGAAGACCGCGATGATGGCGATCGCGGCAATCAGCGCGATGCCGATTGTGATCATGGTGTTCGCGGACGATCTGGGCGGCGGCGCGACCGGGCGGCGCACTTCGGTGTCGTGTTGATCGGACATGGGTGTCTCCTTTCGGGCTGTTTGCAGCCTTGCAGGAGACCATGGCCGGTTCGCGCCGCGATGCGTCACATGTGGTAACGGGCTGATACAAGCGCGAAGGCGCAGGACCGCCGTCGGGGCCTCAGTCGGCGCCGGTATCGGGCCCGAACACGCGGTCGAACAGCGTGTCGACATGCTTGAGGTGGTAGCCCAGGTCGAACCTGTCGTCGATCGCCTCCGCGCTCAGATGCGCGCGCACATCGTCGTCGGCGAGCAGTTCGGTGCGGAAATCCTTGCCGTCTTCCCACACCTTCATCGCGTTGCGCTGCACCAGCCGATAGGCGTCTTCCCGGCTGACGCCGGCCTGGGTCAGCGCAAGCAGCACGCGCTGCGAATGGATCAGCCCGCGCAGCCGGTCCACATTGGCGGCCATCGTGTCGGGATAGACGACGAGCTTGTCGATCACGCCGGTCAGTCGGTGCAGCGCGAAATCGAGCGTCACCGTCGCGTCCGGTCCGATCATCCGTTCGACCGATGAGTGCGAGATGTCCCGTTCGTGCCAAAGCGCGACGTTCTCGAGCGCCGGCGTCACGAACGCCCGCACCATGCGGGCAAGGCCGGTCAGGTTTTCTGTCAGGACCGGATTGCGCTTGTGCGGCATGGCCGACGAGCCCTTC
>CAZSFA010000232.1:0-3725 GCA_964606055.1 uncultured Oceaniradius sp. | reverse complement strand
GCCAGATTGTTCATGCTGCGCGAGGCGCTCTGGCTCTCCTCGCCCTCGTCGCGGATGCCGATCGCCAGCGAGCGGCGGAACATCGGTTCGGCCGCCGCGTAATCGCCATTCTGATACAGAACCAGCGCGACATTGTTCAGGCTGACCGCCGTTTCATGGTGATCGGGGCCGAAGATCGCTTCGCGGATGGCGAGCGCACGGCGATGGATGGCCTGCGCCGCGCCCAACTGGCCGGTGTCGTGCAGGAGCAGGCCAAGCGCGTTGAGCGCATCGGCGGTCTCGGCGCTGTCCGGGCCGAAGCCGGCCTCGCGCAGCGCCACCACGTCGCGATAGGCGCGTTCTGCTTCGCCGAACCGGCCCATGTCTTCGAGCAACACGCCGAAATCTGTGATGAACGAGGCCATGTAGGCCGCATCGGTGGCGGCATCGCCTCGGGCGGTTGCGATCGCCTGCCTGTAGCGGTCTTCCGCAAGGTCCTTGTCGTTGCGCGCGCTCGCCAGTTCGGCCAGTTGCACGATCACCGGAACCAGCCGCGCGTCGATGAAGCCGGCCGCCTGCATTTCGGCCACGTGCCCGGTCAGCACCGCTTCGCCATCGGCCGGGCGTCCGACTGCGATCAGGACGCGGCCCAACTGCTCGACGGCATAGCGCGCATTGGCATCAGCGGGACCGAGCACGACACGGTTGATTGCCGCGCTCTGACGGAACAGCGGCAACGCCGCGCCGGGATGACCAAGAGCGTTCTGGATGGACCCAAGGTTGCTCAGGCTGGACGCCGTATCGGCATGCCAGAAGCCGAATGCGCCAAGCGCCAGCCACAGCGATTGCTCGGCTGCATCCGCCGCATCGTCGTAGCTGGCCTCACTGAACAGGGTGACCGAACGTGCCGCCAACGCGGCCCAGCGCTCGGCCGTCGTCTGGCCGGGCGGGGATTCAGCCGTCTCCTGCGCGGCTGACGGTGTCACCGCGACAGCCACGGCGATGCTCAGCGCCAACCCGACCGCCAGCCCGACCGCCCGCCATCGTCCGATCATCGTTTCCTTCCGCCCGAACCGCAAAACCGGCCGCGATCATACATTGACCGTGATTGTCGGCTTTGCACTGTGCGTGCATCGTGTGTTTTCACTATGACGGAAAACCGACGAAGATGCACTTCGTTCCCGTGGCTTGCGGAGGGCAACGCATGCATGGCATCCGAGCACACCGGTCAGGGGTTGCAACCGGCATGACGACATTCATCGAGAAAGCGCGCATCGGGCTGGGCGTGGTGATCTGCGCGGCACTGATCATGGCATCCGGCCAGCCGAGCGCACGCGCTCAGGGTCTGCCGGACGCAGTGGCGCTCGGCGCGGAACTGGCGGCGGCTGCCGACCCGGGCGAACGGCTTGCCGCGATCGAAGCCGCGCTCGAGGCCGCGCTGGCCGAACAGGACCCCGATGTCCGACTGGTCTTCGGCCTGTTGCAGGAACAGGCCGACATCGTGCGCCGGATGGACGATCCGGTCGCGCTTGCCGACACGCTCGCCTGGCTCGCCGAACTGGCAGGCCGGCACCGCGATGTCCTGGCCGTCGATCCGGCACCCTATCATGCCGAGGCGCGCGACCTTTATGCGGCCGGGGGCCGGCTGGCCGACGCGCTGCGCGAAGCCGGAAACGCGCTGGCCGCAGACCGCGCCGCCAATCGTGGCGCCGACCAGATCGCGACCACCATGGCACGGCTGGCGGACATCAACGAGATGGCCGGGCGCGCCGATGTCGCCGCCGAATTGCGCGCGCAGATCGCCGGGCTTGAGGAGACGTTGCGCGGGGACGGCACCGGCAATCCCGAAGACGGGTTCAGCCGCGTCGATGTCTACTACGCCACCGACCGCGCGCGGACCGGGCAGACCCATCCCGCCCGGTTCTATGGTCATGGCCGTGGCGATCTTGAACACGGCGTCGCCGAAGTGACGATTCCCAACATCCGCCGGCCCGGAACGATCGACACGCCGTCGATCTGGCGATTGGAGTTCTCGGCCAACCCGGCGCGGCACGTGATCCTGCAAAGCGTCGAACCGCTGCCGGCCGACGGCTTTTATGAGCGCATTCGCGACGATCTTGACGGGCGCGACAGCGACGAGGCGTTCGTGCTTGTGCACGGCTTCAACGTCAGCTTCGAGGCGGCGACCATGCGCGCGGCGCAGATGGCCCATGACATGCAGTTCACCGGCGTGCCGGTCGTCTATTCCTGGCCGTCGCGCGGCGCGACGACCGGCTACATCGCCGACACCGCCGTGGTGCGGCACAGCGGCCGGCGCCTGTCGCAGTTCCTCGAAGCATTCGTTGCGCAATCGGGCGCGACCCGCATCCATCTGGTGGCCCACTCGATGGGCAATCGCGCGCTGACCGATGCGCTGGAACTGATGGCGCTGCGCATTGACGCCCAAGACCGGCCCGAACCGGTGTTCGACCAGATCGTCTTTGCCGCGCCCGATGTCGATGCCGGCCTGTTCGCCAGCATGATCCGCACCATCCGGCCGTTGGCGCGGCGGCTGACGCTGTATGCATCGGACAATGACTGGGCGCTGGTCGTCTCGCGCCGGCTGCACGGCAATGCGCCCCGCGCCGGCGAGGGTGGCGAACTGATCATCGCCGACCCGCTGATCGACAGCGTCGACATGTCCGAACTGGGGCAGGACATGCTGGCACATCTGTATTTTGCCGACGAATCCTCGGCGCTGGTCGATCTGGTGACGCTGTTCTGGCAGAACCTCGACCCGGCGCGCCGCTGCGGCCTTGAGGAGATGGAGCGGACGGCAACGGTCGCGCTGTGGCGTTATCGCGCCGGCGCCTGCAAGGACACCACGCTGCTGGGCGTTCTGGCGCATTTGCGCGCCGGCATCGCCATCTCGCCCGACACGGCCCGGGCGACGATCGCCGAACTGGTCGGCGACGACGTGGTGGCGGCCGAACTGACGCCGGTCGTGCAGCGGCTGATCAGCCGCTGAGCGGGATCGCCTCGCCGCGCACGACGACCGCCTCAAGGGCCAGATCGGGCGCAAGCACGACCAGATCGGCCATCGCGCCCCCGGCAATCCGGCCGCGATCGGTCAGGCCCAGATAGTCGGCGGCGATCGTCGACGTGCGCGCCGATGCCTCGGCAACCGAAAGCCCGATCGCCACGAAGTTGCGGAACGCATCGACCATCGTCAGGCACGAGCCGGCCAGCGTGCCGTCGGCCAGCCGCACGCCATTGCCGCAGCGGCGCACGGTCTGCGTGCCAAGCTGGTAGTCGCCATCGGGCATGCCCGAGGCGGCGGTCGCGTCGGTGACCGCGTAAAGGCCGGGGATCGCCCGCATCGCCGCGCGCATCGCGCCCGGATGCACATGCAACAGATCCGGGATCAGTTCGGCGTAGGCGGCATGGGCGAGCGCGGCGCCGGCGATGCCGGGCGCGCGATGGTGCAGGCCGGACATGGCGTTGAACATGTGGGTGACGCCGTGCCGGCCGGTCTCAAAGCAGGCGGCCGCCGTCTCGTAGTCGCAACTGGAATGGCCGATCTGAACGCGAACGCCCCTGGCGTTCAGATGCCGCGTCATCGCGCCATCGGGGTCGGCTTCGGGCGCGCAGGTGACAACGCGCAAGGGCGCAATGGCATCGAACGCATCGATCAGCGCGATGTCCGCGTCGATCACGAAATCGGGCTGGGCGCCGAGCTTGTCGCGGCTGATGAACGGGCCTTCCAG
>CAZSFA010000231.1:0-3733 GCA_964606055.1 uncultured Oceaniradius sp. | reverse complement strand
GGTTGCAGGAGATCCTGTTCTACCGTGACATCGGCATGCCGCTGGCCGACATCGCCACTGTCCTGAACACGCCGGCCGACAGGATCGACCGGCTGCAACGCCACCGCGCCGCGCTTGCCGCGTCGGCCCGGCGCACAGCGCAGCTGATCGAAACGCTCGATCGCACGATTGCGCATCTGAAAGGACAGCAAAACATGTCAATCGAGGATCTCTACACACCGTTCGCGCCCGAAAAACAGGCCGACTACGAAAACTGGCTGATCGACACCTATGGCGCCGACATGGCCGCCCAGATCGCCGCATCCAGGAAGGCCGTGGCCGCCGCGCCGGAAGGTACGCAGGGCCTGATGGAGGACCTGCGCTCGATCGAGACGCGCCTGGTCGCCGCCCATGAAGCCGGCGCCGACGCCGCATCGGCCGACAATCACGCGCTGATCGAGGAACACCGCGATCTGATCGCCCGGTTCTGGGGCAAGCCCTGCCCGGCCGACGCCTATCAGGGCCTCGCCGCTCTCTATGAAAGCCACCCGGATTTCGTTGCCCGCTACGAACGGCTCGGCCGGCGGTTCTCGGCATGGCTGCCGGCGGCCATGCGGGCGCATGCCAAACGGCTGGCAGGCGCCGGCTGACGGCGCACCCCGAACCCGGCCGTACGCCTCCGGCCGGGTTCAAATCGATTTGATAGAGCGTTCAGCGAAGTTGATTTTTCACTGGATTCGCCGTGGCCAGTCTGTCTAGTGTCCGGCCAATGCCTGCAGGTTATGCGGGCCGAACTTCAGGGAGATCACAATGAAGTCCTCAATCAAGATGGTCGGCGCTGCGCTTGCCGCGGCGCTGGTGGCCAGCACGGCCGCGCATGCCGAAACGCTGCGATGGTCCAGCGTCGGCGACTCGCTCACGCTCGACCCGCATGCGCAGAACGAAGGCCCCACGCACACCCTCGCCCACCAGATCTACGAGCCGCTCTTGCATCGCGACATGGCCGCCCAGATCGTGCCGGCGCTGGCAACCGATTGGGCCGTCAGCGAAGACGACGCCAATGTGTGGGTGTTCAACCTGCGCGAAGGTGTGACGTTCCACGACGGCGCGGCCTTCACCGCCGAAGACGTCGTCTTCTCGCTTGAGCGCGCCAAGATGGACGATTCCGACATGAAGGAGTTGCTCGTCACCATCACCGAGGTCCGCGCGGTCGACGACTTCACCGTCGAGATCGTCACCGATGGCCCGAACCCGCTGCTGCCCAACAACCTGACCAATACCTTCATGATGGACAAGGGTTGGGCCGAGGCAAATGGCGTCACCAAGCCGCAGGATTATGAGGGCGGCGAAGAGACCTTTGCCGTGCGCAACGCCAACGGCACCGGCGCGTTCGCGCTGGTCAGCCGCGAGCCCGACACCCGCACCGTCCTGACCGCCAACGAAAACTACTGGGGCATTGGCGAGTTCCCGCTCGAAGTCACCGAGATCGTCCACACCCCGATCCAGAACGCGGCCACCCGCGTCGCCGCGCTTCTTTCGGGCGAGGTCGACTTCATTCAGGACGTGCCGGTGCAGGACCTTGAGCGCGTCGAGGCCCAGGACGGCCTGACCGTGCGCATGACGCCGCAGAACCGCACCATCTTCCTGGGCGTCAATGTGGGCGACGACGATCTGGTCAACGACAATGTCGACGGCGCCAACCCGTTCGCCGACCTGCGCGTGCGCCAGGCGATGAACCTGGCCATCAACCGCGAAGCGATCCAGCAGGTCGTCATGCGCGGCCAGTCGACGCCCACCGGTGTGATCGTGCCGCCCTTCGTCAACGGCTGGACCGAGGCGCTCGACGCCTATCCGCAGCCCGACATCGAAACCGCCCGCTCGCTGATGGCAGAAGCCGGCTATGGCGACGGTTTTGAAGTCACGCTGCACTGCCCCAACGACCGCTACATCAACGATGAGGCGATCTGCCAGGCGGCTGTCGGCATGATGGGCCAGATCGGCATCGACGTGAATCTGGTCGCCCAAAGCCGCAGCCTGCACTTCCCGCTGATCGCCAACTGGGAGACCGACTTCTACCTGCTTGGCTGGGGCGTGCCGACCTTCGACAGCGAGTACAACTTCAACTTCCTGGTTCACACCCGCAACGACGAGCGTGGTTCGTGGAACGCGACCCGCTTCTCGAACGCCGACGTTGATGCCAAGATCCAGTCGCTGGGTTCTGAGACCGATCTGGATGTGCGCAACGCGACCATCGCCGAGATCTGGAACACGGTTCAGGAAGAGGTCATCTACCTGGCGCTGCACCACCAGGTGCTGAACTGGGGCATGAACGACAACATCAACTTCCCGACGCAGCCGGAAAACCAGCCGCACTTCAAATACCTGACGTTCAACTAAGCGTGAACGCGGCGTAACCAAGCAAGGGTTGGGGGCATCTTGCCCCCGCCCTATGCTCCCGTGATGGCGGGCCACCCATTGACGCTGCCCGCAAGGGGAGAAGCAATGACCAAACTCATTTTCACACTTGCCGGCACGTTGTTGCTCACGAGCGCCGCCGCGCAGGCCGAGACCTTTCGCTGGGCCGCCCAGACCGACCCGCAAACCATGGACCCGCACGCGGTCAACTCCGCGCCGGTGCTTGGTTTTCTCAACAACGTCTACGAAGGGCTTGTGCGCCGCGGCCGCGACATGGCCGTCGAGCCCGCACTCGCCGAAAGCTGGGAGCCGCTCGGCGGCGACGGCTGGCGCTTCAACCTGCGCCGGGGCGTGACCTTCCACAACGGCGCCGCGTTCAACGCCGAAGACGTGCTCTTTTCGTATGAGCGCGCTTCGTCCGAAGCGGCCGATACCGCATCATGGTTTGCGCCGGTCTCCGAGGTGCGCGTGGTGGACGACCACACCATCGATTTCATGACAACCGCGCCCAATCCCATCTTTCCCGATTCCATCGCCAACTTCATGATCATGGATTCGGATTGGGCGGCCGAAAACGGCGTGGAACTGCCCGCGCGCGATGCCGAGAACTACGCCACGCTCAACGCAAACGGCACCGGTGCCTTCGTCGTCGCCGAGCGTCAGCCCGGCCTGATGACCGTGCTCGAACCGTTCGCCGACTGGTGGGGCGAGGTCGAGCACAACGTGACCCGCGCCGAGTTCACGCCTGTGCAGAACTCCGCGACCGCCGTCGCGGCCCTGCTCTCCGGCGAGGTCGACATGATCAACCCCGTTCCGATCCAGGATGTCGAACGCATCAACGGGCGCGACGGCGTCGGTGTGATCCAGGGCATCGAGGCCCGCGTCATCATGCTTGGCTTCGCCCATCAGGCCGAAGCGCTCAAGTACGCCGACGACGCCGGCGAGCCCAATCCGTTCCGCGACGCGCGCGTCCGTCAGGCCGTGGCGCACGCGGTCAATGTGGACGCGATCCTGCAAACCATCATGCGCGGCGCGGCCGAACCGGCCTCGCAACTGGTCAGTCCCGCCATGCGCGGCTACACCGAGGCGCTGGCCGACCGCCCCGCCTTCGATCCCGATCAGGCGCGTGCGCTGCTGGCCGAAGCCGGGTACGGCGACGGATTCTCCTTTGGCCTGAAATGCCCGAACGATCGCTATCTCAACGACGAAGCGGTGTGTCAGGCGGTCGTTTCGATGCTTGCCCAAGTCGGCGTCGAGGCCGAACTCGACGCCATGCCGGTCCGCAACTACTGGCCGGAACTGCGCGCGGACAATTACGACATGTACCTGCTCGGCTGGT